>NZ_JACMYP010000346.1 GCF_020889705.1 Bradyrhizobium altum | reverse complement strand
CCGCCGCCGGCCGTGCCTTCGTCGGCAAGGCGCGCGCGATCCTGCGCGACACCGAGCTCGCGGTGGAAGCCGCGCGCCGCGCAAGCCGCGGCCAGGAGGGCCAGCTTGCGATCGGCTTCACCTCTTCGGCGGCCTTCCATCCCTTCGTCACCGGCGTGATGCGCGAAATGCGCGAGCGCGCGCCTGCGATCACGTTGTCTCTGGAAGAGGCCTCGACCGGCGAGCTGATCGAAGCGGTCGAGGCCGACCGGCTCGATGCCGCATTCGTGCGCTCGCCGAGCGAGCGGCTGGAGAACCTCACGATCACGCATCTGCTCGACGAGGAGATGCTGGTCGCGTTGCCCGACCATCATCCGCGCGCCCGCAAGGACACGCGCCGGCGGATTTTGCTGGCCGCGCTCGCCGACGAGCCGCTGATCCTCTACCGGCGTCCGACCGGGCCGGGCCTCTACGACAGCATCATCGCCGCCTGCCGCGCGGCGGGCTTCAGCCCGAAGGTGGCGCAGGAGGCGACGCGGATGGTGTCGACGCTGAGCCTCGTCGCGGCCGGGCTCGGCATTTCGATCGTGCCGGAATCGATGGCGCGGCTGGAGACCGCAGGCGTGTCCTATCTCCGCCTCGACCGCGCCACAGGCCTCGTCGCGCCGCTCGCGCTGGCCCGCAAGAAGGGCCCCGCCGCCGGCACGCTCGGCCGCCTGCTCGGCATCGTGACGCGGCGGGTGAAGGACCGTGCCACCGTTTGAGGCAGTGTCGCGCGACGTAGCTGAGCGTCAGCGCAGGCCCCGCGGATGGCGTGGAATGTGGGGAGTTTGGCGAACGTTCGCGTCAGGGCGCGCCTAGATAGCTCCCATCGAACTCTGATGCCGGCGCGTCGATCGCAACAGCTCAGTTGCGTCCGGCGGCCTCGGGTCCAATCACCACAGTGAAAGGCAGTTCAATGGCACGTTTTCCTGTCCATACGCTCGACTCCGCCCCCGAACCTTCGAAGGCGGCCCTGCGTGATGTCGAGGCGCGGTTTGGCATGATCCCTAACCTTGCCGCGACGATGGCGACGTCACCGGTGTTGATCCAGAGCTTCATCGGCATCTTCGACAAGGTTCACGGCGGCAGCTTCACCGAGCAGCAGATCCAGACCGTGCTGCTCACCGATGCGGTGACCAATGGCTGCACCTGGGCGGTCGCCCTCCATTCCGCGCTCGGCCTGCAGGCCGGCCTCGATCCGGCCGACGTCGATGCGATGCGTGCCGGCCGCTCGCCTGCCGACAAGACCCTCGGCGCACTCTCGACGCTGGCGAGGTCGCTGATCGAAAAGCGCGGGCGGCTCGACGACGAGGAGATCGAACGATTCCTGGCGGCCGGGTTCTACAAGGACCTCGTGCTCGAGGTGATTAACATCGTGGCGGCATCGACCATCACTAACTACACCGGCAGCGTGACCAATCCACCGCTGGAGCCGGCGTTGCAGGCGCATGCCTGGAATCGTTGAGCCGATCTCAGCTGCGCGTCAATCGCTGCGCGCTGCACTCCCTCTCCCCGTTCTTACGGGGAGAGGGTTGGGGTGAGGGGCCGTCTCCGCATCGATGGCGATAGCTGCGTTTGCGGAGGCTCCCCCTCACCCGGAACGCATCTGGCGATGCGTTCCGACCTCTCCCCGCACGCGGGGCGACGTAAAGCGGAGTCCTTCGCTAACGACATCATGTCTCAGCGCGCAAATCTGGCGCGGTAGTCCTGCGGTGTGGTCGACAGCACGCGCAGGAAGCTGCGGCGCATCGTCTCCTCGGATCCGAAGCCGCAGCGCTGCGAGATTCGCTTGACCGGCAAGCGCGTTTCCGAGAGCAGGTGCCGGGCGCCCTCGACCCGCAATCGCTCGATCGCGCGTGCCGGCGTCAACCCGGTTGCATCAGCGTAGTGCCGGCTGAAGCTGCGCTCGCTCATGCCGGCCTGTTTCGCCAGCGTCGAAAGCGAGAGGTCGTCGGCCAGATGACCGCTGATCCAGTCATGCAGCGCGCCGAACCTGTCGTCCGTCGTTTGCAGCGACAGGACTTCGCTGAACTGCGCCTGGCCGCCGGGCCGCTTGAAAAACACCACGAGATAGCGGGCGACGGCAAGCGCCGCTGCGCGGCCGAGGTCTTCCTCGACCAGCGCCAATGCGAGATCGATGCCGGAAGTGACACCGGCGGATGTCCAGAACGATCCGTCGCGCACGAAGATCGGATCGGGCTCGACGCGAACATCGGGAAAGCGCTCGGCGAGTTCCGAACAGAATTGCCAATGCGTCGCGGCGCGACGGCCATCGAGAACGCCCGATGCGGCGAGCAGGAACGCGCCGGTGCAGACCGATGCGGTGCGGCGTGCCTGCCCGGCGCGTCCGCGCACCCAGTCCACCAGGGCGCGATCGGCCACCGCAGCGTTGACGCCGTCGCCGCCCGGAATCACCAGCGTGTCGACCGCAGTGCCGATGGCAGGCAACGGGTGCACCGCGAGCCCGACACCGGCCGATGCCTCGATCGTCGGGCCATTCTTGGCAACGACGCGGACCTCATATGGCTCGGCGTTGCCTGCCTTGGCAGCCAGCGCGTTGGCGGATGCGAACACCTGCAACGGCCCGGTGACATCGAGCAATTGCACCGCCGGATAAGCCAGCACTTCAATCAGGCGGCGGCCGTTTGGCGAGAAACGTGGGCTGGTTGGCGTCATCGTCGAAACGTGCCGCGCTAGATTCGCTTTGTCCATAGCGCAAAGAAAGTTTGAGGGAAGTTCGATGATTGCTCACGATGTCCACTTGCGGATCGGATCACTGCTGTTCGAAGGCGTCGATCAAATCGATTTGACCGGGCCGTTCGAGGTGCTGTCGCGGATTCCGAATTCGACCTACCGCATCTACGGCAAGACCGCCGAGCCCGTCCGCGACATCAAGGGATTGCGGCTGACACCGGATGCGACGCTGGCCGAAGCGCCGCCGCTCGATGTGCTGCACGTGCCCGGCGGCTTCGGTCAGCAAGCCCTAATGGAGGACGCGGAAGTGCTCGGCTGGATCAGCCGGCAGGCGGCCGGGGCATGCCGCATCTTCTCGGTTTGCACGGGCGCGCTGATCTGCGGAGCGGCCGGCCTTCTGAAGGGGCGCAGGGCGACGACACATTGGGCGTCGTTTCACCTGCTGCCGTTCTTCGGCGCTACGCCCGTGAACCAACGCGTGGTGGTGGACGGAAGCTTCGTCTTTGCCGCCGGAGTCACGGCGGGCATCGACGGCGCATTGCGGCTCGCGGCTGAATTGCGCGGCGACGATGCCGCGCGCGCGATCCAGCTCTATATGGTATATGCGCCGGAGCCGCCGTTCGACTGCGGCACGCCGGAGACCGCGCCACCCGAGATCCTGCAGCAGTCGCGCCAGGCCGTGCGCGCGATCACGGCGCAGCGGGAAGAAACTGCACGCCGCGTCGCCGCCAGGCTGGGCGTCGCTGTGGGAGATTGAACGCGGCGGCTAGTTCCCCGGTTCGAAGCTGCAGTCGGCACCGCCGCCGGCCTTGTCCTTGATCACCGTGGGATCGAGTGTGCAGGACAGTTTCGACAGCGCCTCGTAGATCGTGCCTGCGGCGCCGTCGGGCGGCACGCCGGCCAGCGCCACGGTCGCGTAGATCGCGTTGGCCTCGCTGCCCTTCACGGTGTGGGTCCTGCTGCCGAAGGTCAGCGCGCAGGAGCGCGAGGTGATGTCGACATTGCTGGCGCGGCAGACGACCTTGTCGGCCGTGACGGTGATCTTCCCGATGAGGTGAACATTGCTGTTGCCGCCAAAGAACGCGGCAACCGCCTTCTTCTCCTTGGCCGGCAGCGGCGAATAGGGCGCCACCACGCCTGCGAGCGCCAGCGCGACCGAACCGGACGTGGTCGCAGGCGCGGCCCATGCGGCGGACGAAGCCAGCGACAATGAACATGCGAGGATCGTCAATCGGCCAAGTCTCAATCCAAGTCTCATTCCCGTCTCCTGTATCTGCGCTTTCCGCGGCGCGGAATCGCTAGCATGTCCCGTGGCCCGCATGGGTGATGCCGTTCACACGCAATCCCGCAACTTCGCGTGAGGGCGGTGCGCGCACAGGACAGGGCGGCCCCGCGTGGACCCGCTTGCACGATCGCGCCATCGGCGTCACAGTCCGCTCCGCGGCAGCGATGCCGCCAACAACCAAGACAAGAAGTTCAGTCCGAGGAACGCCATGGCGGCCACGCGCATCGACTGCGACATCCATCCCGCGGTGGGGGGAACACGCACCACGCTGCTGCCTTATCTCAGCGATCACTGGAAGGAACAGGTCGTCAGCCGCGCCATCGACGGGCTGGATCTCAATTCCTATCCGCCCTCGATGCCGCTGTCCGGCCGCGCCGACTGGCGGCCTGCCGACGGCCGCAAGCCGGGCAGCGATCTCGCCATGGTGCAGCGCGGCGCGTTCGACCAGCTCGGCGCCAGCCACGCCATCTGCAACGTCGTCTATGGCGCGCAGGCGGTGTTCGATCCCTACATGGCGGCGGACTTCTGCAAGGCGATCAACGACTGGATCGCGGCGGAGTGGCTTGCCAGGGACACGCGGCTGCGCGCCTCGATCGTGGTGCCGATCCAGGCGCCGGACCTTGCAGTCGAGGAGATCGAGCGCCGCGCCGGTGACAACCGCTTCGTCTCGGTGCTGGTGCCCTCGCAGGGCGAGATGCTGCTCGGGCGGCGGCACTACTGGCCAATCTATCAGGCCGCGGAGAAACACAGACTGCCGATCGCGATCCATGCCGGCAGCGCCTACCGCGGCGCGCCGAGCTCGATCGGCTGGCCGTCCTATCGCTACGAATATTATCTCGCCGAAGCGCAGGCGTTCCAGGCCCAGACATTGAGCCTGATCTATGAGGGCGTGTTCGGGAAGTATCCGGGATTGACCGTGGTGCTGATGGAGTCGGGCGTCAGCTGGCTGCCGGCCTTCATGTGGCGCGCGAACAAGACCTGGCGCGGCGTCCGCGTCGAGGTGCCGTGGGTGGAGCGCGAGCCGGCCGCAATCATCCGCGACCATTTCCGCGTGACCATGCAGCCGTTCGACGCGCCGATGGATGCGACCGGCGTCGCCGATGTCATCGACCAGATCGGCTCCGACAAGATGTTCCTGTTCGCGTCCGACTATCCGCACTGGCAGTTCGACGGCGACGATCCGATCCCGCCGCACCTGCCGGCGAGCCTCGTCAAGCGAATGTGCGAAGACAACCCGATTGAAACGTTCCCGCGTCTGAAGCTCGACTCGTAATTCGCGCGCATGATCCGGAAAAGTGGGAACCGGTTTTCCGAATAGATCATGCGCCAAACTAAATGGAGGATCGCATGAGTGAGGTCATCGACCGCCCGATGCTCGACCAGGAGACCACCGCCGCGACGCGGCTGAAGATCATTGATTGCGACATCCATCCGAGCATTCATGCGCACAGCGACCTCAACGAGTTCCTGCCGAAGCGCTGGCAGCAGCATCTCAAGGAATATGGCAGCCATCTGCGCACGCCCTATATCGGCACCACGCCATATCCGCGCTCCTCGCCGCTGATCGCGCGGCGCGATGCGTGGCCGCCGACTGGCGGCGTACCCGGCTCCGATCTCGATTTCATGCGCAAGCAGCATCTCGATCCGTTCGATGTCGAGTTCGGCATCCTGCAGGTGCTCGACCTCTTCATCTTCTCGCAGCAGAATCTGGAATTCGGCGCCGCGATCCAACGCGCCATCAACGACTGGCAGCTCGCCTTCTGGGCGCACCGCGATCCCAGGCTGAAGGCCTCGATCCTGGTCGGGCAGGACGGCTCCGACCTCGGCCTCGCCGAGATCGACCGCTGCGCCAAAACCGGTGAGTACATCCAGATCAACGTCTCGCCGCGCGCCAACGAACCGCTCGGCCGCCGGCGCTACTGGCCGATCTATCAACGCGCGCAGGAACTCGATCTGCCGCTCGGCATCCATGTCGGCGGCTATGGCGGGCATGCGCCGACCGGTGGCGGCTGGCCGTCCTATTATTGCGAGGAGCATCAGTCGAACGCGCACACGGTGGCCTCGAACCTCACGAGCCTTGTGCTGGAAGGCGTTCTCGAGCGCTTCCCGAAACTGAAGATCGTGTTCATCGAGGGTGGCTTCGGCTGGATCCCCGCGACGATGTGGCGGATGGACCAGCATTTCGAGCGCTTCCGCAGCGAGGTGCCGCATCTGAAGCGCAAGCCGAGCGAATATGTGAAGCAGCATTTCTGGTTCACGACCCAGCCGATCGACGAGCCGGATGAAGCGAAGCACCTGCGCCAGCTGATCGAATGGGTCGGGATCGATCGGCTGCTGTTCTCGTCGGACTATCCGCACTGGGACTATGACGACGCGCGCTACGCCTTCAAGACGCCGCTGACGGACGCCGAGCGGCGCAAGATCTTCAACAGCAACGCCCGCGCGGTCTATAAGTTCTAGGATCGAGATGGCCCGTCACATCGTCGCGCGCACCAGTGAGATTCCTGCCGGCGGCAACAAGGTGTTCGGCCTCGAGGGCCGTGACATCGTCGTGTTCCACGTCAATGGCGAGTTCTTTGCGCTGCTCAATCGCTGTCCGCATGAGGGCGCGCCGCTGGAGAAGGCGGCCTGCGTGGCGCGCCTGACGTCGCCGGAGCCCGGCATCTATCGGCGCGACCGTGTCGGCGAGATGCTGCGCTGTCCGTGGCACGGCTGGGAATTCGACATGCGCAACGGCCAGTCCTGGTTCGATCCCAAGCGGTTCAGGATCCGCTCCTATCCGGTCGCGGTCGAAAGCGGCGCCGAATTGCAGAAGGGGCCGTATGTCGCCGAGACGTTTCCGGTGCACATCGAAGACAATTACGTGATCGTCGAGGTGTGACAGGCTGCGTCGCAGAAGCCGGCCATCGCGATAGAGGTACTATTGCGATATATGCAACAATGAAGTGCCGCGACCGGCAATTATAATATCCAATGCAATGGGCCACCTTGAGGTCGCGGTCGGGATGACCCCGTCCACGACATTAGGAACGGCACCATGAAACTCTATCACTTTGCTCTCTCCGGCCACGCACACCGCGCCCGCCTTTTCATGTCCCTGTTGGGCATTCCGCACGAGCTGGTTGACGTCAACCTCAGGTCCGCGGCGCAGAAGACGCCGGAATTCCTCGCGCTCAATCCGTTCGGTCAGGTGCCGGTGCTCGACGATGATGGCACCATCATTGCCGACTCCAACGCGATCCTTGTGTACCTCGCGACCAGGCTCGGCCGCACCGACTGGCTGCCGCAGGATGCAAAGGGTGCCGCAGCCGTGCAGCGCTGGCTGTCAGTTGCCGCCGGCGATCTCGCGTTCGGGCCTGCCGCGGCTCGGCTGATCACGGTGTTTGGCGCGAAGCACAATCCGGACGACGTGATCGCGCGCGCCCACTTGCTGCTGAAGCGACTCGAAGCCCATCTCGCCGATCGCGACTGGCTGGTCGGCGCGCAGCCGACGATCGCGGACGTTGCGCTGTACAGCTATTTGTCGAGCGCGCCCGAAGGCAACGTCGATCTCTCCGACTATGCGCGCGTCAACGCGTTCCTGCGCCGGATCGAGGCGCTGCCGGGCTTCGTGCCGTTTGCCAAGACGCGCGCCGGTCTGGCGGCGGCTGCGTGACAGGTCGATCGGGCGTGCCCGCGGG
>NZ_JACMYP010000345.1 GCF_020889705.1 Bradyrhizobium altum | reverse complement strand
CGCCGGCGCCGATCGCGCCGCCCCAGCGCGTCTCGCTGCCGCGGTCGGCGATGAAGCCGACCGGTACGCCCGGTCCAAATGCCGGCGTGATGAAGCTCTCGTGCCGATCGCGCACGACGGCCGCTCCGCCCTTTGCGTACAGCAGGAAGGCGCCCCAGGAATAGCCGATCTGTCCGGTGAACAGGCCGATGGCATCGATCTTCGAGCGGTTGGCGAAGCCCGCAAACGGCGGGGCGACCGACGGGTTCGAGCCGGAGAGGTCGGCCCAATTGCCCTCCGCTTCGACGCCGAACACCCAGGCCGCCTGCTGCCAGCGATACCCGATCTGGCCGCCGGCGGTCGCGCCGTTCGCGGTGTGGCAACCTTCCGGGCCGGTGAAATTCACGACGCCGAGCGCCGGATTGGTGATGGCGAAGGGCACGATGTCCCAGCACTTTCGGCTCCAGCCGCCGCCGCCATTGGCGCCGAGGTAGAAGCCGCTCCAGTCGGTGGTGGCGGCGACGATCGGGGGCGCCTTGGTAGTGGGGCGGGCGGCAAGGTCGGCAGCGGACGCGCTTGCAATGCCGAGCATGAGCACGGAGGCGGCGACGAAATATGTCTTCATGGGCAGACCCAATGCATGAATCAAATCGACGCCAGGCTAGTCGATTTGCACCACCTCCGGCTGTACCCGGTCCGCCACATCCGGCCGCATTCGCGTGTACCGCAGGCTCCTGTGCCGCGAGAATGCGGATGTTTGACTCGCACGCCGTGCAACAAATTCGACGTCGTCCTGGCGAAAGCCAGGACCCATTACCCCAAGCATCAGCCGTTGCGCGACGCTGGGGCCACGATCCCGTTCGCAATCAAATGCGGTGGTTATGGGTCCTGGCTTTCGCCAGGACGACGGTGGTGTGTGCGGCATCATCCGATCCGCGTCGCGACCACCACGAGGCGCAAGTCCGCCACCGATCACTTCAACACGACCCACGCCGGCGCATGATCACTCGCGCCTTCCTCGCCACGAACATCGCGGTCGACGCCGGCCTTCGCGAGCCGCGCTGCCACGTCGGGGCTGAGCAGGAGATGATCGAGCCGGAGGCCTGCATCGCGCGGCCAGCGCTGGCGCTTGTAGTCCCAGAAGGTGAACATCTGTTGATCCGGGTGCAGCGTGCGGAGCGCATCGCACCAGCCCTGATCGACCAGCGCCTTGAAAGCCGCGCGGCTCTTCGGCTGGATCAGCGCATCCTTGTCCCAGGAGCGGGTCGGATAGATGTCGAGAGGCGTCGGCGCGACGTTGTAGTCGCCGGCGAGCACCACGGGGACCTCCTGCTTGAGCAGCTTGGCGGCGTGGGCGCGCAGCCGCTTGAACCAGGCGAGCTTGTAGTCGAATTTCGGGCCGGGCTGCGGATTGCCGTTCGGAAGGTAAAGGCTGGTCACGACGATGCCGCGCACCGCGGCCTCGATGTAGCGTGCCTCATGGTCGTCGCGGTCGCCGGGCAGGGCGGTGCGGATCAAGACCGGCTCAGCCTTGCGCGCGAGGATGGCGACGCCGTTCCAGGTCTTCTGTCCTTGCCACACCGCGCCGTAACCGGCCTTCTCGAGCGCGGCCGCGGGAAATTCGGCGTCGCTGGCTTTCAACTCCTGCAAGCTGACGACGTCGGGCTTGGCCGATTTCAGCCAGCGCAGCAGGTTCGGCAGCCGGCGGTTGACGTTGTTGATGTTGAAGGTCGCGATCTTCATGCGGGCTGGGGATCGCGACGATCTATCGTGTCAAGCGGATGGGGCGGGTGGCTCGGCGGGCAGTGGCGGTGGCGCAGCCGGCGCTGCCGTCGGCAACGCTGGCGTGGCGACTGCTTCGCTCTTCTCCGTCACCGCGTCGCTTGTCGTGGCGACGGCATCGCCGCCCTTGTAGATGCGTACGAAGCGACGGCCGAGGCTGGTCAGCACCTCATAGCCGATGGTGCCGAAATGATGCGCGACCTCGTCGACCGTGATGCCTTCGCCGATCAGCGTCACCATGTGACCGCGCCGCACGGCATTCTTGTCGAGATCGGTGACGTCGACCACGATCAGATCCATCGAGACGCGGCCGGCGATCGGGCAGCGCTTGCCGGCGACCACGACCTCGGCGCCGCGGGTGCCGTCATTGGCGCTGGCGGCGCGGAAATAGCCGTCCGCATAGCCCGCGGAGACGATCGCAAGCCGGGTCGGCCGGCGCGCGGTCCAGGTGCCGCCATAGCCGACGGTCTCGCCGCGATCGATATTGCGCATCTGCACGATGCGCGCCTTGAGATCGACCACCTGCTGCATCGGGTTGTCGGCCTCCGGCGTCGGATTGACGCCATAGAGCGCGCAGCCCGGCCGCACCATCTCGAACTGGAATTGGGCGCCGAGGAACACGCCGGAGGAGTTGGCGAGCGAGGCCGGCACGCCGGTGAACAGGCTCGCGATCTCGCGGAAGCTCGCCAGCTGTTTGGCGTTGGCGGGGTTGTTGAGCAGTTCGGCGGAGACGAGGTGGCTCATGACCAGCGTGATGCCGTGATCGCCGGCATTGATCCGCGGGATGATGCCTTGCGCTTCGCTGACCGTCAGCCCGAGCCGGTTCATGCCGGTGTCGATATGGATGGCGGCGCCGCCGGACCAGCCGGAGCGGCGGCAGAACACGTCCCATTCGGCGAGCTCGTTGAGATCGCCGATGACCGGCTTGCAGTCGATCCTGGCGTAGGCGTCGCCGGTCTGCTGGAAGAAGCCGCCGAGCGCATACACGGTCGCCTGCGGAACGGCCGCGCGCACCACGGCGGCCTCCTCGACGGTGGCGACGAAGAAGGTCTTGCAGCCGGCCTTGGCCAGCGCCCGCGACACCTGCTCGGCGCCGCAGCCATAGGCGTTGGCCTTGACCACGGCGGCGCATTCCGCCGGGACCGCGGTCTTCTCGAGCTTGCGCCAGTTGGCGATGATGGCGTCGAGGTCGACGGTCAGGATGCCGGTGGCGGTCGGATGGGCCGCCAGCAAACTGGCTTCGGGCGTCAGCTGCGATTTCGCGTCGGTCACGATGTTCATGGCTCAGTTGTACAAGCGGGACCAGCGGCCTTCAACTGTGCCCCACCGCTAGTAGGAGGGGGGCCGATCCGGGACCAGTCCGTCCGATGCGAGATCGCCGAACCGGGTGACGCTGGCTTCGAAGTGCAGTTCGACGGTGCCGGTCGGACCGTGGCGCTGCTTGCCGATGATGACTTCGGCCTTGCCGAGCGCGCGCTCCATTTCGGCTTGCCAGGTCGCGTGCTCCGGGGTGCCGGGCCGTGGTTCCTTGTTCGCGAGATAGTATTCCTCGCGGTACACGAACATCACGACGTCGGCGTCCTGCTCGATCGAGCCGGATTCGCGCAGGTCCGAAAGCTGGGGCCGCTTGTCCTCGCGGTTCTCGACCTGGCGCGAGAGCTGCGACAGCGCGATCACGGGGACGTTGAGCTCCTTCGCCAGCGCCTTCAAATTGGTGGTGATCTCGGTGATTTCCTGCACGCGGTTGTCGTTGCCCTTCTTGCCCGAGCCCTGCAACAGCTGGATGTAGTCGATCACGATCAGGTCGAGGCCCTTCTGCCGCTTGAGGCGGCGGGCGCGCGCGGTGAGCTGCGAGATCGAGAGACCACCGGTTTCGTCGACATAGAACGGCAGCGACTGCAACTCGATCGAGCAGTCGCGGATCTTCTCGAAATCGAGCTCGGAGATGCCGCCGCGCCGGATATGGCTGGAGGGAATGCCGGTGCGTTCGGCGAGAATACGGGTGGCGAGCTGTTCGCCGCTCATTTCGCAGGAGAAGAAGCCGACCGCGCCTCCGTTCACCGCCTTGGTGGTGCCGTCCGCCTGCACCTCGGGGACATAGGCTCTGGCAATGTTGTAGGCGATGTTGGTGGCGAGCGAGGTCTTGCCCATGCCGGGACGGCCAGCGAGCACGATCAGGTCGCTCGGCTGCAATCCACCCATCTTGGTGTCGAGGTCGCGCAGCCCGGTCGAAATGCCGGACAGTTTGCCGTCGCGCTGGAACG
Organism: Bradyrhizobium altum; assembly: GCF_020889705.1. Taxonomy (GTDB): domain Bacteria; phylum Pseudomonadota; class Alphaproteobacteria; order Rhizobiales; family Xanthobacteraceae; genus Bradyrhizobium; species Bradyrhizobium altum. The sequence goes on along the minus strand of NZ_JACMYP010000345.1, from coordinate 3,678 downwards.
CCTTGGCCGCCATATCGACGGCGACCGTGAGCGCATCCGCAAAGCGCTGGAAGCCGCCATCGTAGCGGCCGGTCTCGGCGAGGCTGTAGAGCTGTCGTTCGGCGTCCTCGATCTGCGCGCGCGGGGCAAAATCGACGGGTGCGTCGTAGGCGACGTTGACGATCTCCTCGCCGATCTGGATCAGGTTGCGGCGCAGGCTGAGATCGTAGACGGTACGCCCGTAGTCCTGTGCGTTGATGATGGTGGTCGCTTCGGCGGCGAGTCGGGCGAGGTATTGGTTGACCGTCATGCCGCCGAGGTCCAGCTCGGCAGGCAGGAACGTCTTCAAGGTCACGGGATTTGCGACCTTGCCCATCCGGATCAGACTGCCGGCCGTTTCATAGATCTGCTGGTGGATGGCTTCGAAGAAGTGCTTCGCCTCCAGGAAATCGGAGACCCGGTAGAAGGCGTCGTTGTTGACCAGTATCGCGCCCAGCAGCCCCTGTTCCGCTTCGATGTTGTGCGGCGCGCTCCGATAGGTCGGGGACGCGGCGTCGGGCGCGAGCTTGTGGACGTTCGAATCAATCAAGGCCATGAACGAGCTTATTCTTCTGATTTGGTCGTTACTGAGATTTTCGGCTGTGGGGCCGCGATCAAGCGCCAGCCCGGCACGAAGCGAAAGGACGGATGTTTCTTATGCACGATTCACACAACGCAATGTGTGAATCCGGCACGGCCGGATGCATTCCGCTTGACGGGGTTTCGGTCGAAAACTGGCGGAGCCCGGCCGGTCAGCGATGTCGTTGGCAAAAATCTGACGCGGCCTGAACCTTTTTCTGGCTGCCGCGCCCAACCAGCGACGAGGTGGTGCTGGTCTCGGTTCCTCAGACCAGGATGAGGAAAGCCAGCGCGATCAAGGCGGCCGCGACGCCGGTTGCGATCAAGGCGTAGTCGGTTACGAGGTCGCGTTGCGGGTCCAACATCGTCTGGTGCGGTTCTCGGGTCATTCCGGACCACTACGACAGACCGGAGCAGACCTCTGTGAAGCAGATCACACCCTCCGCAATTTCTTTGCGGCAGGTTCGCGGGAACGACCCGGCGGCTCCCGGGTTGTATTCGCTCAGGCAAGGTACGGCGTCGATGGCTCGAGGGTTTCAGACAGCGCGATTGAAGCTTGGCCGGGCGGATGGCATGGACGACCGCCGCTGGCTGGCGGTGCTGGTCGACGCCATGGAGCAGGCGGAGCGTCCGGAGGTCCGGAATGTTCCCTGCGATGCCGCCCTGATTTCGGCCGCCACGGCCCATCTGGCGCGTCCGGCGCCGACCTTTGCGCATTGCGGATCGGCCTACAGCCTGCGCAACTAGCAGCACCAATTCCTGCCGACTTACTCGCCGGCGAGTTGCAGCCGGGGCTTCGTGGCGTCGGCTTCCTTCAGCCGCAGCCGGGCTTCCTCGCGGCCGATATAATCGCGGGTCATCGGCACCACGCCCTGGCGCTTGGTGAGCTGCAGCTGGAAGTTCATCATGTTCTGCACCCGGAACGACATCTCCGAGGCGGCCAGGTAGAATTCCCACATCCGCGCGAAAGCCTCGTCGTAGAGCCGTACGGCTTCCTCGCGCCGCGCCATGAAGCGCTCGCGCCATGCCTTCAGCGTCTCGGCATAGTGCAGGCGCAGGATCTCCATGTCGCAGATCAGCAATCCGGCCTTCTCAATGGCCGGCATGACCTCCGAGAGCGCCGGGATGTAGCCGCCGGGGAAAATGTATTTCCGGATCCAGGGGCTGGTGACATCGGGGCCGGTCGAGCGGCCGATCGAATGCAGCATCATGACACCGTCGTCACTCAGCAGCTCGGCGCAGCGCTTGAAGAAGGTCTCGTAGTAGGCGACCCCGACATGCTCGAACATGCCGACCGAGACGATGCGGTCGAACGGGCCGGGGATGTCGCGATAGTCCTGCATCAGGAAACGCGCCGAATCCGCCAGGTTCCGCTCCGCCGCCCGGGCGTTGGCAATCTGCAGCTGCTCGGTCGACAGCGTCACACCGGTGACGTCGGCACCGCTCATCTCGGCAAGATAGAGCCCGAGTCCGCCCCAGCCGGAACCGATGTCGAGGATGCGGTCGCCGGGCTTGATCAGGAGTTTCGCGGCAAGGTGGCGCTTCTTGGCCAACTGAGCGTCGTCCAGCGTGGCGTCCGGTGTCTCGAAATAGGCGCAGCTATATTGTTTGTCGGCGTCGAGGAAGAGGGAATAGAGGCGGCCGTCGAGATCGTAATGGCGGGCGACATTGCTTCTGGACCGGCCGCGCACATTGATCTGCTGGGCACGCCGTCCGAGGAACCGCAGCCAGGCCTGCAACCTGGCAAAGTTCGGCAACATTGCCGCCTGGCCCATCAGGACCGCCAGCACATCGGCGATGGTGCCTTGCTCCACCACGAACGTGCCGTCCATGAAGGCTTCGCCGAGATACAGTTCGGGATCGACCAGGATGCGGAGTTCGGCCCCTCTGGTCATGAATCGCGCGGCAGCTGGCGTGCCAGTGCCGTCACCGCAGGTGAATCGGGCGCCGCTTGCGGTCGTGAACGCGATCGAACCGCGGCGGATGAAGCGCCCCAAGAAGTATCGCAACAATCGGTCCATCGAGACACCAACGGAACGGCAAGCTGCACACCGACACCACCGGAGCTGATCACTCCAATGTGTCCCCAAGCCAAACATAGGCAGGGAATTCGATCGCGCTATTGCGTTGTGGTCAAAGCCGATATTCCAAAATGTGACAATTGCGTGGATGCGGCACGCGCGCGCTTCCATTCGCGCGATAATCGGCTAAAAGGTGACCGCCGCGGCCGACCCATCAGGCGCAGGCGGCGATTTTTCCGGAATCTGGAGACTTAAGGAATGTTGAGCCGAGCCCTCAGTCTGGCGACGGTGACGCTTCTGATTGGCCTGTCGGCCGGTTCGGCGCGTGCGCAAAACCTCGAGGCCGGCAAAAGCCCCTCCCAGATTTTCGCAAATACCTGCACAGCCTGCCACAAGAGCCCGCGCGGCCTGCTGAAGACCGTGCCGGCGGGGTCGCTGCCGGGCTTCCTGCGCCAGCACTACACGACGTCGAGCGACATGGCCGGCGTGCTGTCGTCCTTTCTGATTTCGAACGGCGCCAACGATCCGCGCTACCAGGCCAAGGATCAGCCCAAGGGAGCCAAGGGCAGGGAAGGCCGTCAGGAGGCGAACCAGTCCCCGGAGCAGGCCTCCGAGCGTCCGTCTCGCCGGCAGCACCAGGGTGCGGCGCCGCAGGAAGGTGCCAAGGAAGGCTCAAAGCCTGACACGGACGGGTTGAATCCCGAAGGACGTCCCGGCCACCGCGGCAAGCGCATGGCGCGCCCGAGCGAGACGCCGGAGGGTGCCAAGCCCGACGATGGCCAGACGCCGCAGGCCGCGGGCGAGGGCAAGCCGTCGCGCCAGAAGCATGGCCGTCGCGGCAAGCCGGTCGAGGAGCCGAAGTCCGACGAGGCGCCCAAGGGCGAAGCGGCGGGCGACGAGCCCAAATCCCAGACGGCCGTCAAGCGCGAGGACAAGGACAAGGGTGAGGCCGAGAAGCCGGCGAAGCCAGCCAGCCAGCCCGACACGGCCAAGGTCGATGCGCCCAAGGGCAATGCGGGCAGCGAGCCGGCTGCGGTGCGATCCGACCCGGTTCCGCAGG
>NZ_JACMYP010000344.1 GCF_020889705.1 Bradyrhizobium altum | reverse complement strand
GGGCATCCAAGTCTACTTCTGCGACCCGCAAAGCCCTTGGCAGCGCGGCACTAACGAGAACACCAACGGGTTGCTGCGGCAGTACTTTCCGAAAGGCACAGACCTGAGCATCCACAGCGCCGACGAGATATCCGCTGTAGCAGCGGCCCTCAACGCCCGACCGAGAAAGACACTGGGCTGGAAAACGCCGGCAGAAGCGCTTGACGAATTACTGTCATGAGTGAAAACAATTGGTGTTGCGACGACCGTTTGAATCCGCCCAATATGCCTCGGCGGATTACCGCACGCTGATGCAATCCGCCGGCCTCAGGGCGTCGATGAGCCGCAAGGGCAACTGCTATGACAACGCTCCGATGGAGAGCTTCTTTCACACGCTCGAGGCGGAGCTCGTCCAGCACACGCACTATGCAACACGGGCAGAAGCCACACGGGATATCTTTGCCTATATCGAGGCCTTCTATAATCGAACTCGTCGTCACTCCGCCGTCGGCTTTATCAGCCCGATCGAGATGGAGCTAAAAAAGCAGCTTAACCCTGTCCATTTTCTCGGGGGAAGATCAATGGTGCCAAGAGCAGGTTGTGAGACGCTCTGCGTAAACCTAGAGGTGTCTCAGTTTTCTCATCGTCTCACGAGAAGAAGCCATCCGCGAGGCTTCTTGCAACAACATCTCCCGCATCCAAGTACTTGTCGGATCGCTGGTGTGAAGGGCGGGCCACTGGATGGCCTCGGTGAATGTCGGAATTGGGAGCGGACATTTGACGATGCGGAGAGGCATGGCTTTTGCGAAATGCTCGGCCAACCTAGCGGGCATCGTTCCTATACGGTCCGTGCCTAACAGTACAGTCGGGATCATGCTAAGGCTCTGTACGATGACCTCGTTGCGTCGCTTGAGACCGTGCTCGAGCAAGAACCATTCCTCGATCGAGGGCTGCCGCGTACGCCCATACTTTACCGCAACATGCCCCATCGACATGTATCTCTCGAACGTAAGTTTCCGTGACAGTCGCTTGTTCGTGCTGCAGCCTACGCACACCAATGTATCGTCGAACAGTGTCGCCCTAGGATACGCGCTCGACATGAACAGGTCCGGAATAATGAGAAAATCGACTTCACCGCGCCGAAGATGCTCATCGGGCTCGTCGGCGACAGGCAGTAACTCGAATCTGACGGCGGGAGCTTCCCGCGCGACCCGCTCCACAATGTTTCGAAAGAAAACGAGTGTCGCGAAATCGGAAAGGCAGATCCTGAAGCGGCGATCCGATTGGGCTGGGTTGAAGTCCCGGGACATAATAGAGAGTTCGATGCGCAGCAAAGCCTCTCGAGTCGGGGCAGCGAGTCCCTCCGCACGAGGTGTTGGGACAAGTTCTCGGCCCCTCATCATGAATATTTCATCGTGGAAATAGCCCCGCAAACGGGCAACGGCCGCGCTCATCGCTGGCTGGCTCAAGTTAATGCTGCGTGCGGCCGCGGTGAGGTTCCGCTCGTTCATCAGGGCGTCCAGCGCGACTAGGAGATTTAGATCAAGTCCCTTGAAGCGCATAGTCCGAATTATCCAAGAGCTGGATACTCTTCGTTGAAACAAATCGATTTTAGCAATTCTGCGGAGTGCTGGATAGGACTTTCGGTCGGACGGGAATGGAATTTAGACACACTGGGATTGTTGCCCATCTTGCCCAGGCTCGAGAAACCTTCTCAAGTGGATGGAGCATCGATGTACGGAGCAGCGAGCGAGGCGCAATCGATTGCGGCCACACCTCGCGGCGGGTTGCGCAACCTGAATAGCGCCGGCTAGTGTCTCCAGACCTCCCTCGGATCGCGCAGTCCAGCCTGGAGCTATCTCAACTTTTCTGTATCGGCTGCTCACCTGTGGCTAAGGCTCGATTTACCGCGACGAGTCAGGAGCAACAGATTTCAATGACGGCGGGGCAACGCGATGAGCGAGATAAACCTGATCTCGGTATTCGTGGTTTCGGTCAATCGTCAGGTGGAGCGCCGAGCGTTGGAGTGACTGCCGGGAGTCAGAAGACCGGTGGCGGCAGTGATGGTGGCCATTTTTGCGGCCTTGGCCTGCTTTTGCCCGTTGTATCGTAACCGGTATGAGCCCCCACCTGGGCATCACGCGAATGAGCTGCGATACAGCCGGGTAACTGTATTTTGGAGGTGGGCTATGGCAGATGCCATGCATGAAGCCATGCTTGATGCCAGGCAGGAAGGCGGCTCCTATCGTCGGATCGAGGTGATCACGGGGCAACGTCGGCGACGGCACTGGACGGCGGAAGAGAAGGCCGGGATCACGGCGGAGAGCTTCGAGGAAGGGGCCGAGGTCGCTCGGCGCCATGGCGTGGGCTGCTGACGGTGTGGCGGCGCAAGTTCGCGACGGCAGCGAGCTTTCAGGCGCCAGGCTTCGTGCCGGTCCCGATCGCTTCCGAGAGCGGTCCGGCGACGGCAGACGAGCCGGACCGGTTAGCGTCCGCGGATAAGGTGCTGCCGCAGATGGCATCGCCTCCAGGTAAGCTTGGCGGGACGATCGAGATCGAGGTGGGCGGGCACGCATCCGGGTTGAGCCCGGAGTGGAGCTGGCGACGCTTTCGACAGTGCTATCGGCGCTTCGGGACAACCGTTGATTGCATTGCGGTCTGACCTCAAGGTGGTGCTGGCGGCACAGCCGGTCGACTTTCGCAAGTCGATACACACGCTATCGGCGCTGGTGAGCGAAGCGCCGCGTGCGAACCCGTATTGCGGCGACGTCTTCGTGTTCCGCAGCAAGCGCATGGACCGAGTGAAGCTTCTGGCGTGGGACGACAGCAGCATGGTGCTGGTGACGAAGTGGCTGCACCAGGGGCGCTTCACCTGGCCGCCGATCCGCGATGGCGCGGTGCATCTCGGTGTGGACGCGTGTCTCACCCAAGCCTGTGAAGCCGCCGGCCGTTGTTGGCTGAGAGGTGAGGATTTCGCTGGAGCATGGAGTGGGCGCACGTATCGTCTGATCATGGCGATTCGCCCCGACGCTCTCCCGACAGATCCAGCAGCGCTAACCGAGATGATGCTCGCGCTTGACGTCGAGAACGAGAAGCTGCGCGTGGCGATGCAGACGCTCAAGGAGATGATCTTCGGGAAGCGCTCGGAGCGGCTTGCGGTGATTGTCGCGGCCCAACTAGCTCTTGAGCTGGGCGATCTCGAGACCGACGCCACCACGCTACCTGCGCCGACCGACGACTCTGCGCCCGCGACGAAGCCGTCCGACAAGCCGCGCAAGAAGGCGCATCGCAACATCGGCGCGCTGCCCAAGCACCTGCCGCGTTGCGAGCAGGTGCTGGAGCCGGCGGCGACCGCGTGCCCTTGCTGTCAGGGTCGGCTTCACAAGATCGGCGAGGACGTCAGCGAGGTGTTGGACGTGATCCCGGCGATGCTGCGGGTGCTGCGGACGATCCGTCCCAAATACGCCTGCCACGGTTGCACCGACGGTGTGGTCCAGGCGAAGGCGCTGCCGCGTTTGGTTGAGGGCGGCATGGTATCGACCGCACTCGTGGCTCACGTGGTAGTCTCGAAGTTCGCTTGGTATCTGCCGCTGTACCGCCAAGTGCAGATCCTGGCTGGCCAAGGCATTCATCTCGACCGCGCGACGCTCGCCAACTTGGTGAAGCGTGCGGCTTGGTGGCTCAAGAGCCTTTATGAACTTCAGCTGCGGACGATCCAGGCTTCGCCGCGGCTGTTCTGCGTCGAGACGCCGATGCCGGTGCTCGATCCCGGGCGACATCGCACCCGTATCTGCCAGTTCCTGGGCGCATGCCATGGATGATCGCCCATGGGGCGGCCCATCGCCGCCGGCGGTCGCCTATGTGTTTGCCGATGGCCGCGGCACCGAGGACATCGCCGGGCAATTGACCGGCTTCTCCGGCCCAGTAGATGCAAGCAAAATATAACTTCGCATGTGGTCGGGTGCTGACGTGTGTCCGGCCTCGTGATGCGACCCCGACACGTCGCGGGCCCTTATGGAATGCGTGGATTGGATCCAATTCGGCTGCGCGTGCTCGCCGGCACTCATCCACCTGTTGATTCTTCCAATCCCAGTCCTGACAATCGCGGCCACAATGCCCCACCGAATACAAGTTTCAGGGTGTTCATCTCAGGTCTTGGCCGTGCAAAACGGCATCAAAGGGCGTCGGTCCGGAAGCTAGCAACCGCGCTTGTCTCAGGCCGCGATCGCAGTGATCAGTGGCTTGGTCCCGACGATGTTCATGACCCGCGTCAGATTGTAGGACGGAGAGCGCCATCTCGGCGGCGACCTTCGGAAGGGTTTGGTGAGGAAGTCCGTCGCCCCAATGCGGGCCTTCATCTACCGAAGGGATGCTCGATTGTCTCGCGCCGCTGGCGCATCGCTTCCGGGTTTGCGTCAAGGCGCTGCGGCACGGCCTCGAGCAGATGCTCGTGCTCCCATTGTAATCCGCCGCTCTGATCCTGGCGTGCATTGGGATTTGAGCGCACAATTTTGCAGGCTGTGGTCCAGTAGCGCCGCAACATCTTGCCGTCTTCTTCGTTCGGTAGCGATAAGGTAGCGCTCCCCAGCTGGGCAGCGATAGGCGTCATCTTCCGGCAAATAGACAAAGTCCTGGTTACCGAAGCGTCCGTCCCCGCCTTGGCATTCGACGTCTGCGGCTTGGGCAGCGTCACTGTGATGCCGGCCTCGTGGCAGGCGAGGATCTCCGGGCTGTTGAAGTAGCCGCGATCGGCTACAGCGTCGAGCGTCTCGGTCTTGAGAACGACCTTTGAACGCATTCAAGAAAGATTGCCTTTCATGCGCACCACTTGCTGCGGCCCATACGTCCGCCGTGCGACGTCTCTATCGACGAAATGCCTGCCAATTCAAGACGCGCTGGACTTGCCCTCGCGCAGATCGATTGTGCGCCCCAGGCGGGGGTCATCGCTGCGTCGGGAGGCCACAAGTTCGTAGGTATTGACGTAATCACCGCTCGAATGGGCTTGAACCGCACGTAACGTCAGATTGTAAGCTTTCTGACAAGTCGCGACGTTCTCTGTCGCCCGACATTTCTGGCAGGTACCAAGAATTGCGAATGTCTCAACGTCTCAAGGTCGCGCCGACCGGCTCGGTCACGCTTCTCGAGCACTCCTCCCGAAGACACCCTGTCGGCGTCACCGATGCACCGGGAAACGTCCACGGGCTCGTTGCAGGCGGAACGCCACGTGCCGATCGAGAGCAGGACGCGCAACCTTCTCCTCGCCCTCGCCGCACGCAACGCAGCGCCAATTTTGAGATCAGATCAATCCGTCGCTGTTCGTGGCGAGAGACGAAATACGGCCGGCGACACCGCCTAACTAGGTGCGTGACGTTGCAGACCTGGGATCGCACTCATCGCGCAACAACTGTGTTCGATGCGCCGCAACGCTGGCGATGTTGGAGGCGATCGAATGACTGCACCGCTCGCGTTCGCCAGGTCAGGTTGCCGGCTATCGAGAGAACTTGTCTTTAGCTCGAACGCACTCGGTCGTTTCGTCCAGCGGCTTTCGGCGCATGGGCCAGCTGCGACACGTCACCTGCCTTCAAATACGACACCTGCATTTGCCGTGACTTAGAGAGGCCACAAAGTCAACGGCATAGCAAAACCGACTTCGGACTAAGGCAACTTGGGAGCTCCAAATGCCAACTTCTTGTCTCTGTTCAGCTTCAACCCCAAAAATTCTCTTCACATTGGTTTCGACCGCGCGCATTTGCGCCAAGGATACCGCCACCAACAGGTCGACGACCGGAAGCACTGCGGCCATCGGCGCGCAGAAGTGCGAGCGGTTCACCAAGGCACATGATGCAGTGAATAATTTCATCCGGCTTCCGGGCGATACACTCACTTTGAGCATCGCCGACGACACGCGCCGTCACGGGCACGCCGGCGCGGTCACCTATCGGCCGGCAATGGATCGGGTGAGATTGATCTCGGCTCACCATCCCAGTGCTCCTGGCCGCCAATCTTCAACGCTTGTGCCGAAGCGATCGTTTTTCAGCTTCGCCCGATCTCGCGGTCGATCGTGACGCGCTCAGCTTGGTGGCGATGGACGAAAGGGAATCAAATGCGAATTCTCCTGGTCGACGACCATACGAATTTTGCGCGTGCAGTGAAGGAAGCGCTATTGAACGACGGTTTTGCGGTCGATCTGACGCGCACCCTGGACGAGGCGGCAGCCGCCCTTGATTGCGCCAGCTACGACGTTCTCCTGCTGGAGTTGGTTCTTCCAGATGGAGACGGCTTGACCTGGCTGAAGCATTTGAGGCGCGAGAGATGTTCGACGCCAGCCATGATGATGAGCAGCCTCAATGATCTCGGCAGGCGGATTGCCGTTTTCAACGCTGGCGCTGACGATTTCCTGCCAAAGCCCGTGTCGATCGACGAACTCATTGCTCGCATGCGAGCTCTTTTGCGACGGGCAACCCAAATGACAGCCCCGCTCGTTACGTTCGGCAATCTCAATTTCGATCCTGTCGCCAGACAAGTCTCGGTTGGTGATCGCATCTTGAGAATTGCGCGCCGAGAAGTGTGCATACTTGAGCATTTGCTCAGTCGCGCTGGCCGTACCGTACCGCGATCCTCACTGGAGGACAGCCTATATGCTTTCGACGACCATGTCACGACCAACGCGCTTGAGGTCGGAATCTACCGCTTGCGCTGCATTTTGAGTGAGTCCGGTGCGACGCTAACCATCAAGACCGCGCGCGGCGTCGGTTACTCCCTTGCGCTGAATAATGCCGCATAAGCGGCGTAGCTCGATCGAACATGAAAGTAAAGAGAGCCTTGAAGGCCTTCCCTAGTCGTGATGCTGGGCGCCGGATGATCGCCCTGTCGTACATCTCGTGCGCGGCCGCCCTACTGTTTCCATTGTGCGCCGCAGCTCAGACACAACGCGACGGCGTTCAGAGGGCGGCGCGCGCCACTGCTGATAGCCTTAACGGAACTCTTGATCTTGCCTCCTCTCAAGGTAAGACAATCCATCTCCCTGCGCCCGCGGCGAGCATCTTTGTTGCCGACCCGGCGATCGCCGACTATCAAGCGCCGTCGAACACGACCATCTTCGTATTCGGAAAAAAGTCGGGACGGACCAGCTTGTTTGCGTTGAACGATAACGGAGAAGCTTTAGCCGAGCTTCGTGTTGTCGTCAGGCAACCCGTCGAGGATCTCCGTGCCGCGCTCAAGGCTGAGCTCGGGGACTATCCAATCCGAGTCAGCTATACCCCACGCGGCGCGATTCTTAGCGGGACAGCGCCAAACGCCAATGTCGTTGATGCCGCCAAGAAGGTGACAGAGCAATTTCTCGGTGCGGGTGCACTAGTCGTGAATAAGATTCAGGTTGCTGGATCATTACAGGTCAACTTGAGCGTGCGCATCGCCGAAGTCTCGCGCAGCGCCATGAAGGAGCTCGGCATTAACCTCTCCGTCTCAGGTCAAAATGGCACGTTCGTTTTTGGCTTTAGCCGCGGCGGATCTGGCAGTACCGCCGCGGCTCGCGGCGGCGGGACGGCAAATATCGGATTCGGCGTTGGCGGGGCGAATGTCAGTGCTGTCCTTGACGCACTCGCCAGCGAACACCTCGCTTCGGTACTTGCCGAACCTAATCTTACCGCCATGTCCGGAGAGTCAGCAAGCTTCCTGGCAGGTGGCGAATTTCCCATTCCGGTCATGCAGGACAATCGGCAGGTCTCAG
>NZ_JACMYP010000343.1 GCF_020889705.1 Bradyrhizobium altum | reverse complement strand
TCGCTCGGTGCGACGCAGGCGCAGGCGATCGCGGCGGGCGCACTGATCGGTCCGGCGCAGGTGGCGGCGCGCATTGTCGAAGCGAGCCTGCTGAAGCGTTTCCATCCGCTCTGGTCCGCGCGCCTGGCCTGCATCACGCACCCGTTGGGGGCCTGCGTCATCGGCCTGTTCGGCGGCGGCTTCGCGGGGGTGTTCGCGCTGTTGCACGGCGCGGGGAATGGAATCCTGACGATCGCGCGCGGCACGCTGCCGCTGGCGATATTCGGTCCGAAGGATTACGGCTACCGCCTGGGACTGCTCGGCGCGCCGTCGCGGCTGTCTCAAGCCCTCGCGCCCCTTATATTCGGATTCCTGATTCGACGCTCGGCGGCTATACGCTTGCGGTCACATCGGCTCTGAGCTTGGCTGCCCTCTTGGCATTGATCGCCCTCAAGCCGGACAGAGAGATTTCTACATGAACCGGTCAATCGCTTTGGCGAGTGACATTAATTCGGGAGCCTTCCTACGGAAACTGCGGACGGGGTGTTCGCCCGAACCCTCAGTCGACCTGGTGGCCAGGGGAGCCGTGATACTGGTCAAGTCGCCATTCCTCTATTGGAACGCCAGGACCTTGCAGCTGTTTTGTCTGGAAAGAGGGTCGGAACCGCGGATGTGGCAGACGAACTCAAATATTCGGCGCACCGATTAGTGGTCATCGAACAGCCTGGCGGCGGTTTCCTGGCGAGATAACCCCTTGGGGGTCAAACCGTCAGGACGAGACCTATCAGAGCACGCTGGAAGTGATTTCCGCAGCGAAGAGGTCCGTCGACAAACATCCTGAACGCAGGCGATAGAGCCCGTTCTGCGGCACACGACCGTCGCTTTGGACCGGCAATCACGCTTGCCGATGCGGCGGCGTTGGCGCGCCCATCCTAAAATGCAAGAGGCCGAAACCGGATGATGAACTAACGGCGCCCGCATCCGTAAATCCACGGAGTGGGGCTTAACGTTAAGCAGAGCAGTGTCGACCACGCCGACGTGGCATCGTGTAGTATCAGAGATATTTCATTTCAATTCGACAAAGCCATTTCAAAGCTCAGTGATTGAATCAATGATCGTGGAATTCGGTATCGTGAGCACAATCATGGGATCTGTGCTCGCCCTGTACGCAAGTCAGCATCGCTCGATCGTCTTGGAGACGTGCGCGGGCGCGTTGCTGATTGCCGGCCTTACTTGCGTTGGCGCGGGCCTCCCGCGTGTCTAACCCCATTGTTACACTCGCCCCGGAGTTGCGGTCGAATACCTATTCCCATCCGTATGCGATGGCAAACAACCTGCCGAATTCATTCATCTATTTTTAAAGGAGATAGCTTCGATATCTCGCTTTGATTTATTTCGCCTTTACCTGCGCAGCCGATGCTCAAACCAACCGCACCGAGTTAAAGCGCGCCGATTTGACCGGCACGAATATGGAGATTGTAGTCAGCGTCGTCGACGTACAGCCTGGAAACAATCTCATTCGCCACACGCACCATGGCGAGGAAGCCGTTTATGTTCTGGAGGGTGCAACGTTGGCACTACCTGAGGGCAAAGAGGTGCCATTTCCTACGGGAGCAGCGACGATCAACATTCGCGACGTTCCCCATGGTGGAGTCAAGGTGGCCGGCGACAAAACCCTGAAGATGTTGACGGTTCGTATCGTCGACAAAGGCAAACCCATGATGGAGCCCGTGAAATAGATGCGCTGAAGAAAAGAGACGGCCCCAGCGAGCGGGCACATGCTGGGGCCAGTGTGTAGCTGGGCGTCGCAGTGCCGGTAGCGTTGCGGCACCGAACAGGGCGACCAATGCGAGTGCTCGCGCTTCGTTCCTAAAAGAAACGGTCCGAGCGCCCGGGGGGACGCTGAGGCCGACATTCCAAGTGGATCGTCCAAGTGCTATTGGGCAGGGCAACACTTGGACCTCCCGGTAACCGGAATCCGCGTCTGCCGTTCCCGTTCAGAAAGAAACTGCCCAGCGAGGCTGAGCTGGGGGCCGCCCCCCTATTTGCAAACTTCCACGTTAGACGTAATGCCGGTATTCCCTGTTCGGACCGCCTCAAGGCGACAGCCCGGTTTGACCGGCCTACATCCTCCAGACGATGTGCATATCATTTGCCCGGTCGCCTGAGTTTCTTTTGGCTTCGCCTTTGCGCTCTGGGCACAGGCGCTTCCGGCCAAACGTCGTTAATAAGAAGAATCCAACCAATCCGGCAGCCAATACACTTCGCATAATGACTCTCCTGAAATTCTTCCGGGCTCGAATTCCTAGTATCGATCGGGACGCCCCCCGAAGGTTCCACCGTACCATTCACCGTTCCATGTGGCAGCAAGGATTGCCGGCCCGTAATCGTGGTCTTCCCGAGCTACCTCAACTTGACAACTGTCTAATTCCTCGCGTGGCACAATGCGCCCAGGAACGCGTTTGGCCGTCCAGTTGGCGTCCACACGTGGTGGTTACATGGAAATTAATGCACGCCTGATGCGAAGCCGTTTTCTCGTTCGGCAAGGAAGCATCGGCTGGATGGTCTACGACAGCGAACTCAAAGGGCCAGCTCAGATAAAGAAAGATGGCCCCTTTGCCGAGAATCTCACCAAAGAACAGGCTGAGATTCTAGCGAAGGTGCTGACGAACGAGCCAGCAGAGACTCGCAAAACCGGCTCCTGCGTGCGGAAGTCTGGCCCGATCTCGCCTTGCTCATAGTCGGACAGTGCGGCCTCAACGATCCAAGGGAAGCGCTTCATCCAGTCGTGCCGTCCTTGGTGATCAGCAGGACGCGGTCTCCGCGCTAGAGGCGCAGGCGGTAGCCGGCGGGCGACCACATTTCTGTCGGCAGGCAGAACTTGGGCACGGCCCGAAGACGGGTTACAAAGCCCGGGAATTCCGATTTGAGGACTTGGTCTCGAAGCGTTGCGATCGGCTGGGGCACCCACGTGGCCGGTTGAACACGGATCGCAGGGGCTCTGCAATTGTCGCGTCAATATCCATTCACATGCAGCCATTGGCTGAGGGCGATTCCCACCCTATCGCCGGCTGCTTTGGCACCCTGCGGGGCTGGGGCAGGCTCGACGACTGGCGCCGCAATCAAGCCGATCTGCCGGGCCGGCCCGAGGCCATCCGCCGGCCGGTCGAGATCGGGCTGAAGGTGTAGGTGTAGTCCCACTTGCGGCCGCCCCCCCCGTTGAGATTGTATCTGACCCGCAGAACAACCAGATTCGCCGCCCGATTTCCTGGAACCAGACCACAAGATTTTCGTTGACATAGCCAATAGTAAATCTGCTATAAAGTCATCTGAGCGCAAGGAGGATGTGCCTCTCGAGTTCGTCGGCTCATCGCTTGAAGATCTTTCCGCTTTTCCCCTTCCGTGCAAGAAGGAGATCGGTTTTGCGCTCCGCGCCGCCCAGAAGGGCGAAAAAGGAGAGAATGTAAAGCCGCTGAAAGGTTTTGGCGGAGCTAGCGTCCTTCAAATCAAGTCTAGTTTTGACGGAGATACGTTCCGGGCTGTCTACACGGTTCAGCTGAAAGGCGCCATATACGTACTCCACGCCTTTCAGAAGAAATCCACTAAAGGGAAAACGACATCCCAGAACGACAAGGACTTGATACGCACCCGGTTGAACGCGGCAATTGAGTTACACGCGGAGAAGGAAAATGAGCAAAGCAAGAAGCACAAAAGGCAGCGGTAATGTTTTCGCCGATATTGGCGTGCCGGATGCAGAGATGCATCTTGCCAAGGCCGACCTTGTCCTCGGCATTGCCGCGATCATTCGATCAAAAGGACTCACACAATCACAAGCCGCGAAGACGATCGGGATTGCGCAGCCCGATGTCTCTCGACTGATGCGTGGGAACTTCGACGGATTCTCCTATGAGCGTCTATTTAATCTACTCAACGCGCTGGGAGAGAACGTGCGTATCGTGGTTTCAGACGCCAAGCCTAGGACCAAGGCAAAACTTGAATTCGAATTTTCGTAACGTACAAAAGGGCCGCCATCGAGCGGCCCTTAGCATCATCGCGCCCTCCGTTACGCCGTCTCGAGGAGGCGGAAGGACGCGGCGGCGCCACCGTCCAGCCGGGCCGGCCGGTCGGTTTCGACCAGCTCACCGGTCAGCCCATCGTCCTCAGCGCCTTGAACGCGGCGCGGGATCGCGGAAGAGCGAAGAAGCCGGTTTTGTATTAGATTGCTTGGGCCATGCTCACTCCTTGGCTTGGGCTAGAGCCGAGCGGGTGTTCCAGCACTTGCTCGGCTTGTCTCTTTATGACGTGCCATCAAGCATAAATGACAGGAATCGAAGCGGGGGCGTCCTCCCGTACAAAGCGAGCCCGTTACCGGCTAATGATTCATATGCCCGCGAGATGTTGATAATTGGCGACGGCATCAGGAGGATCTGCCTGGCCGACCTGAGGCTATCCGCCGGCTGGTCGAGATCGGGCTTGCGGTGAAGACCAAATAACCTCTTGAACTCAGCGCAGGTTGCTGAAGACTGTCGCTCTTTGAGAAAAGTTGTTTTTAGGGCGATCAATATGAAAAAGTTCTTGGTTCTTGCTGCGGTGCTGTCCGTGGCGTTGGTAGCCTCATCGCCATGTTTAGCGAGAGCCGGCGGCGGCGGTCATTCCTATGGTGGTGGCGCAAGATCCGCCGCAACATTTCGAGCCACTCCTGTCATGCGCTCCGCACCAGGCTATCGGGCGCCGACGGCGCGGGTTTATGTACCCAGGCAGCAATACGCTCACCCGAGATACGTCCCGGCGATCTACGCTAGGTCGACAATGCATCGCCCAATCTCTGTGTCACGCAACCCAATCTACGCCAATCCGGTGCGTCGAGCTCCCGAACGGTTCGTAAGATTTCACGGTCGCATGATCGGCGTCCCTCCCCTGGCTGGACTAACGGCCCCTGCGATCGTGGACGTGCCCGATCTCGGCGAGGTGATTGTCCCGCTCGATATGTATATGACAGTTTACCCGCTCCTGATTTCGGATGATGAGAGCGACCGCGAACGCGCTATCACGCAACTCCGAGAGCGCGCTGAGCGCGACCCGGCCAGTCTCGTCCAACGCTCAGCGGCAGTCTCCACACCCCCAATGAACGACCCCTGCCCAAACTGCCAAGACGACAAGGTTGAGGTGCTTCATACCTGCCGACCGATCGGCGCGTGCGACATGTCCGAAAGTGTTGGTGAATAGCTCCAAGAATCCCACCTACCTCGTCCCCGAGCGTGGCTCAGATCGACGCGGATTGATCTTCTGAAATCTAAAGTACCCTAGACACGCCGGTTTTATTTGGACCAACCACCATATACGTCGGGGTGAATGGCTTTGGCGATTACATCGCATATGAATTGCGCGCCAAGGGTTAGTTGTGCGGGACAGCATTCGTCGTGACAATGCGGTTTACGTATTTGGAAGCGATTGGAAGGCCGCTTCTCACTTATCTGAAAAGCAAATCCTCGAGGCGTCTCTTCAAAAGGCGCGCTTCTTTGAGTCGGCGGGATGGAAGGAAAAGGTGAGAG
The DNA here is from genome assembly GCF_020889705.1 of Bradyrhizobium altum. GTDB lineage: Bacteria > Pseudomonadota > Alphaproteobacteria > Rhizobiales > Xanthobacteraceae > Bradyrhizobium > Bradyrhizobium altum. Next base: position 2,194 of record NZ_JACMYP010000343.1, on the reverse strand, counting down.
CTATGATGATGTAAATTCTGCGCCCTGCCTCCAGGACCGTGTCGCAATCCCAGGAGGCCTAGCGGGCAATGAACGCCTCAATTTTCACCCGTCGGTCAAGCCGATCATTGCGCTGGCTCTGGAGACGCGGTTGGCTGACACATCGCATTTCGCGATGGACAAAATGAATTTTGATCAGCGATTTTGAGGGAGGAAATAATGCTTCGATCCTTGGTTTTGATTTTCTTCGACCTTACCTGCGCTGCGGACGCCCAGACAAACCACCAAGAAAGTTTTATCTCCTCGACCAGCGGCTCGGAAAAACGGCCGAGCGCCTGCGGATCAGAAGCTCGTGGCATCGCACCAGGTGCGGAGCGCGACAATCTTATTCGCCTAGCGCGATAGGCTGAAACTGCAGCACACATAAACGAAAGGCTGACTTCGCCCGGCCTAAAGCCCCCACCTGCCGGCACGTCGCGACTAAGTGGTGCCGATGATGAATACCGGCAGAGACGGCTGACGCCATGTAGGATTCCTCAACCAACGACCCCCGGCGCCGGAGGTTCATGGCGCCGAGGGCCGCTACTTCCGGCGGGCTTGGGGGCTTAGGACCGGGAGCTTTGAATCGATAGCCGGTGCTCCATTTCGTTCCAAGCGTATACTGTCTGAAGGCTGAATCTTTTCTCGCAACGACGAGATGGATCAATATTCGGGATCTTGTTAGTACCCTCTCGGCCGGAAGGTCGCGCCTGCAAGAGTTTCAAACGGGCGGCGCTGCTTTTGTCTTCGACCGCCTCAGTTTGTCGCCCGTTCAATCGCAATAAATGTCCGATCCGACGTTTGAGACGCCGTTTGAGATGCAAGGTTTGTAGCGCGACGACTGGCTCCCCCTAGCTTTCGTGCCATCCACCGGAACGGCCCATCGTGAAGACGCGCGTTTGACGGCGGGTAAAGGCGTGCTAGTTAGCGGCGTCTCGAACAGCCCCTCACCGAGAAGCTCAACACCTCCGCGTAACATGGCCGACCGGGACGAAACTCAGCGCCTCGGAGGCGCGTTCAGCGCGCTGTGACCCGCTGCTTTTAATTCATCTATTGAGAGTCGCCCGTTGGCCGCGGCTTCGAGGATCTTGGAAGCGACGTGCGTCCTGGCGCCGATTTCAAAGACGGAAATATTCTCGCAAACTTCGTCTAGCACTGCCCTTAGCAGCGCAGTCGTTTCGGCGTCGAACATGCGTTTCCCTCCAATTGGAGATTGATGCTGAACGCCGCCGAGCGGAGTATATTCGCTCGGCGGCACCCGCCACGCATTCCAGTCTGGATCCTGAAATTCCAGCTCGGCGAGATTGGCACTTTTCTGCCAAGGCTTTGTGACACGCGCGTGATCCGGGCCCTCCAGTCAATCCTCGACATCGGCAATTCGCCTGAGAAACGATGGTGATGACCAAACCAAATATGCCAGCAACAATCCTGGCCAGACCCGAACCGAACGCGCCGCCAACATCCCGGTCGGACAACGCGAACACGGCGACTTGAACCGCTAAACCGATCCCCAATGGAAGAGCAACGACGATCGCAAGGGATTTGAGAGGTCCGATCGCCAGTCTAAGGACCATCCTTTGCGCTTCCGAGGCCGTTTTCAATGCCCATAAAAAAGCTACGCCGTCGGGCTCGAAATATTGTGTCCCGGCGGCGCCCTGTCACTGGGCCCCTGAAATCCCCCAGCGCGTTACGATCTAGCAGTCATCGCGCCCTGCATCTGTGAAATGGTTCACAAATCGCACCCCGTAAAACCACGGGGCGCTGCCGCAGAAGTCTGCCTCACCGACATTGAATTGGCGGGGTTTGCTCTGCTACCGCGGGCGACTTGACACGCCGATGAGTATTGCGGCCACTGGAAGAGCAAAAGAAATGCTAAAAACAGAGCGCGAGCTGGCAATCAGTCCGGTCCAGCGCTTTTGCATCAAGGCAAAGTGAAATTTTCGAATTCGTCAGCCGCCGAATGGCAAAAGTCGGTCAGTTGACGAGCATTATTCCAGCTAGCCGAAAATCCGCGCATATCTGCCCAATTTTGCCGACTGCCACGGGCATCGCAATTTTTAAGACGGTCGGACCACCTCCTAAGCTTGCTGGCATCAGGGGACTGTTGCGGCGCGCGAGCGCGCGTGGTGCGCCATCTGATGCTCCCTGGGCCAGCAAGGGCATATGCAAAAAAAGC
>NZ_JACMYP010000342.1 GCF_020889705.1 Bradyrhizobium altum | reverse complement strand
TGGGCCGCAGCGCTCGCCGCATCGGCCGCGTAACGCGGCGCCGCGACCGTCCAGGCGCCGCTCGGCGACCTCGCACTCGCAGGATACGCAGCGAGCAACAACGTCACCAGGCTGGTGCCGGCCATCAACCCGCCGCGGGACATCCGGCGCGACGCCCGCAACGGCGCAACGGCGGCCAATTCACCGCGTGCACGGGGATAATGGATGGCTTGAGCTCGAACCGGCATGACACGTCCTTCCAGCGAACACCGCAGAGGTCACACCAGCGTGACGGGAAGCCACGCGCAAACCCGCAAGGTATTTTTGTGAAAAATTCTTGTCGCCGCGGGGCGGCCGGCGGATCGGGGGATCGCACTCAGCTCAGCAGCACGATCCCGCCAGGCAGCAACCGCACACGCGCATCGAACGCCTGCTGGATCTGGGTCAGAACCTCGTCCATCCGATCGATACGAAAGCGGCCACTGACGGGCAACCGTGCGATCGCGGCATTGACGATGAAGATGCGGCCAGGCCGGTAGCGGTTGATCTCCTCAACCGCATCGGATAGCGGCGTGAAGCGAAACAGCAGGAAGCCGCGCTGCCAGGCAGAGGCGGCCTCGATATCGGCAGCGGCAAGTGTCTCCCCGCGCGCGTCGTAGCGCAGTTGCTGCCCCTCCTTCATGGCGATCGCCTGGGCGCCACGCTGGACCTGCAGCTCGCCCTTGAGGCAGGTCACACAGACCGGCTGCTCGCCGCCAGCCGGCACATAGCGCACGTCGAACTGCGCCTTGTCGGCGAGAATCCAGCGGTCGGCCGCGCGTACGCCAAAGCTGCGCCCGGACGTGGCGAACGCCGCCTCGCCGGAGAGCAACTCGATCCGTGCCACGCCGGGATCGGCGGGCCGAAGCGCGATGCTGGTCTGCACGTTCATCTGGATCGAAACATCGCCCGGCAGCGCCACATGGCGCTGCTCGCCAGTGCCGGTCCGGTAGTCAGCCGCGAACTCCGACCAGGACGGCCACAGACCGAGCGGCGGCCGCGCAAGCGCATAGACGCCCGCCGCCGCGGCAGCGGTCGCGAGCCCGCCGCCGAGCAACGCACGGCGGTTGAGCGGACGCGAGGCGCTCGGCAACTGTTCGGTCATCATTGCCGCCCGCACATTGCGGCCAGCCGGCGCAAGGTCTCGCCACAGGCGGCTCGCGGCGGCGAAAGCGGCGACATGGTCCGCGCTCAGGGCACACCAGCGCCGCAGCGCCTCGGCGTCCGCCGCGGTGGCCTGTCCGGAGGTGAGATGCCGAACCCAGCCCACCGCTTCCCGCTTGAGCGGATCGAATTCCATGTCGTCCTTATCCATCGCGCTCATGGTCGGCGTCCGCCCCGTGCCCACCTACGCCGAGATGCGGCGGCTTTTGCCACCACTCTCAAGGAGACGTTTCCAGCCGGGCGGAACCGCATGCTATCCGCCGCTCCGATCACGCCGCTTCAGACAATACTCCTGCGCCCGCTGCAGCTCTAGCTCAACCAGGCGCAGGGAAATACCGAAGCGGCGGGCTATCTCCTGCCGCGGCATCTGGTCGAGGCGCGCTGCCAGAAGAATCGCGCGGCGGCGCGGCGGCAGCTCGTGCAGGATGGCTTCCAGCCCGCGCAGATCCGAACGCGCGCGCGCCACCTGCTCCGGATCCGGCGCGCCATCGGCGATCTCGAGCAGTCCATCGACCTCGGCTGCGCTCAGGGTGCGGCTATCGGTATTGCGTTGGCGATCACGCGCCGCGTTCATGGCGACGCCAAAGATGTAGCTGCCGGGATCGCGGACGACACCGACCGAATCCACCCGGGCGATGCGGAGCCAGGCATCCTGCAGCGCCTCGCCCGCCAGCTCGGCCGATCCGAGCCGTCTTGCCAGACGTCGCTTGAGTTCATCATAGCGCTCGACCAGCAGGCGTCTTATCAGCGTCAGGGACGCCTCGGTCATGGTGCCGCGCTGGCGCGACGCGCCGGAGAACCATTACAGGCCATCGTCGTGCCAGGTCCCTGCGGGACGACCACCAGGGTAACCGGTTGGGCAAGGCCCGCCGGCGGCGGCGCGTCGACCTGCATCCGCCGTAGCGCGTGATCGATGCCCGCATCGACCGCGGCGCTGCCCGCCGAGCCCAGCCGCGCGAACCGCTCCACGTTGCCGGCCGGATCGATCCAGAACTGCAGCGCGATCCGATAACGGCCCGGCCGTGCATCGGCTTCCGCACACAGTGCGGCCCGAAGGCCGGTCTGCAACCGCGCATAATAATGATTCACCGGAACCGGCAGCGCCGCCTGCGCCGTGGCCGGTGCGGGATAAAGTACGAAAGACGTCTCTCCGAGCACACGCGCCGACAGACCGCTGCCCGCAAGCAGACGCGCAAGCGCTGTGTCCGCGGTCATGGGCCCGCGCACGGCGCTGGAATGCAGTCCGGCCGTCAGGTTGCTGTTGTAGAGGACGTTCCGGCCAGCCACGGCACCATACTGCTCGAGCGCGGCCGCCAACGGCTGGGCTGTGATATCAAAGTCGATCTGCGCCTCCTGTGCCGACACTTCCGGCGGCGCCAGAACAAGACAGACGCCGAACATCAGAGCACGGCACAGCCGAGCACTCGACGCTCGCGCATCGGGGGTCAACTCGGCTCCTCGCGTTTACAAGCCTATCATGGTCGGGCGGGGACGATAGGCAGGCTGTGTAACAATCTCATGTCAGCAGGGTCGGATGGCCGACATGCCCCGAAGCGGATGCGGACCCGGCGGCCGCCCATGCTCTGCCGGACAAAAGCGCGGCATCAAGGAAGTCGACGACGGGCTCTGCGATCGGCGGCTGTTCTGATCGCTGCCAGCCAAACTTCTGGGCGCCACAACCGCAAGCGGTCGGCACTGCTTTGATCGACACGAAGGAAAAGTCGCGCAGCGATCGGCCCGCACCGGTCCTTCAACAAGAACCGTCGCGCGAGATCTATTTGTTCTCGGCGACCACTCCGCGAAGGTCCTGGAAAATAAGGATTTTCCTTTGGTGGGCGCACCAGGGCTCGAACCTGGGACCCGCTGATTAAGAGACAGCCCCGGGTTGAGAACAATCAATGACTTACTGGTCGCACCGCTGGGCTTATCCGACCGAAAATGGGCATTCGTCGCACGGCACAGAGCGGTCACCGTCGTAGCTCGCCTTTCGCGAGCACCTCTCTGATGGTATGCGCTTCGCTAGGGTGCCGGAGGGCGATGTCGGTGATAGTTCAGAAGCCGTAACACTCCGATCGCGTTTCGCCCGCGCTTTGCGTTGCGTCCGCTTTCGACGAAATGGCGGACACGGCCGGACTTGCTGCCGCTTCGACCCAGTCGCGATGACCATAAGCAACATTGGTCTTCCCGGAATCATTGCCGCACTCAATAGTTGCCGCCCGCCTATCGGTGTCCTATTTCCGACCAATCCGGGCCCCGAACCACTCGCCGACACGGTCATTGGAGATTTCGTCGCCACGCGCCGGGGGTAAGGCCGGTCAGCTTTGCGAAGACGCGGGTGAAATGAGGCTGGTCGGCAAAGCCACAGGACAGCGCTACATCCGAAAGCGAGAGCGTCCGGTCGCGCAACAGGCCCTTGGCTTCATCAACACGACGCTTCAACAGCCACTGATGCGGCGACAGCCCGGTCGATCGCCGGAAAGCCCGCGAAAAGTGGGCCAACGATACCCCGCAATCATTTGCCAGATCGGCCAGCGAGACGTCACCTTGCAGATTGGCAGCAAGGGTCTCTTCAGTGCGCCTCATCTGCCAAGGTGCGAGTCCTCCACGTAGTGGGCGAACGACCAGTTGCATGCCGCCATAGGTCTTGGCGGCATGTATGCCGACCGCCATCGTCACATGCTCCACGAAAACGCGGCTCGCCTGTTCGGGATGGTCGAACGCGGGCATGAGAGAGGTGACCAATGCCCGGATCGTCGAATCGTCGACACCGACGCCGGGTCGATAGCGCAACTCCGAAATTTGACGCGCTTCGGCGCCGTCGGCAATGAAGTTCAACGCGGCGCGCGGGAAATAGAAATGAACGGAATGGAATGGATTGTTGATGGTGAACTGCGGGTTGCGCTTCATATCGTAGATCGTCGTCTCGCCGGCCCTCAACGAGGTCACGGGAGCCACTCGCTCATCCTCAAACCATTCGTGGACCGGATAATCGACAAGTTGAAGCGCTACCACAAAGGCGTCTTCGCGAATTTGCGACCCCGATGTGCCGTGCTCCGGATCGTCGGAGCGGACCTCCGTGACCGCAATATTCGTATTCTGTAGCGAACGGAAAAACACAGCCGAGCGCGCCCGCAGGCGCTTGCCGAACTCTTCTCCATAGGCGCTGCTCTGTGGCATACCGCAGACTAAGCCCTCAGAAAGTTCGTCACGGTGCGCATTGTTCAGTGCGATAGAATACTTATCTCGCGCAGCGAAGCAAGGACCGCCTGCACGTGCGTCTTTTGCAGTTCTTGCTTGTTTCCTCCTTCGGCATCAATCCGCGGGTGAAGGCAGGGTCGGGGGAGAGAGTACTTGCAGACTGAGTCAGCACCGCTTGTGGCCTTCGCGTCATTTCGCGGCAACGCAGCAATTCGGTCGCTATTGGTGCATAACGGACTCTGGTAAGCCGTCCGCTCTCCAGATTTGTGAGGTTACCGCCGAGGTCCGTCCAACGTGTTATCACTGCCACCGCCGGGATTTCACAGGGTGACCTTATGATAAAGGCAGATGTCACGTGCCCACACTGCGGGGCCGGTTTCCGGCGAATTGAATTGTCATCCGTCCCCGGCACCAAGGGCGAGTATCGCTGCCCGGTCTGCGATGTCGGGCTGGAGCTGTTGGACGGCAGCAAACTCGTTGCGTACCGCCTCACAATCCAACCATCCATTCGCGGCCTGAATAAATAGCGATGTCGGCGCTACTTGAACGGCGGCTTCTTACCAGCCACTTGCCATACCCCGATCACCGGCATGCGACCGAGATATCCGTAAGTCAGACGAACGCGCTCAGGCCCGTGATCGACTTGCCGACGATCAGCGTGTTCATCTCCCTGGTCCCCTCGTAGGAGTAGATCGCCTCCGCGTCGGCCACGAACCGACCGATGTGGTTCTCAAGCAGGATGCCGTTGCCGCCGAGTAATTCGCGCGCATACCCGACGGTCTCGCGACACTTGACGGTGCAGAATGCTTTCGCCAGCGAGGCATGCTCGTCCAGCATCACGCCCTCGTCCTGCAACTGCGCGAGCCGCAGCATCATTGCCTGCGTTGACGTGACGTTGCCGAGCATCCTCACCAGCAGATCCTGCACCAGCTGGAATCCGCCGATCGGCTTGCCGAACTGCTTTCGCTCGGTCGCATAACGCAAGGCGTGCTCGTAGGCGCCCATCTGGCAGCCGACGGCAAACCAAGCCACCCCGGTGCGGGTCATCCTCAGGACCTTGGCAGTGTCCTTGAAGGTGTTGGCATTCTGCAGGCGATCCGCCTCGGGCACGCGGCAATCCTTCAACGTGATCAGCCCGTTCTGCACGACGCGGAGCGCCATCTTGGTCTTGATCTTCTCGACCGAGAAGCCCGGATTGTCCTTTCCCACCACGAAGCCCTTGACCTGATTCGAACTCTCTTCGCGCGCCCAGATCACGTTGATGTCGGCGAAGGTGGCGTTGCCGATCCATTTCTTTTGGCCGTTGAGGATCCAGACGTCGCCCTCCCGGCGGCAGGTCGTCGTCATCCCGCCAGACGTGGCGGAGCCGACCAGAGGCTCGGTCAGGCCAAATGACCCAATCTTTTCGAATCGCATCATGGCGGGCAGCCAGCGCCGCTTCTGCGCCTCGTCGCCGCACAGATAGATCGAGCCCGCCGAAAGTCCGGTGTGCACGCCCCAGAAGGTCGCCACCGAAGAATCGACGCGTGCCAGTTCCATGGCGACAAAGCCATTCAACAGCCAACCGCCGCCGGCCGCGCCATAGCCATGGTAGCCGACGCCGCCGATGCCGATCTCGGCCATCTTCGGAATGATCGCGAACGGGAATTCATCGCGCCCCCAGTACTCTTCGATGACGGGAGCAACCACGCCTTCCGTGAAGTCGCGAACGCGACGGAGCAGCGCGCGTTCGCTGTCGCTCAGCACGTTGGCGATCCTGTAGAAGTCGCCGTCGATCGGCGGCGGAACGTAATCCGGCTTTGCAGCCCGTGTCGCCTGCGGGTTCGCCATAGGTCCCTCCCTTGTACGTGCCGAGACGCTTCTTGACGTCAGACTGATTTGTTCGGACGAACGCTGGCGCGGAACTCCTCAAAGCTCTCCTTCACGCGGTCCTGGATGATCTTCGCCGCCTCCGCGGTCGACTGCCGCGCGGTCGATGCGCTTTCCTGGGCGCCCTGGACCGCGATCTCAAACATCTTCCTCGCGAACTCGGTCTGCAGCGCGATGTTCTCCTGGATCTTGAGCGGCTTGTATTCGCGCGCGAGCGTCGTCGCCTCCCGCAATCCCGCTTCCAGCACCTCGCGCTGCTTCTGCGCCACCGACTGCGCGCCCTGCGCGGCGACCTTCGCACTCTGACTGAGCGCGTCGATGTTCTTTTTCTGGACCTGAAGCAACTCGTCCACGTTCAGCTTCGGCAAACCGAGATCGCTTCCGAACTTCCTCAGCATCTCGAAGTATGAGCTCGTGTCCGTCATGTTATCCTCCTTGTGCTGTGCTTAGGATTGGTGGCGTCCGCCTTCGGACGTCGGAACGAGATCTCTGACGAGACCAAACGGTCGCGAAAGCGGGGATTGCGGCTCGACCTGCGGGCTCTCGTTAGCCAGAAACTCCTCGATCAAGGCTGCGGTTTCAGCGGGCCGCGTCACCATGAACAAGTGCCCGTCATCGATCATGCGGAGTTCGGCGTTCGGAATCAGACTTGTCAGGATGTGACCGTTGATCGGCGGGACCAGCGGGTCGTCGCTGCCCATCAGGACCAACGTCGGCTGCGGCAGCGACCATAACCAGGGCAGGCTGGTCCAGCCGGTCATCGCGAGAAGCTGGTACAGGTAACCCAGGTTGCGCGCACCATGCATCGCGGATGCATGCCGACCGATCAATGACGGATCGGCGCGAAATGCGCCTCCATAGATATCCGCCGCAACCCGGTTCATGTAGTCCTTGTCGGTGTAGCGGCGCGGCGTCGCCATCTTCCACAACACCGAGGGGCTCGCCGGCACCATGGTGAAACCAGGCGCCGTCGCTGCAAGCACCAGCCGCCGGCACAGCTTTGGATATTGATGGGCGAATTGCTGTGCAATTCCCCCGCCCCAGGACACGCCGGCCGTATCGACTTCCGTGTAGCCCAGCTCCGCAACGAGATCAGCCGCAAGCCGCGCCAACGTCGACGGGCGATACGGCAGCAGCGGGCGCGGCGAGCCGCCGACGCCCGGCACGTCGAAGATGATGGCGGTCGTGTGTGTGAGCGCTTGAAGGAATGGTTTCGCCAACTCCCAGTTGGCGCCGATCCCGTTGAACAGCAGCAGCGGCGGTCCGCTGCCGCGGCCATGCCTGACCGCGACCTGAAGTACCTGGTCGTCAACCGTCATCTGCCGGGCTTCGATCGCGCCCGGTTCGACCTTATGCCCGCTGGCGAGGTTGTCACTCAAAGACATATGTCCCCGGGGCCGCAGCAAGTGTCTGATAACGAGTGTTACCGAGCGATGAAGGCGCCGCCACCTCTTCGCCCGAGCGCGCATGCAGCCAGTCCC
>NZ_JACMYP010000341.1 GCF_020889705.1 Bradyrhizobium altum | reverse complement strand
CTCCTGCCGAAGCTTCGCCTCCTGCCGAGCCGGCGAAGCTCGCCGCGGTGAAGACGGATGATCCGTCGCCCGCCCCGCCGAAGCTGGAAGCCCAAGCGGTCGAAACTCCTGCACCAGCGCAGTCCGCTGAGGTCGCTCCACAGCCTCCGGCCGCGGATCCCTCGCCCGCATCGCAGCCCGCACCGGTTTCCACGGAAGCGGCACCGATGCCAACCGAGGCCAAGGTCGCCGCCGTGACCGATCCGCCTGTCGCAACCAACGAACCCGCGCCCGCCGCACCGGCACCCGCGATGGCTACGCCGGAGCCCGCACCGCCGCCGTCACCCGAGGCCATCGCAGCCGCGACCAGGATCGCAACGCTGGGTGGACCCGAAGTTGTCGTCGAAGCACCGCCCGTGCCGAAGGGCACTGAAGCGAAGAAGCCGGAGCGCAGTGCCACCAGCAAGCCGGTGCATCGCAAGGAGCGCCGGCGGATCGTCCGCGCGCCACCGGTGCGGCAAGCCGTTCAGCTCGACCCGTTCGGCAACCCGACCTTGGTGCCGCTTACCCGGCGCTAGACCTTTTTGTCTTGACGCGTTTTCTTCACGCGAACCGGCATCCACTTCGCCCGAAAGCGCTCTAGTTTTGTTTTGACGCGTTTTCTTTGCGCGAACCGGAGTCCACTTCGCTCGAAAACGCTCTCGCTCAAGCCGGTCCTGTCGCGATCGGCGGGCCGCTCGCCTGTCCCCATTCCGACCATGAGCCGTCATAGAGCGCGGTGTCGGTGACGCCGAGCCGGTAGAGCGCAAGCGTCAGCACGCCGGCCGAGACGCCGGAGCCGCAGCTCGTGACAACAGGCGCGTCGAGCTTCACGCCGGCACCGCTGAATGACTTGCGCAGATCGTCGAGCGGCTTCATCTCGCCGGTCGCGGCATCGAACAGTTGGTTGTAGGGCACGTTGCGGGCGCCCGGGATGTGGCCTGCGCGGATGCCCGGCCGCGGCTCCGGCGCGCGTCCCTCGAAGCGCTCGGCGGCGCGCGCATCGATCACCTGCTCGGCACGGCTTTCGACATTGGCGATCATCTGCTCGATGCTGCGCACGCGCTTCGCATCATAGCTCGCCTTGAACATTGCGGGCTTCGGCTTCACCTCGCCGCTCTCGATCGCCCTGCCCTCGGCGCGCCACTTCTTCAGGCCGCCGTTGAGAATCCGCACGTTGCGATGGCCATAGGACAGGAACATCCACCAGGCGCGCGGCGCGGCGACCCAGCCGCCGGAATCATAGATCACGACGGTGTCGGCATTGCTGACGCCGAGCCCGCCGATATCGCGGCCGAACTGCTCGGCACTCGGAAACATGTGCGGCAGCGGATTGGAATGATCGGACACCGCGTCGACGTCGAAGAACACGGCGCCGGGCAGATGCGCGGCGAGGTAGTCGTCCTTCGGCAGCGGCAGCACGCCGGGCAGCTTGAAGGTCGCGTCGAGCACTTTCACGTTGGCGTCGCCGAGATGCGCAGCCAGCCAGTCGGTCGAAACGAGCGGATCGTCGATAGCAGTCATGATCTGATGTCCTTGCGGGCGTGAGGCCTTTCAGCCCTTCTTCTTCGGCTCCCACGCCTCGATCGGGCCGCCGGCCTCGCGCCAGGCGGCGAAGCCACCACCCATATGGGCGACCGGCTTCAGGCCCATATCCTTCGCGGTCTTGGCGGCGAGCGCCGAGCGCAGGCCGCCGGCGCAGTGGAAGATGAACTTCTTGTCTTCCTGGAAGATCGGCTTGGCGTAGGGGCTGTTCGGATCAATCCAGAACTCGAGCATGCCGCGGGTGCAGGAGAATGCGCCGGGAATCTTGCCGTCGCGCTCGATCTCGCGGGGGTCGCGGATGTCGACGATGACGACGTCGTTCTTGCCGATCAGCGTGATCGCATCGGCCGCGCTGATGGTCTCGATCTCGGCATTGGCCTCGTCGATCATCACCTTGATGCCGCGGTGGATGTTCTGGGGCATAGGGCTCTCCCTGGATGTTGTTGTTCGTCATTCCGGGGCGATGCGACAGCATCGAACCGGAATCTCGATCGAATTTCATCAGCTCGAGATTCCGGATCGGTCCTACGGACCGTCCGGAATGACGGGATTGGCTACCGCACCAGCTCCCGCATCGCGTTCTCCAGACCTTCGATCGTGATCGGATACATGCGCTCGGAGAACAGGCGGCGGATGATGGTGGTCGATTCCGAATAGTCCCAGTGCTTCTGCGCCACCGGATTGAGCCACACCGCATGCGGATAGGTGCAGGTGATGCGGTCGAGCCAGACCGAGCCGGCCTCTTCGTTGACATGCTCGACCGAGCCGCCGGGAACCATGATCTCGTAAGGCGACATCGAGGCGTCGCCGACGAATACCACCTTGTAGTCGTGCGGGTACTTGTGCAGCACGTCCCAGGTCGGCGTGCGATCGGTGAAGCGCCGCTTGTTCTGCTTCCAGACGCCTTCATAGAGGCAGTTGTGGAAGTAGAAATATTCCATGTGCTTGAATTCGCTCTTGGCGGCCGAGAACAGTTCCTCGACCTGCTCGATATGCGAATCCATCGAGCCGCCGATATCGAAGAACACCAGCACCTTGACCGCGTTGCGCCGCTCGGGCCGCATGTGCACGTCGAGATAGCCGTGGTTGGCGGTCTCCTTGATCGTGGTGTCGAGATCGAGCTCGTCGGGCGCGCCGGTGCGCGCGAACTTGCGCAGCCGCCGCAGCGCGACCTTGATGTTGCGGATGCCGAGCTCGACATTGCCGTCGAGATCCTTGAACTCGCGCTTGTCCCACACCTTCACGGCGCGGTTGTTGCGGTTCTTCTCCTGCCCGATCCGCACGCCCTCTGGATTATAGCCGTGGGCGCCGAACGGCGAGGTGCCGGCGGTGCCGATCCACTTGCTGCCGCCCTGGTGACGGCCCTTCTGTTCCTCGAGCCGCTTCTTCAAGGTCTCCATGAGCTTGTCCCAGCCCATGGCCTCGATCTGCTTCTTCTCTTCCTCGGTGAGATATTTCTCGGCGAGCTTCTTCAGCCACTCCTCGGGGATCTCCGCCTTGCCCATGGCGTCGAGCAGGCTCTCGAGCCCCTTGAACACGGTGCCGAACACCCGGTCGAACTTGTCGAGATTGCGCTCGTCCTTCACCAGGGCGGCGCGCGACAAATAGTAGAAGTTCTCGACGGTCTGTTCGGCGAGATCGGCGTCAAGCGCTTCCATCAAGGTCAGATATTCCCGTAGCGTTACGGGGACCTGGGCGTCGCGCAGCGATGTGAAGAACTGCAGGAACATACTCACCTAGATCGCCCGCTGGACCGGTGGCGTCAAGGGGCCGAGCCATGCCGAGACCGGCGATCCGCCTTGATATGGCCCCTTGCGCCATGTCTTGCGGGGTCCACCCAACGACGCCCCGCCCCGTATCCGTGCGGCGGTCATTCCGCACGGCGGAAACATGACGGTCGACATTCCATGCGTGCCGCGCCGTTCAGGGTACCGCTGCGCTGCGGAATCCGCCCTAGACCGCCCGGCTTTTTCAATTACAATTGCGCCTGACAAGACATTGGGCAGGACGTTTGAATGGGCATCATTGCGGCACTGGTGATCGGTGCGATTGCCGGCTGGCTCGCGGGGCTGATCGTGCGCGGCGCGGGCTTCGGGCTGATCGGCAACATGGTTGTCGGCATCATCGGCGCGCTGGTGGCAAGCTGGCTGCTGCCGCGCCTCGGCGTCGGCCTCGGCGGCAGCGCGATCCGCGACATCCTCAACGCGACGATCGGCGCTTGCATCGTGCTGGTGATCGTATCGATGATCAGACGAGCGTGATCGAAAAATTTGCATCTCCGACGGCCGCTGCGAGAGCGGTCGTTTCATGTTGAGGCCCAAGGTGAGACCCATGCGGCCAACGAACGAAGCAAGGCAACCAGATAGATGAAATTCACGGGTACCAAGGACTACGTCGCCACCGACGACCTCAAGGTCGCCGTCAATGCCGCCATCGTGCTGGAGCGCCCGCTGCTGGTGAAGGGCGAGCCCGGCACCGGCAAGACGGTGCTGGCCGAGGAAGTCGCCAAGGCGATCGACGCGCCGCTTTTGACCTGGCACATCAAGTCGACCACCAAGGCGCAGCAGGGCCTCTACGAATACGACGCGGTGTCGCGCCTGCGCGACAGCCAGCTCGGCGACGCGCGCGTGTCCGACATCAAGAACTACATCAAGCGCGGCAAGCTGTGGGAGGCCTTCACCCACGAGAAGCGCCCGGTGCTCCTGATCGACGAGATCGACAAGGCCGACATCGAATTCCCCAACGACCTGTTGCTCGAACTCGACCGCATGGAGTTCCACGTCTACGAGACCGGCGAGACCATCAAGGCGAAGCTGCGCCCGATCGTGATGATCACGTCGAACAACGAGAAGGAACTGCCTGACGCGTTCCTGCGCCGCTGCTTCTTCCACTACATCAAGTTCCCCGACGCCGACACCATGAACAAGATCGTCGACGTGCACTTCCCCGGCATCAAGAAGCGGCTGGTGGAAGAGGCGCTGCGGATCTTCTTCGAGGTCCGCGAGGTGCCGGGCCTGAAGAAGAAGCCCTCGACCTCGGAGCTGCTCGACTGGCTCAAGCTGCTCCTGAACGAGGACATCACGCCCGAGATGCTCAGGGAGCGCGATCCGCGCAAGCTGATCCCGCCGCTGCATGGCGCGCTGCTCAAGAACGAGCAGGACGTGCACCTGTTCGAGCGGCTGGCGTTCCTCAGCCGCCGCGAAGTCTAGTTCACGCAAGCGCCGGGGCATTCGCTCCGGCGTTTTACTGAACCGCTCCAACCAAGAAGAAGACCAGGGAAGATGAACGTCCAGACCCAAATCCGCGCCGCCGAGCCCGTCACGACCGAGCACTTCGACGTCCTGATCGCGGGCGCCGGCATCTCCGGCGTCGGCGCCGCCTACCACCTCACCACGCAATGCCCGGGCACCAGCTTCGTGGTGCTGGAGACGCAGAAGACGTTCGGCGGCACCTGGTCCACCCACCGCTATCCCGGCATCCGCTCCGACAGCGACCTGCACACCTTCGGCTATCGCTTCAAGCCGTGGACCAGCGCGCCGATCGCCAGCGCGGCCGAGATCCTGAAATACATGGGTGAGGTGATCGACGAGAACGATCTCGCCCGCCACATCCGCTATCGCCACACCATCACCGCGGCGAAGTGGTCGAACGAGACCAACCTCTGGACCATCGATGCGACGCGTATCGACACCGGGGAGCAGCTGCGCTTCACGACGAACTTCTTCTGGATGTGCCAGGGCTACTACCGCCACGACGCGGGCTATACGCCCGAATGGACCGACATGGCGAAGTTCAAGGGCACCATCATCCATCCGCAGACCTGGCCCGACGACCTCGACTACAAGGGCAAGCGCGTGGTCGTGATCGGCTCCGGCGCCACGGCTGCGACCCTGATCCCGGCGATGGCCAAGGATGCCGGCCATGTCACCATGCTGCAGCGTTCGCCGACCTATTTCCGCACCGGCCGCAACGCGATCGAGATCGCCGAGGAGCTGCGCAGGCTGCAGGTCGACGAGGCCTGGATCCACGAGATCACCCGCCGCAAGATCCTGTTCGAGCAGGACGCCTTCACCAGGCGGACCTTCGCCGAGCCCGAGGGCGCCAAGAAGGACCTGCTTGCGGCGGTCGAGGCCGTTCTCGGCAAGGACTACGACATCGCCACCCACTTCACGCCGCGCTACCGGCCGTGGCGGCAGCGCATCGCCTTCATTCCGGATGCCGACCTGTTCCACGCCATCAAGGGCGGCAAGGCCTCCGTCGTCACCGACGAGATCGAGCGCTTCACCGAGAAGGGCATCCTGCTCAAGTCCGGCAAGGAGCTCGAGGCCGACATCATCATCACCGCGACCGGCTTCCACCTCTCCGCCAATGGCGGCATCGACTTCGCAATCGACGGCAAGCCGCTCGACTTCAAGGACACCGTGACCTATCGCGGCATGATGTTCACCGGCGTGCCAAACCTCGTCTGGGTGTTCGGCTATTTCCGCGCCAGCTGGACCTTGCGCGTCGACCTGGTCGGCGACTTCGTCTGCCGCATGCTCAAGCACATGAAGGCGACCGGCGTGAGCAAGGTGACGCCGGCGCTGCGCCCCGAAGACCACAACATGCCGCTGCTGCCGTGGATCGATCCGGAGAACTTCAACCCCGGCTACATGATGCGCGGCATGCACCTGCTGCCGAAGCGCGGCGACAAGCCGGAGTGGCAGCACAACCAGGACTACTGGGCCGAGAAGGACGAATTCCCGGCGATCGACCTCAAGGACAAGGCGTTCGTCTACGGCTGATAGCAGTCCCGTCATTTTGAGGAGCGCGTAGCGCGTCTCGAAGGATGCACGGCCCCAGTCGGGCCGTCGTGCTTCGAGACGGCCGCTTCGCGGCCTCCTCAGCATGACGGTGTTAGACACAGCGCGCTGATCAAGAAGCATCGGCGCGCGCAGCTTTCCCTCACGCATACTCCGGCAGTTTCGCGGCGGCTTCGGGGGTCTTGCCGCGGATCATGTCGGAGGCCTTGTCGGCGATCATCAAGGTCGAGGCGTTGAGGTTGGCTGAGATCATCCGCGGCATGATCGAGGCGTCGATCACGCGCAGGCCCTCCATGCCATGGACCCGAAGCTGGTCGTCGACCACGGCCCAGGACGCATCGGCCGGTCCCATCCGGCAGGTGCAGCCGGGATGGAAAGTGGTGGTGCCGCGCTGGGTCGCGGCCGCGAGCAGCTCCTCGTCGCTCGTGACCTTCGGACCGGGAAAGTCCTCATAGGCGAAATACGGCTTGAGCGGCTCGGAGGCGAGCAGCCGGCGCGCCAGCTTCATGCCGGCGACGACGACGCGGCGGTCGATCTCCTCGGCGAGATAGTTGGTCTGAATGATCGGCGGCGCGAACGGATCGGCGGAGCGGATGCGAACATAGCCGCGGCTCTCCGGCCGCTGCTGCCATGAGGCCACCGTCATGCCGGGCTCGTCCTCGAGCTGGCCCTGCACGCCTTCCTTGTAGCTCGCCGGCGTGAAGGTGAGCTGGAGGTCTGAGCTCTCGGTGGTCTCGCCGGAATGCCAGAAGCAGTAGACCATGGTCGGCGACAGCGACAACAGCCCGCGCCGCGTCGTCGCCCATTTGATTGCCTCGCCCCACAAGCTGAAGCCGCGGCGCAGCTCGTTGATGGTCCGGATGTTCTTGACCCGCGCCACCGAGCGTGGCGCATAGTGATCCTGCAATCCCTCGCCGACACCCGGCAGCGCGTGGCGCACCTCGATGCCGTGCGACTTCAGCAGGTCGGGCGAGCCGACGCCGGAGAGCTGCAACAGCTGCGGCGAGTTGTAGGCACCGCCGGAAAGAATGACCTCCTTGGTGGCGCGGATCTCGAGCGGATGGCCGTGCTTGCCGCCGCGGTTGTAGCGCACGCCGACCGCGCGCTTGCCCTCGAAGATGATGCCGGTGACATGCGCATGCGTGCGCACGTCGACATTCGGCCGCTTTCGCGCCGGATGCAGGAACGCGGTCGCGGCGCTGACCCTGCGGCCGTTCAGGATGGTGCGCTGGCAGTACGACACGCCTTCCTGGATCTGGCCGTTGTAGTCAGGATTGCGCGGAATGCCGAGGCTCATCGCACCCGCCATGAAGGCCTCGCAGAGCGGGTCCTGCCAGTCCATCGTGGTGACGGTGAGATTGCCGTCGCGGCCGCGATAGG
>NZ_JACMYP010000340.1 GCF_020889705.1 Bradyrhizobium altum | reverse complement strand
CTGTCAAATCGCGATTTGGTGAGGGCGGCGCCGCGGCCTGGCGGCCGTCTCGCGCCTGTGTGAGCCGCATCACGGATCGTCGCGCGCCGGCTGCGTAAAGCTTCGTCATGCAAGGGCGAGCCCGATCGCCCGGAGCTTGCGAGGATACGGACATGACGCAGGTCTATTTCCACTGCTCGAATACACGCGGCGTGTTGATGGATCGCCGCGGCACCTCGGTGACGAGCCTCGCAGAGGCCTGCGAGGCGGCGACCTGCATGATGCGATCGCTGGTCGCAACCGCCAGCCTGGAAGACTGGCGCGACTGGGCCGTGCATGTCAGCGACGAGGCCGGCGAGGAGATCGTCATCCTGTCCTTCGCGTCCGTTCTCGGCAAGCCGCACTGAGGGGACGCCATGCTGTCGCTGCAGTCATCATTGACGTCTCTGCGCCGCGGCCTGAACGCGATCACGACCGGCTGGCAGAATCTGATCGCGCGAATGCGCGATCCCTACCGGCCCGAGCTGCACTACATGCGCGGGCCAGGCCCCAGATGGCGTGCGAAGCATCCTGTCCACGCCGCGTCAGCCGGTTGAACGCGGCGATCCAGTTTAGAACGATCCCAAGAAATCGCGCTGAAGGCCGAGACGCATCGTCGCAGTTCGCGGACGCTCTCGTTGCGTGATCGCAACACGACCGACGATAAGTCCAACACTGGACGGGTTCTAATCGCCGCGCGACTGCGCGTATCCGTCATCGTGTTAGTGACGACAAGAATGGAGACTGGAATTAGGTAGCGAAGTTGACTGCGACGACCAAATCCCTGCGGCGATGGGGCGCCGTCCACAAATGGACCAGCCTGATCTGCACCTTGTTCATGCTGCTGTTGTGCATCACCGGCCTGCCGCTGATCTTTCACGACGAGATCGATGATCTCCTGCACAGCCAGGTCAAGTCGGCCGAGGCGCCCGCAGGCACGCCGCCGGCCGATCTGGATCATCTGCTCGCCAACGCGCTCGCAAGGGCGCCGGGCAAGGTGCCTCACTTCCTGATCTGGGATCGCGACGAGCCCGGCGCGATGTGGGTCAGCGTCGGCCCGACGATCGACGCCGATCCGACCAACAACCTCCTGATCCGGATGGATACGCATACCGGCGCCTATCTCGATTCCCCTGATGTGACCGGCCGCTTCACCTACATCATGCTGAAGCTGCACACCGACATGTTCGCGGGCCTGCCCGGCAAGCTGTTCCTTGGATTGATGGGCATCCTGTTCTGCGTCGCGATCATTTCCGGCATCGTCGTCTACGCGCCGTCGATGCGAAAGTTGCGCTTCGGCGCCTACCGTGTGCAGCGGACCCGCGTGGTGCGCTGGCTCGACGTCCACAATCTCGCCGGCATCCTGCTGGTCGCCTGGACGCTGGTCGTCGGTTTCACCGGCGTCATCAACACCTGGGCGGAACTCGTGCTCAAGATGTGGCAGTTCGGCCAACTCGCCGAGATGACCGCGCAGTATCGCGACCGGCCGGTGCCGTCGAAGCTGGCCTCGCTGAACGGGGCCGTTGAGGTCGCCAGGCATGCGGTGCCTGGAATGACGCCGAGCTTTGTCGCGTTCCCGGGAACCCTGTTCAGCAGCAAGAGCCACTACGCGGTGTTCCTGCACGGCGATACGCCGCTGACCTCGCGGCTGCTGAAACCCGCGCTGATCGATGCGGAAACCGGGACACTGACCGACAGCCGCGATATGCCCTGGTATGTGTCGACGCTTTACGTCTCACAGCCGCTGCATTTCGGCGATTACGGCGGCATGCCGCTCAAGATCGTCTGGGCGCTGCTCGACATCCTCACCATCTTCATCCTGGTCACCGGCGTGTATCTGTGGCTGCGCCGGCGCAAGGCGGGCGTGAGCCAGGAACGCGCCATCGCCAACGCCGCCTCCATCGATACCCCCGCGCTCACCTCGTGACATCAGCATGGTCGCACATCGCTCATTGACCCGGATCTTTGCCGCTCCGCTCGTCATCGCGATCGTGAGCACGGTGGGATTGATCAGCGCGCTGGTCGGCGACGGCTGGTGGGATGCCGTCTCCTGGGTCGCGCTCGGCCTGCCGGTGCTGCTCTATCTGCTGTTCATCTGGCGGCGCCGGCCGAATTGATCAGGCTGGCTTGATCGCCGTTCGAGGAGCGCGGGCGGCAGTTCGAACCGGCAACGCCAAAGGCGATCGAAGCGGACGTCGATCGAATCAGAATATGTTCATCCCGGCGGTGTCTCACCGCGGAGATGCGCGGGAAGTCGACTAGGAAATCGAGCAGGCAATCGCCGCCACGCAAGTGCCTCGCGTGCGGCATCGCGCCGGTGCGCGCACCGCAGATCATCTGCCATGGCTGCATCGGCTCGGCGGCGGCGATCGACGTCGTTCGCAAATCAAGGGTCGCGCCCGTGTCCGTCCGAAAGCGCAAGGCGACGTCGGCCACTTGCTCGCCGAAAAAGCGGCGGCTCCGTCCTCGCCGTCCTCCAAGCCACTAGCTCGTGGAGCGACGCGTTAGATCCGCGCTTCCGCGCGCAGCGTCGTCTCGATCTCGCCGAGGATGCGCGCCAGCCGCTCGGCCCACGCGGTTTCGCCGGCCTGGTCGGAGATCAGGTCTTGGCGGATCTCGATGCCGGAATTCATCAGGCCGCGCTTCTCGCCATGCACGGGGATCGTGTAGTCGGTCTCGTCGCTGACTGCATAGGGCTCGTTGTCGCCGACCACGAGATCGCCCTCGCTGCGCAGATGCTTCAGGAGCAGCGGCGGCAGCGCCTTGTCGCGGTGATAGAGCGTGCCGATGTGCCAGGGACGCGCGATGCCGGCGTAGACCGGCGTGAAGCTGTGCAACGACACCAGCACCGTCGGAATGCCCTGACGCGTACGTTCGTCGATGATCTCGTCGATGCGCTGGTGATAGGGATCGAAGATCTGCGCGCGGCGCATCTCGGCGGCTTCGCGCGACAGGCCTTCGTTGCCGGGAACGGTGGTGGCTTCGCTGATCAGCGGGACCGCGCTTGCGAAATGCGGCGGACGATTGCAGTCGATCACGAGCCGCGAGTAGCGCTGCGCGATGAGGTGCGCGCCAAGCAGGTCGGAGAGCTGGGTTGCGACGCCGGCGATGCCGATGTCCCAGGCGATGTGCCGGACGAGCTCGCTTTCAGGCAAGCCGAGATCGCCGAGCGGGGAGGGAATCAGCCTGCCATAATGATCGCAAGTCAGAAGGAACGGCGAGCGGCCGCCAGGATTATGTTCAAGAACCGGTGAAACATCGGTGTTTGTCAGTAGAAAGAACGGGCCACCGGCGTGATTCACGGGCTTTTTCCTCAATTTTGCCTATTCAAGGGGCATGCTGGTTTGGAATCAAGCAGCATTCTCTATAGATTTGGCGGCCCAAATCACGATGATTGTTTGAAGATGCCGCTGCTGACTATCCATCACAAGACCGTTTATCGCTATGCGCGCCCGGTGGCGTTCGGCGAACACCGCATTATGCTGCGCCCCCGTGACGGCCATGATCTGCGCGTGCTCGACAGCGCGCTTGTGATCGACCCGCAGCCGATGTCGCTGCGCTGGATCCACGACGTGTTCGGCAACGGCGTCGCGATCGCCACCTTCGACGAGCGCGCCGACACGCTGTCGTTCGTCTCGACCGCGACGGTGGATCACAATCCGGCCGACAGGTTCGCGTTGACGCCTGATGACGCCGCCTACTTCTATCCGTTCCTCTACGATGATGAGGAATTCCCCGACCTGCAGCAGTTCATCACGCCGCAATATGGCGACCCGAACGGTGAGCTGTCGGCCTGGGCGCGGCGCTTCCTCGATGTCGAGGCGCCGACCCTGACGTTCAAGATCCTGAGCGACATGACGCATGGCATTCGTGAGGCGTTCAGCTATCGCAAGCGCTTTGAGCATGGCACCCAGCATCCGCTCGATACGCTGCGGACGCAGTCAGGGACCTGCCGCGACTATGCGCTGTTCATGATCGAGGCGCTGCGCCGGATTGGCATTGCCGCGCGCTTCGTCTCCGGCTATCTCGCGATGCCGACCGACAGCGCGCATGGCTATGTCGGCGGCGGCTCGACCCATGCCTGGGTGCAGGTCTATCTGCCGAGCGCCGGCTGGATCGAGTTCGATCCGACCAACGGCATCGTCGGCACGCGTGACCTGATCCGCGTCGCTGTCGCGCGCGATCCGCGCCAGGCGATCCCGCTGCACGGCGTCTATCTCGGCCCGACCGATGCCTTTCTGGACATGGATATCGACATCAAGGTCGTGTCGGTCGGCGAGAGCGTGGCGGAGCAGGAGACGGCCTGACGATGCAGATCAAGGTCGGCTTCGAGATCACCTACACGGCGGCGCAGCCGACGCCGATGGTGATCATGCTGTCGATCCATCCATCGCGCTACGCCGACATCGTCGGCACCGAGAGCATCTCGACCGAGCCCGATGTCCCGATCGGCCTCTATCGCGACGGTTTTGGCAATGTCTGCGGCCGTCTGGTCGCGCCAGCCGGTGGCGTCACTTTCCGCGGCAGCGCGCTGGTGCGCGATTCCGGATTGCCCGATGTCGTCAATCCGGCGGCACAGCAGGTTCCGATCGAGCAATTGCCTGATGACATGCTGCTCTATCTGATGCCGAGCCGCTATTGCGAGACGGACAAGCTGACCGACATCGCCTGGTCGCTGTTCGGCAATACGCAGCAGGGGTGGGCGCGGGTGCAGGCGATCACCGATTTCGTGCATCACCATGTGACGTTCGGCTACCAGCACGCCCATCACATGAAGTCGGCGCATGACGTCTACGAAGGCCGCGCCGGCGTCTGCCGCGACTTCGCGCATCTGGCGCTCACCTTCTGCCGCTGCATGGGCATTCCGGCGCGCTACTGCACCGGCTATCTCGGCGACATCGGTGTGCCGCCTGATCCCGCGCCGATGGATTTTTCCGGCTGGTTCGAGGCCTATCTGTCGGGCCAGTGGTACACTTTCGATGCCCGCCACAACACGCCGCGGATCGGCCGCATCCTGATGGCGACCGGCCGCGACGCCGCCGACGTCGCGCTCACCACGAGCTTCGGCCGCATGACGCTGACGAAGTTCGTCGTCGTGACCGATGAGGTGCCGGCGGCTTGATTCTTCCCAGCCATTCCGTCATTCAGGGCTCGCAGCTTCGCCGCGCCAGGGAATGACAGGTTAGCCATGATCTCCGACCTTCTCTTCGTCTACGGCACGCTGATGCGCGGCTTCGACCATCCGATGGCGAAGCTGCTCGCAGGCAACGCCGAATTCCTCGGGCCGGCGCAGTGCCGCGGCCGGCTCTATCTGGTGAAGCACTATCCGGGGCTGGTCGTGTCGGACGATCCCGCCGACATCGTGCACGGTGAGCTGTTTCGCCTCCGCGAGCGCGAAGCCATGCTGCGCGAATTCGACATGTACGAAGCCTGCGGCGAGGGCTTTCCGCCGCCGACCGAATATGTCCGTGAGATGCTCAAGGTCACGCTCGCCGACGGCAGCGTGAGCGAGGCGTGGACCTATCTCTACAACTGGTCGGTCGCCGAGCTGCCGCGGATCGCGTCAGGAAAGTTTCTGGAGCATTGACTGCTTCAGACTTCCCGCTCGACGCGAATGTCGACCTCGCGCTCGACATAGCTCCACTCCTCGGTCGCGCGCAGCATGCCGACCAACTCGTCGAACAGAGCGACATGCTCGGGGGCGAATTCGAACCAGGTCAGGAAGTCGAAGGGCATGCCGAGGTCGCGAGCGTGAAACAGCTGGCGGGCGATCGCGGGAAGGAATTTCAAGGTGCCAGCGATATGGTGCGACTTGTCCTCGAAGATCTCGCGGCGCTCCTGCTGCGTCAGCTCCCACCACGCCGCAGATTTCCTGATCGGGATCAGCGCCGCGTGCGTTGCCTCGGTGCGGCCGAGCCCGGCCTGCACGGCCGCAAGTTTCTCGCGCTCTTCCTTCTCGGTGTAGCGCAGATAGCTGGCAACGCCGGCGAGCCGCCAGGAGGTCTGCGCCGGCAACAGCGGCAGCGCGATCGACTCGCTCGCAACGATCGACAATGCCGCGACCTTCGGCAGCGTCTCGCCCTTCACTCGCGTGATGGACGTGACCTGCCAGCCGCCGCTCTGTCCGCC
The DNA here is from genome assembly GCF_020889705.1 of Bradyrhizobium altum. GTDB lineage: Bacteria > Pseudomonadota > Alphaproteobacteria > Rhizobiales > Xanthobacteraceae > Bradyrhizobium > Bradyrhizobium altum. The sequence continues at coordinate 1,598 of NZ_JACMYP010000340.1, read as the reverse complement.
CCTGAATGTCGTGAACATGGGGCTATCCAATCCCGGAAGCGGGGAGGGGGCAAGCTTGCCGTGCAGGCTCTCCACTGTGGATTCGGGGGTAGCCCGCTCGACGGAGCCGTGACAGACCGGGCCTGTGAATAGCCCGGAAAAGCCCCACATTGTTCGGCATGCCCGGTCGTGCCGCTATATGGCTAACCGGTTGTCCGCGATTCGCCGCCCGAGCCAAGAATCACCCTGATGCGTTTCACGCCCGAATTCCTTGATGAGCTGCGCGCCCGGCTTCCGGTCTCGGAAGTCGTGGGCAGGCGCGTCAAGCTCAAGAAGGCCGGGCGGGAGTGGAAGGGGCTCTCGCCGTTCCAGCAGGAGAAGACGCCGTCGTTCTTCGTCAACGACCAGAAGCAAGCCTGGTTCGACTTCTCGTCCGGGCTGAACGGCAACATCTTCGACTTCCTGATGAAGACCGAGGGCGTGACCTTCCCCGAGGCGGTGGAGCGTCTCGCCGCGATGGCGGGTGTCCCGCTGCCGGCCGTAACGCCCGATGCGGCGCGGCACGAGCAGCATCGTCGCACCCTGCACGACGTGATGGAACTGGCGACGAAGTTCTTCGCCGAGACGCTGGCCTCGCGGGGCGGCGCCAAGGCGCGCGGCTATCTCGCCGACCGCAGCATCTCGCCGGCGACCCAGCTCCAGTTCCGGATGGGCTATGCGCCGCCGGACCGTTTTGCCCTGAAGGAGCATCTGGGCGCGTTAGGTATCTCCACCGAGGACATGGTGGAGGCCGGGCTTTTGGTGTCCGGCGAGGACAAGCCGGTGCCGTTCGATCGCTTCCGCGACCGCGTCATGTTCCCGATCACGGATGCCCGCGGCCGCGTCATCGCGTTCGGCGGCCGCGCGCTGGAGAAGGACGTTCCGGCAAAGTACCTGAACTCGCCAGAAACCCCGCTGTTTCACAAGGGCGACAATCTCTACAACCTGTTCACCGCGCGCCAGGCCGCGCATGACGGCGCGCAGCTGATCGTCGTCGAGGGCTATGTCGACGTCATCGCCATGGTCACCTCGGGCTTTCCCGGCGCCGTCGCGCCGCTCGGCACCGCGCTGACCGAGAACCAGCTGGCGATGCTCTGGAAGATGGTGGACGAGCCGATCCTCTGCTTCGATGGCGACCGCGCCGGCCAGAAGGCCGCCTATCGCGCCGCCGACCTTGCCTTGCCCCAGCTCAAGCCGGGAAAGAGCCTGCGCATTGCGCTGCTGCCGGAAGGGCAGGACCCCGACGATCTCGCGCGCTCCGGCGGCCGCGGCGCGATCGAGGATGTGATCGGCGCCGCGAGGCCGCTCGCCGAAATGATCTGGTCGCGCGAGATCGAGGGCGGCAATTTCGACACCCCCGAACGCCGCGCAGCACTGGAAGCGCGGATCGGCGAGCTCACGGGCGGCATCCGCGACGAGGTGGTGCGGCGCTATTACCGGCAGGATTTGCAGGAGCGGCTGCAACGCAACTTTGCCCCGGAGGGGGGACGCGGCGGTTACGGCCGCGGCGGCTACGGCAACAGAGGCAATTTCGGCGGTGGCCGCGGCGGCGAATCACCCCGCCAGTTTGCCCCCCGCGG
>NZ_JACMYP010000339.1 GCF_020889705.1 Bradyrhizobium altum | reverse complement strand
CAACGCGGGCGCGCCCAGCCACTCCTCGAGCAGCCGGATCTGCTGACTGACGGCGCCATGGGTCACGCTGAGCTCGGCGGCCGCTTCCTTGAAGCTGCCGAGCCGCGCGGCGGCCTCGAAGGCGCGGACGGCATTGAGCGGCGGCAGGCTGCGGCGTGGGACGAACATGCCCCCTCAATACCAGATTTTCTAACGCATGATCCGATTATTACTGATTTGTGACATCGACCGATCAGGCGCATATGGCGGAGCAAGCCACTCACATACCTCTTCTTTTCGAAGGCTCCCTCCGATGCGCGGCCGATCCATCTTTAGTTTTTCTCGTTCTGGATGGCGGCGATGAGCGTGTCCGTGGAAGCCGGCACATCCCGTCCCCGCCAGGCCAGGGCGACGCGCACACTCACGGTGACCGGGCTCAACCACGCCCTCCATGACGGCTACACCGACCTGATCTACGTGCTGCTGCCGGTCTGGCAGGCGGAGTTCGCGCTGAGCTACGGGCTGCTGGCGCTGCTGCGCGGGCTCTATGCCGGCGCCATGGCCGGGCTGCAGATTCCGGTCGGACGCATCGCCGAGCGGATCGACGGCAAGATCATCCTGATCGCTGGCACGGCACTGTCGGCGCTCGGCTATGTGTTCGCCGGATTCTCCGGCGGCGTCATCGGACTTGGCCTGGCGCTCGCGCTCTCCGGCGCAGGCTCGAGCACGCAGCACCCGATCGCATCGGCCGCGGTGTCGCGCGCCTATGGCGCGGCTGCGCGCGGCCCGCTCGGCATCTACAATTTCTCCGGCGATCTCGGCAAGGCCGCGATCCCGGCGCTGACCTCGATCCTGCTCGTGATCATGTCGTGGCGGCACACGCTGCTCGTGCTCGCCTTTGCCGGTCTGCTTGTCGCGATCTGCATCGCACTCTGGATGCCGTCCGTCGGCAAGGGCGCCGAGCACAAGGCCACCGCCGCATCGCGCCGTGACGGCGCCGGCGGCGGCTTCCACTGGCTGCTCGCGATCGGAATCCTCGACACCGCGGTCAGGATGGGTTTTCTCACCTTCCTGCCGTTCCTGTTGCGCGACAAGGGCGCCTCGCTGCCGACCAACGGCCTCGCGCTGGCGCTGGTCTTCATCGGCGGCGCGCCGGGAAATTCACCTGTGGCTGGCTCGGCGAGCGCGTCGGCACGCTGCGCACCGTGCTCATCACCGAAGGCGGCACGGCGGCGCTGATCGTGGCTGTGCTGGCGTTGCCGCTGGCACCGTCCATCGTGCTGCTGCCCGTGCTCGGCGTGATGCTCAACGGCACCTCTTCGGTGCTCTATGGCACGGTGCCCGAGCTCACGCCGCCGCATCAGACCGAGCGCGCCTTCGCGCTGTTCTACACGGGCACCATCGGATCGGGTGCGACCGCGCCTGTGCTCTACGGCCTGCTCGGTGACGCGCTCGGCCCGACGCTCGCGACGGCAGCGACCGCGCTCACGGCGCTGGCGATCTGTCCGCTTGCCATCGCACTCGCGCGGCATCTTGCCGACGATCCAACGACGGCGTGAAGCCCGTAGTCCGTAGCCCGGATGAAGCCAACGGGTCGCGCGAATGCGCGCCCGATGACAGGCTCCGCAAAATCCGGGACCGCTCCTCGTTGCTTGCATGATTCCCGGATTGCGCTTCGCTCCATCCGGGCTACTTAAGCAATGGTGTCACGGAGCATCCCAATGACAAGCACGCACAAGGCCTGGCGGCTGCACGCCCACAATGATCTTCGCTTCGAGGATGTCGCAACGCCCGGGCCCGCGCCCGATGGCGTCGTGGTCCGGATCGAAGCCGGCATGGTGCTGTCCTATACCAACAAGCTGCTGTCCGGCGCGCTGCCCTACAGCCTGCCGCCGATGCCGTTCGTGCCGGGCACCAACGCGATCGCGCGCGTCGTCGCCACGGGCGAGAACGTCACGCACGTCCGAAGCGGCGACCGCGTGTTCCTCAGCCCGCATCTGCGCGGCGACGTGCCGGATCGCGATCCGCCGCAGATCCTGATCGGCCTCACCGCCACCGTGACGACGCCGGAGGCGCTCGCGCTGCAGGCGCGCTGGCGCGACGGCGTGTTTGCGGAGATCGCGCATTGGCCTGCCGCCTGCGTCACGCCCCTTGCCAATCTCGACGACAAGCCGGCGACCGAGCTGATCGGGCTCGCCAAACTGATCGTGCCGTTCGGCGGATTGCAGCGCACCGGCCTGCGCGGCGGACAGACCATCATCGTCAACGGCGCGACCGGCTATTTCGGCTCGGGCGGCGTGATGCTCGCGGTCGCGATGGGCGCGGGCCGCGTCGTTGCGGTCGGACGCAAGCAGGCCGCGCTCGAGCAATTGCGCGATGCATTCGGCCCGCGCGTCATTCCCGCTGTCGCGACCGGCGATGCCGCCGCCGATCTTTCGATCATCCGCCGCGCCGCCGGCGGCAGCGCCGATGTCGCGCTCGACCTGCTCGGCGCCGCCAAGAGCACCTCGACCACGCTGTCCTGCCTGCGCGCGCTCCGCCGTGGCGGCCGGATGGTGCTGATGGGCAGCGCCGAGGTGCCGCTCGAACTTTCGTTCCGCGAGATGCTGGCCAATGACTGGGAGGTGGTCGGGCAGTTCATGTACGATCGGACGGCGCCGGGCCAACTCGCCGGCCTTGCCGCCGAAGGCCTGCTGGATCTGCGCAAGATCAACGTCTCGACCTTCAAGCTTGCCGACTTCCGCCGTGCGGTGGATGCCGCCGCGATGATGCAGAGCCTCGACCTCACGGCCGTGGTGCCGTAACCAGAGGCCATGACATCGCAAGAGACCCCGTCCCAAGCGACTCCCTGGCGCGCCACCGTGCTGACCCTGTTCCCGGACATGTTTCCGGGACCGCTCGGCGTGAGCCTCGCCGGCAAGGCGCTGGCCACGGGTCTCTGGGCGTTGGAGGCGCGCGACATCCGGGCGTCGGCGACCGACAAGCACCGCAGCGTCGATGACACGCCGGCCGGCGGCGGCCCGGGCATGGTGCTGCGGGCCGATGTGCTGGCGGCGGCGATCGATGCCGCTGATATTGCGCCGGACCGCCCGCGCCTCCTGATGAGCCCGCGGGGTCGGCCATTGAGCCAGACCCACGTCGCGGAGCTCGCGGCCGGCCCGGGCCCCTGATCGTCTGCGGCCGCTTCGAGGGCATCGACCAGCGGGTGATCGAGGCGCGGGGGCTCGAGGAGGTCTCGATCGGCGATTATGTGCTGTCCGGCGGCGAAATCGCCGCGATGGCGCTGATCGACGCCTGCGTTCGCCTGTTGCCGGGGGTGATGGGGAAGCTGGCCTCGGGAACCGAGGAGAGCTTCTCCGAAGGACTACTGGAATACCCCCAATACACCCGTCCGCAGGAGTTCGAGGGCCGCCAGATCCCGGAAATCCTGATTTCCGGCGATCACGCCAAGGTCGCGGCTTGGCGGCTGGCCCAGTCCGAGGCCCTGACGGCGGTCCGGCGGCCCGATCTCTGGGCCCGGAAGGCCGGCCAAAAAGCCGCTCCGCGAGGGACAAAAAACACGACAGACGGGTGACAAACCCTGCGCTTTGCCTTATAGGCACGGCCTAATCCGCACACGCGCAGGATAGATGGACGTTTGCGCAGCCCGCACAGGCTGGGCGCGCCGCCGATGGAGATTTCGATGAACCTGATTCAGCAGCTCGAAAAAGAGCAGTTCGACAAGCTCGCCGCCACCAAGACCATCCCGGAATTCGGACCCGGCGATACCGTCATCGTCAACGTGAAAGTGGTCGAAGGCGAACGCACCCGCGTGCAGGCCTATGAAGGCGTTTGCATCGGCCGTTCCGGCCATGGCCTCAACGAGAGCTTCACCGTGCGCAAGATCTCCTACGGTGAAGGCGTCGAGCGTGTCTTCCCGGTGATGTCGCCGATGATCGACTCGATCAAGGTCGTGCGTCGCGGCAAGGTGCGTCGCGCCAAGCTCTATTACCTGCGCAGCCTGCGCGGCAAGTCGGCCCGCATTGTCGAGAAGCAGGACCGCCAGACCGCCGTTGGCGAGTAACGTTTCCCTTCAGGGGATGTGACCGAAAGCGCGGGGCCTGCCCCGCGCTTTTTCGTTGCGGCATACCTATATCGAGGACACGCCTCAACTCGTCATGCGCGGGCCTGACCCGCGCATCCATCGAGAAGCGAAGCTTCTTGCTCGAGATGGATGGATTGCCGGGTCGAGCCCGGCAATGACGACAGGGGCACCCGCGCAATCGATCGATTGTCGCGGGCGCAAGCCCTGTGATAGAAATTTAGAATGGTTCCGGATCAAGCAAGCCAGCGCTGCCCAAGTCAGACCTGCAAGCGCGTCGTGATCGACGATCGCTCGCGGCTGCCCGGCCGCTTCTTCGGACGCTTTGCGACGTCGGCAACGTCTGAGCTTACGCGCGCAGCGTAACGCTGCCCGGACGCTGTCGCCTGCTCGCGCGCCGAGACGCGCTTAACGCCATCCACCACTGAATTTCTTCTGGAGCTGAAGCTCATGTCCAAACCGACTACGCTGTACGACAAGATCTGGAACGACCATCTGGTCCACGAGGCCGAGGACGGCACCTGCCTGCTCTATATCGATCGCCATTTGGTCCACGAGGTGACCTCGCCGCAGGCGTTCGAAGGCCTGCGCGCCGCCGGCCGCAAGGTGCACGCGCCCGAGAAGACGCTCGCCGTCGTCGACCACAACATCCCGACCACCGACCGCTCGAAGCCGAACCCCGATCCGGAAAGCATCGAGCAAATGCGGGTGATGGCGGAGAACGCCAAGGAATTTGGCATCGAATATTACAACGAGTTCGACAAGCGTCAGGGCATCGTCCACGTCATCGGCCCGGAGCAGGGCTTTACGCTGCCCGGCACCACCATCGTCTGCGGTGACAGCCACACCTCGACGCATGGCGCGTTCGGCGCGCTCGCGCACGGCATCGGCACCTCCGAGGTCGAGCACGTGCTGGCGACGCAGACGCTGATCCAGAAGAAGGCCAAGAACATGCGCGCGATCGTCGACGGCAAATTGCCTGAAGGCGTGACCGGCAAGGACATCATCCTGGCGATCATCGGCGAGATCGGCACCGCCGGCGGCACCGGCTATGTGCTGGAATATGCCGGCGAGGCGATCCGTGCGCTTTCGATGGAAGGCCGCATGACGGTCTGCAACATGTCGATCGAAGGCGGCGCGCGCGCCGGCCTGGTTGCGCCCGACCAGAAGGCGTTCGACTTCCTGCGCGACCGCCCGAAGGCGCCGAAGGGCGCGGTCTGGGATGCCGCGATGCGCTACTGGGAGACGCTGCGCTCCGACGAGGGCGCGCATTTCGACCACGAACTGCGACTGGATGCCGCAAAGCTGCCGCCGATCGTCACCTGGGGCACGAGCCCTGAGGACGTCATCTCGGTGACCGGCATCGTGCCCGATCCCGACAAGATCGCGGATGAGGCGAAGCGGCTCTCCAAGCACCGCGCGCTGAAATATATGGGCCTGACCGCCGGCACCAAGATCACCGACATCAAGCTCGACCGCGTCTTCATCGGCTCCTGCACCAACGGCCGCATCGAAGACCTGCGCGCCGCGGCGAAGGTCGCCGAGGGCAAGACCGTCAACGCCAGCGTCAACGCGATGATCGTGCCGGGTTCGGGCATCGTGAAGGAGCAGGCGGAAGCCGAAGGCCTCGACAAGATCTTCGTTGCGGCCGGCTTCGAATGGCGCGAGCCGGGTTGCTCGATGTGCCTGGCGATGAACCCGGACAAGCTGAAGCCGGAAGAGCGCTGCGCCTCGACCTCGAACCGCAACTTCGAGGGCCGCCAGGGCTTCAAGGGCCGCACCCATCTGGTGTCGCCCGCGATGGCCGCGGCCGCCGCGATCGCCGGACACTTCGTCGACGTCCGCGACTGGCGGTAACTTGTAGAGCGCCCTTCTCTTTCTGATAGTCTCCGGCTAACTTGCAACTCTCAGTATTTTGCAGCCGGATTTCTGATGAAGGTATTGGGCTCTCCCAGAGCAACCCCCGAGCAATTGCGCATTATTGGGGACACTCGCGTAGGAATTGAAATTATCCGCGGAGCAGCGGGCAGTGGGAAAACAACCACTGCCTTGCTGCGCCTGCGAAATCTTTCGGACATGTTCCGATCCCAGCATTCGAGGACGGGGTCGACGGCCGCCGTCAAAGCTCTGGTGCTTACCTACAACCGGACGCTTCGAGGGTATGTGGAGGCTTTGGCAAGGGAGCAGGCAAGTCGCACTGGCGGTGTCGACCTCACGGTGAGCACTTATGCTCAGTGGGCAGTTCACCTGACGAATAATCCGCAGATAAATTCACGTCGTTCAACGGCAATTTTGGGCTTTGCTCGCCAACGGGGCATCAAACTCCAGAACGAGTTCTTGCTTTCGGAGATAGAATATATCCTTGGTCGGTTCTCGCCCAAAAACTACGATTCCTATCTTGATGTGGAACGGACCGGTCGCGGAATTGCCCCACGAGTAGATCGGTCAACCAGAGAGCGATTGCTTGCCGTAATCAATGACTACCGCGGATCGATAAGAAGGATCGGCAGAATAGACTGGGAAGATCTGCCTCAAAGGGTTCGTGCGCTACCTACAGAGAACTACGAAATTATTGTAGTCGATGAAGCACAGGATTTTTCTGCAAACCAGTTGCGTTCGGTAGTCAAACACTTGGCGCCAACTAGCGCTTTGACGCTTGTCTTGGACACCGCACAACGACTCTATCCTCGAGGATACACTTGGGCTGAGGCCGGGATCGACGCGCGGCAAGCGCGCTTTTACCGACTCGAGCAAAATCACCGAAACACAGTCGAGATTGCAAATTTCGCTCGAGGATTGCTCTCTGGCCTGACGGTGGATGACGATGGCACTCTGCCCGATTTACGACACGCCACGAGACACGGACCGCAGCCTCTTGTGCTTCTCGGCAAATACTCAGCTCAACTTGACGCAGCGATTTCGTACGTCAACGATAAAATCAATCTAGACGAGGACACTGTAGCCTTTCTCCATCCGCTCGGCTGGTTCGATCAAGTGCGAAAGCGCTTAAATTGCCAGCACATTGAGTTCGAAGAGATTACGCGCGAACCTGAGTGGCCCACGAGCGGGGCCAACATTGCTTTGTCGACGATGCAAAGTGCAAAGGGTCTTGAATTTGATCATGTGATCATTCTCGGCTTGAACGCCCAGGTCACTCCTCACGGCGAGGGAGCTGACGACGATCAGCTGCAGACGTTGCGACGACTTCTGGCGATGGCCGTCGCTCGGGCGCGAAAGTCAGTCATATTGGGCTATAAACCGGGCGAAGCATCTAGCTTAGTGGAGTATTTTCCAGCGGGCACTTTCGAGGAACGCAATGTCTAAATCCGTCTCGAAATTGGCAGAAGAGCGCAATATCCAAGAGATTGTTCACTTCTCAACAAATCGGGGCCTTACTGGCTGCCTGCACTCGGGGTTCGTTTATCCTCGGCACAAGTTGAGAGCCGAAGAACAGCTTGAGCACATACTGACTTTGAATGCGCCGTTTCGAGCAGAGGCCGAAGATTGGTTCGACCGAACAGAGAACTGGATCGACTATGTCAATCTAAGTATCTCAGAGATCACCGCTAATCTCTTTCGCTTTTCACTGAAATGGCATGCCGGTAAGGACATCTATTGGGTTATAATGAGCTTCGATCCAGCCTTACTGGACGACGATGGCGTCTATTTTTCGACGACGAACAACATCTATGAGCATACAAAGCGGGGCAAGGGTGAAGCTGGCTTCGAGGCGTTGTTCAAGCCGTCGGTGAAACGAAAGGGCACGTGGGTCGCGTATCGTGGATCAC
>NZ_JACMYP010000338.1 GCF_020889705.1 Bradyrhizobium altum | reverse complement strand
CGCCGTCGCCTGCGCAAGCCGCAGGCGCGGCGCTTCCGGATCGGCGCGATCGACAGCGCCGCGGCCGGGCTGCTGCCGCCGCTGCTGCGCGACCTCCGCGCGATCCATCCCGAGGTCGCCGTGCAACTGCTGGAGGAGAAGACCATTCGGCTGCTGCCGAAGCTGTTGTCGGGCGCGCTCGATCTCGCTTTCGTGCGCCCGCCGGAGCGGCCCGACCGGCGCATCGAGTTTGTTCCGCTGCTGCAGGAGACCGCCGTGGTGGCGCTGTCGCACAAGCATAAGCTGGCGCGGCGCAAGCAGATCGTGTTGCCCGACATCGCCGATCAGCCCTTGATCGTGCCGGAGCGCCGCTCGCGGCCGCACAGCCACGATCTCACGACAAAACTGTTCGACGAGGCCGGGCTGACGCCGCGCATCCAGGAGATCGCCGACGAGAAGCAGACCATCGTCAACATGGTCGCAGCAAGGCTCGGCGTCGCCATCGTGCCGCGCTGGACCGCGCGGATGGCGATCCCGGGCGTGCGTTTCGTTCCCCTCAGGCTCAAGCGCGGCAGCAGCACCGGCCGCCTGCCGCTCGCCGCCGCCTGGCTGAAAGGCTCCCGCGATCCGGTCCGCGACCAGGTGCTCGCGGTGCTGGAGGCGAGGTTGAAGAGTTACGCGAGGGAGGCGTAGGCACATCTCTCCTCGTCATTCCCCGGTGCGCAATTGCGCACCTGAGGGCTCGCGAAGCGAGAGCCCGGAATCCATTTCACCACGCGTTCGGCGGCTCGATGGATTCCGGGCTCAGCCCCTCGGGCTGCCCCGGAACGACGAAAGAGGGTACCCTACCGCTGCTCCGCCCGGCTTTCCGACGTCCTGCTCTCCGCAGCAGGAAACAGCGTGGCGGCGGCGACCACGCCGGCAATCGCCCCGAGCGCTGCGAGGATGAACGGGGCTGCGAATGCCGGCGCCGTATCCGTTGTCCCGAGCGCCGCCCCTAGCGCGGCAATGCTGATGGCAAAGCCGGCCTGCCGGACGATCATGGTCATGGCGGAGGTCATACCGGCCTGCGCAGGTGGCGCGAGCGCCAGAGCGACGCTTCCCAATTGCGGGTTGGCCAACGCAGCGCCAATGCCGATCGTCAGCATGCCGGCGACCGTTGCGCCGCCGCGCATTGCAGCGTCGGCGGACAGCGCCGCCACCACGAGCAACACATCTCCTGAGGCGATGATGCCGAGGGCCACGATGAAGAAGAGCCGCCAGCCCCATTGGGTGACGAAGCGACCGCCCAGCAAGGGCACCAGGAGCATCGGCAGCGTCGCCGCCAGCAGCGCCACCCCCGCCACTTCCATGCTCACATGCAGGCCGGTGCTCAAGAACAGCGGCAGATAGACCAGGACGGCCCAGTAGCCAAACTGGATCGAGGTCAGCGATGTGCCGACCCCGATCATCGGCGCTGTCGCGAACACGCGCGGGTCGAGTACCGGATGCGGACTGCGCCACTGCTGCCGGACGAATGTGAATGCTGCCGTCGCGCTTGCGATCAGGCTGGCCACTCTCACGATCGGCGCGGCGTCGTGCCTTAGCAGTGCGTCGATTGCGAGACCCAGCGACAATGTCAGCAGCACGATACCCGGAGGATCGAGCGGGCGTCCGTCCGGCTCATGTGTCTCGGCAACGACCCGCGGCACTGCGAGCGCCAGCGCGAGGCAAACCGGGATGTTGGCATAGAAGATCCAGCGCCAGCCGAACCAAGCGGCGAGCAGGCCACCCAGCGTGGGGCCCAACGCCATGGCAACGCCCGAGATCACCCCGATGGTGCCAAAGGCCCGTGCTCGCTGACCCTGATGTGGAAACGCCCCGGCGACCAGCGCAATCGCGCCAGTGATCAGGAAAGCGGCGCCGATGCCTTGCAGGACGCGCGCGGCGAGGAGCAATGGACCGCTCGTCGCCGCGCCGCAGGCAATCGAAGACAGCAGAAAAACGACGTTGCCGCCCAACATCGCGCGCCGGCGGCCGAAACGATCCGCCAGAGCGCCCGATGCCAGCAGCGCGCCGGTGAGGGCGAGGCTGTAGGCGTCGATGACCCAGGCGGAGCCGGCAACCGCGAACCCGAGATCCCTGGCAATGCCGGGCATCGCGACCACGACCGCGGTCACATCGAACGGGATCAGGAATACGCCAAGGCCAAGAACGAACGTGATCAGGGTCGAGCGCTCTTGGGCGACGTCAGATGAGCGATCGTGCATGCCGCGCTGCCTCCCAATCCCCGCCCGGGGTTGCACCCGCACGAGGTCTGCGTACGCCCGTCCTGCTGACAGCATGGTGTCAGCAGGGTCGGCTGCCTGAACCTGTTTGCGATCGGGGCGCACCAACTTGCAAAGCAAGTGTCATATTAGCCTGCTAGCGATCCGTCGCGGCTGCCATTGCGCTTCCCGCGCCGGAAGTCGCCCGACGCTTCGCCGGCATTCTTTGACCGGAGGGATCATGCTCCGCATCGTCACGTGTCTGACGCTATTGATTTCCCTTTACGCGGCCGAGGCGCAAGACAGGGCGCCGGGCGGTTCATCGCAGCCCTATTTTGGGGGCTCCACAGCGCCGCCGACCGATCTGCCATCCGGGATCGGCAATTATTGCATCTACGAAAACCTCATCTTCTCGATTGGCTCGCCCATGTGCATTGGCAAGACGAGCTACGTATGTGCTCCCGCGATAAACGAAGCGGAGCTCAGTCAGCGGGCGTATTGGTCAGCAAGACCAGCTGACCCAAAACTGACCGCGCCGGTGTGCCAGTAGACTGGCTGCCGTCTCTCCAGCCTTCCTGCGGGTGCGACAAAACAACCCGACGGGCAACTCAGCAAAAACCTGTCAATCCTCGCGCGCGGAAATATTTCGCTTTATCAGAAGCACAACTCAGTGCTATAGATTGCCCGTCTCACCCGATCGAGGGGCGCTGCGCATCGTCAGGAGTGTTGCGGTGAGATGCGGTGGACGCGGATCATGCAAGCGACGAACGCATGTGAAGCGGACGGCGAAGTCGTGTGGTCCTGACGCCCTAGCGGCCGGTGTCTCGTCGCAAACGCGTAAGCGTTTTGCGGAGACGGTGACAAACAAGCCCAGTCTCGCCGGGGAGAGCACGAAATAAGCCGTAAAACCACCGCGCAGGGAAAGCCGGGATGTTCCCGGTTACACCTGTGGTCCTACCTCCCGCGTTTTTTACTACGCGGGACCCATGGGTGCGATCGGCACCCGGCTTTCCCTGCGCCCTCTGTTCTCAGAGCGGCGAAACGAAAAGCAAAGCTCGGGCTCATCATGTCGCGAGAACGCGAAGTCACGACTTCATCCCAGTTCAATAATGCATGAGATTTGCGCCCGTCATCCTGAGGTGCGAGCAGAGCGAGCCTCGAAGGATGAATCGGCCGCCAGCCGGGCCGCGCATCCCTCGAGGCTCGCCGAAGAGGCTCGCACCTCAGGATGACGGGATTGATAGCTTCGAGACGGCCGAAGGATATGACGACCCCTTGCCTACAAACTTCGCTCCTGGTGTATGTGAGGGCCTAGCTCACATACACCAGGCTATAGACATACGACTTCGGCCCCTTGCGGTTCACCCAGTCGCCGTCCGGCGGGTGATCGCCCTGGATCGGCCGGCAGCACGTTCTAGGGGCGGCCGGTGCAGGTTTGGCTCTGAGGGTCCCAGGCCCCAGCTCCAACCCGGCCGGTGCTCGATCCAGAAATCCCGATCCTGGCGCTGGTAGCCGACGGTTCCATCGTGGCGTGGTTTCCGGACAAAGCTATAGACGAGAGCGTCACCCTGCCGGGCGCAGCTCGAATCTCTCCCGGTTTTGCGGAGCGGCCATGAGTTCCTCATTTGTAGACTCGCGTTATGTTATAATATAACAGTTTCCCCATGGCGCATACGCACACCCACGACCACCACCATCATGGCCACGGCCATCCCGACGGGCACGGTCATGGCCCCTCGGCACATCCGGCCCAGGCCGCGCCCTGGTCGATCCTGCGCATGCCCGTGCCGGCCCGGCTGGCCGCGGCGCTCGCGGTCGCTGCCTGCCTGTGGGGCGTCGTCTGGCTGGCGATGAGGTGACCATGAGCGCGCTTGTTACCTTCCGCGACGTCACGCTGGGCTATGACCGCCATCCGGCGGTGCATCATCTCAACGGCGCGGTCGAGGCGGGCGCGCTGCTCGCCGTGATCGGCCCGAACGGCGCCGGCAAGTCGACGCTGCTGCGCGGCATCGCCGGCGTGCTGAAGCCGCTGTCGGGCGTGATCGATCTCGACGGGCTCGAGCACCGCGACATCGCCTATCTGCCGCAATCCGCCGACATCGACCGTACGTTTCCGATCTCGGTGTTCGATTTCGTCGGCACCGGGCTGTGGCGCTCGACCGGTTTCTTCGGCGGCATCGGCAAGGCCGCGCGCGACAAGATCCGGGCGGCGCTGGCCGCGGTCGGCCTCAACGGCTTCGAGAACCGCCCGATCGGCACGCTGTCCGGCGGCCAGATGCAGCGCATGCTGTTCGCGCGCGTGCTGTTGCAGGATGCCCGCCTGATCGTGCTCGACGAGCCGTTCAACGCCATCGATGCCAAGACCACCGCCGACCTGCTGGCGCTGGTGAAGCGCTGGAACGGCGAGGGGCGCACGGTGTTGGCGGCGCTGCACGACCTCGACATGGTGCGCAACAATTTCCCGGAAACGCTGCTCTTGGCGCGCGGCCCGGTCGAATGGGGCCCGACCGCGGAGACGCTGACGCCGGACAATCTGACGGTCGCGATGCGGATGTGCGAAGCGTTCGACGACAGTGCCGCGGCCTGCGCGGCCGATCCGCGCTCACGGGCCGCCTGACGCCAATGCTGACTGACGCGCTGATCACGCCCTTCACCGAGTTCGAATTCATGCGCCGCGCGCTCGCTGCCGTGATCGCGCTGTCGCTCGGCGGTGCGCCGATTGGCGTGTTCCTGATGCTGCGGCGGATGAGCCTGGTCGGCGACGCCATGGCGCATGCGATCCTGCCGGGGGCTGCGATCGGTTTTCTTGTCTCCGGGCTCAGCCTGTTCGCGATGACGACCGGGGGCCTGATCGCGGGCTTTGCGGTGGCGCTGCTCGCGGGCCTCGTTGCCCGCACCACCGAACTGAAGGAGGACGCCTCGCTTGCGACCTTCTATCTGGTCTCGCTCGCGCTCGGCGTCACCATTGTCTCCATCAAGGGCACCAATATCGACCTGCTGCACGTGCTGTTCGGCAATATCCTCGCGATGGACGACCAGACCCTGCTGGTGATCGCCTTCAACGCCACCATCACGCTGCTGGTGCTCGCGGTGATCTATCGCCCGCTGGTGATCGAATGCGTCGATCCGGTGTTCCTGCGCACCGTGAGCCGGGCCGCGCGCCGGCGCATCTCGCCTTCCTCGCGCTGGTCGTGGTCAATCTCGTCAACGGCTTCCATGCGCTTGGCACGCTGCTCGGCGTCGGGCTGATGATCCTGCCCGCCGGCATCGCGCGGTTCTGGTCGCGCGACATCACGACCATGATCTGCATCGCGGTCGCGAGCGCGATCGTTTCGGGTTATGCCGGGCTGGTGCTGTCGTACCAGACCCGGATTCCCTCCGGCCCCGCGATCATCCTGGTTGCGGCGGGGCTCTATATTGTGTCGCTGCTGTTCGGCAATGTCAGCGGCCTGGTTCGGCAGCTGTTTCCCGGCCGCCATCTCGAGGCGTGACGACGATGCGGCGATTGGTTGGATTGATCGGTCTGGCACTGATGCTGGCGAGCGGCGCGGCGCGCGCCGAGGAGCGCATCAACGTCGTTGCGAGCTTCTCGATCCTCGCCGACATGGTGCGCAATGTCGGCGGCAACAGCGTCGACGTGGTGGCGCTGGTCGGGCCCGACGGCGATGCGCATGTTTATGCGCCGACGCCGGCAGACGCCAAGAAGGTCGCCGACGCCAAGCTGCTGGTCATCAACGGCCTCGGCTTCGAGGGCTGGCTGCCGCGCCTTTTGCAGGCCTCCGGCAGCAAGGCGCCGGTCGCGGTGGCAACCAAGGGGATCATGCCGCGCAAGATGGGCGGCCATGACGATCCGCATGCCTGGCAATCAGTGGCCAATGCGAAGATCTACGTCGTCAATATTCGCGACGGGCTGATCGCCGCTGCCCCCGACCGTGCCGGCGTCTTCAAGGCCAATACCGACGCCTATCTGGCGAGGCTCGAGGCGCTCGACCGCGAGGTGCATGAGGCGGTGGCGAAAATACCGGACGCACGGCGCAAGGTGATCTCGACCCACGACGCCTTCGGTTATTTCGCCGACGCCTACGGAATTACGTTTTTCTCGCCGCTCAGCGTCTCGACCGATTCCGAGCCCAGCGCACGCGATATCGCCGCCATCATCGCCCAGATCAAGGTCGCGAAAATTCCGGCAGTTTTTCTCGAAAACATCAGCGATCCGCGCCTGATCGAGCGGATCGCGGCTGAGACCGGGGCCAGGGTCGGCGGGACCCTGTATTCGGACAGTTTGACGACCGAAAAGGGCCAAGCACCCACTTACATTGATATGGTCAGGCACAATATAAAGGCCCTGACCAGCGCGCTCGCCAACTAGGGGCAGGGGCCTCCCTGCCGGGATTGAGCGCGGCCCCAATTCGGAGTTGTTATGGCTGAAGCTTCGCAAAAGATTCCAGTGACCGTGCTGACGGGCTATCTCGGCGCCGGCAAGACCACGCTGTTGAACCGCATCCTGTCGGAAAACCACGGCAAGAAATACGCCGTCATCGTCAACGAATTCGGCGAGATCGGCATCGACAACGACCTCATCATCGGCGCCGATGAGGAAGTGTTCGAGATGAACAATGGCTGCGTCTGCTGCACGGTGCGCGGCGACCTCGTCCGCATCATGGATGGGTTGATGAAGCGCAAGGGCAAGTTCGACGCCATCATCGTCGAGACCACCGGCCTTGCCGATCCGGCGCCGGTCGCGCAGACCTTCTTCGTCGACGAGGACGTGCAGAAGAACGCCCGGCTCGACGCCGTTGTGACCGTCGCCGACGCCAAATGGCTGAGCGATCGCCTCAAGGACGCGCCGGAAGCCAAGAACCAGATCGCGTTCGCCGACGTCATCGTGCTGAACAAGACCGACCTGGTCTCGAAGGCTGAGCTCGCCGAGGTCGAAGCCCGCATCCGCGGCATCAATCCGTACGCAAAACTGCATCGCACCGAGCGTTGCCAGGTCGGGATCGCCGACGTGCTGGAGCGCGGCGCGTTCGACCTCGACCGCATCCTGGAGATCGAGCCCGATTTCCTCGAGGCCGGCGACGGTCACGACCATGACCACGATCATCACCACGGTCATGATCACCATCACCACGATCACGGCCATGGTCTGAAGCACTATCACGACGAGGACATGCAATCGCTGTCGCTGCGTTCGGAGAAGCCGCTCGATCCGACCAAGTTCATGCCCTGGCTGCAGAACCTCGTCGCCACCGAGGGCCAGAAGATCCTGCGTTCGAAGGGCATCCTCGCCTTCACCGGCGATGACGACCGCTACGTCTTCCAGGGCGTCCACATGATGCTGGAGGGTGATCATCAGCGGAAATGGAAGGACGGCGAGAAGCGCGAAAGCCGCGTCGTGTTCATCGGTCGCGAATTGCCGGAGCAGGCGATCCGCGACGGCTTCGAGCAGTGCATCACCACGTGATGAAAGAGTTCGATCCGGGCGAGGCCCCTTCTTCCATCGTTTCGATCACCGACCGCGTCAAGCCGCTTCCGCTCGGCGCGGCGGTCGGTTCGGTGCATTTTCTCGGCGACCGCGCGTTCTTCGTTGGCGCCGAGGAGAGCGTCGCGATCGCGACCGCCGACG
>NZ_JACMYP010000337.1 GCF_020889705.1 Bradyrhizobium altum | reverse complement strand
GCCGCCGACATGGCCACCGCCACCGCCGCCGCCGCGCGCACCACCGCCACCGCCCATCGCGCCCATCTGTGCGGCAGACTGGGCGGACGAAACGGTCGGCGCCACAGCCAACGGCAGCGCAAGCGCCAACGCCGCAGCGGTGCTCAGAACCTTCATATTGATCATTTTGGACTCCATTAAATCGGACAATGTCTAACCATCTCTGCGTCTAACCATCTCTGCGGTCGGATCTGCGTCTAACCATCTCTGCGGTCGGACGTTCCTGCGCTCGACATTGATGTCCGTCATCTTTGCTTGACCGGCGGCGCATGTATGGCGGGTGAACAAAACTCCTCGTGACCGCGTCATTTGGTCGCCAAAGGGCCCGCAACCCGGACCCATTCCGGGAGTGCCGGGTTACCTCGGGGGCGGCTGGACATTTGGAGATTCAGGTGGCATCAGAGCCGGACTGCCTCGAA
Source organism: Bradyrhizobium altum (assembly GCF_020889705.1). Classification (GTDB taxonomy): domain Bacteria; phylum Pseudomonadota; class Alphaproteobacteria; order Rhizobiales; family Xanthobacteraceae; genus Bradyrhizobium; species Bradyrhizobium altum. The sequence goes on along the minus strand of NZ_JACMYP010000337.1, from coordinate 7,461 downwards.
CCGACCGGCCACGCATGAAACAATTCCTGCTGAAATTCTTCACCTGGTGGAACGGCCAGACCTTTGGCACGCAATTGTGGACCTCGCGCTATGGCGAACTGGTCGGCGAGGACGAGCAGGGCAATCGCTACTACCGGACCAAGGGCGGCGAGATCGATCCGACGCTGCATTTCGAGCGCCGCTGGGTGGTCTATAACGGCTATGCCGAAGCGTCCCGGATCCCGGCTGGCTGGCACGGCTGGCTGCATCACACGGTTGATGTGCCCCCGACCGAGGAGACGTACGCGCCGCGGGAATGGGAAAAGCCGCATCTGCCGAACATGACCGGCACCGCGCAGGCTTACCGTCCGTCCGGCTCGACGCTGGCGAGCGGCCGCCGCCCCAAGGCGACCGGCGACTATCACGCCTGGACGCCGGGAAGCTGAACTTCACGCATTGTTGTTTCGGACGTGCGCGCGCGTAGCATTGCGCGTGCAGCGCACGCGCGCCTGTGGCAGCGCACGCGCGCCTGTGGACAACGGTAACAGCGGGGACAGGTAGGCCGCTGCCGATGCTGGCCGCTTGCGCCGCGCACGTCTTCGCGGCTCAATGGAGCCATCTTACGGAGATGGGAAACCATCGCGTCGGATCGGGCTCCAGATCGCGACTGTCCCGATGTGCAGCGGCCTCCGAGTTGGATGCGGCCGGGAGATAGGCCCCCGGTGCAGACGTCCTGAAATCGCCCGCAAATGTGAGGCTGCCGTGAGACAGGAAGGGCCGCTCGGGAAACCGGGCGGCCTTTTTCTTTGTCTCACGATCGGGTCAGGACAGCCGTGCCGCGGCGCGGCTCATCAATTCGCCCCGGCGCGCGTGTGCCGGTCCCATCCGCTCCTTCATGAAGGCGAGGATTTCGGCCGGCGCGGTATCGGGCGAGCCGGCATTGAACGGCGGGGCCGGGTTGTATTCGAGCCTGAGCTGGATCGCTTCCGCGGTCTTGCGATCGACGAGCTCGGACACCAGCGTCAGCGCGAAATCGATGCCCGCGGTGACGCCGCCGCCGGTGAAACGGTTGCGGTCGACGCAGACCCGCGTCTTGGTCGGGATCGCTCCGAAGCCCGACAGGAAATCGATCGCGCTCCAATGCGTGGTGGCCCGATAGCCCTTCAGCAGACCGGCGGCGCCAAGCACCAGCGAGCCCGTGCAGACCGACGTGACGTATTTCGCTCCCTCGGCCTGCTTGCGCAGGAAGGCGAGCATCTCCTCGTCGCCGACCATGTCGTCGGTGCCGAACCCGCCGGGCACGCAGATCACGTCGAGCTGCGGGCAGTCGGCAAAGGTCGTGGTCGGCGTCAGGACCATGACGGAGTCACTCGGAACAGGCTCGATCCGTTTCCAGATCAGATGCACCTTGGCACCAGGGACCGAGGAGAACACCTGCAGCGGGCCGGTCAGGTCGAGCTGGGTCACCTTCGGGAAGACGAGCAATCCAATCTGCAGGGGTTCGGACATCGGAGGTCTCCAAATAGCGCTTGACGGAACCACGATGCCATGGTGGCCTCCTGTCCAAAATGGCGTAATTCCCTCATTTTCGGACGAGGCCGCCGCCTCCGGGATTTGGCGTTGCGAGGATTTGGCAAATGATCGGCATCCTGATCTTTCCCGACTTCCAGCTGCTCGACGCGGCCGGCCCGATCGCGGCGTTCGAGATCGCGGCGCGCTTCGCCAGCAACCCGCCTGATATCAAGACGATCGCGGTGAAGGCCGGGCCGGTGCGCTCTTCGTCCGGCGTCGAGATGCTCGCGCGCGGCTTCAAGCCGTCGGCGGCGATCACGACGCTGATCATCGCGGGTGGCAACGGCGTGCGCACGCCGGCGACCTGTCCGGTCACGCTGTCATTCGTGCGGCGGATGGCGAGCCGCGGCATCCGCGTCGCCAGCGTCTGCTCGGGCGCCTATGTGCTGGCCGAGGCCGGCCTGCTCGACGGCCGCCGTGCCACCACGCATTGGCAGCGCACGCCGCACTTCGTGAAGACCTATCCGAAGGTCAAGCTCGAGCCGGACCAGATCTTCGTCCGCGACGGCAACATCTGGAGCTCGGCCGGCATCACCGCCGGCATCGATCTCGCGCTCGCCATGATCACCGAAGACTACGGCGACGAGGTCGCGCAGAACACCGCGCGGCAGCTCGTGCTGTACCATCGGCGCAGCGGCGGCCAGTCGCAGTTTTCCTCGCTGCTGGAATTGAAGGCGCCGAACGGCCGGTTCGGGCCGCTGCTCGCCTGGGCGCGCGAGCATCTCGACGCGCCGCTGACGGTCGAGGACCTCGCCGACAAGGCCGGGATGAGCTCGCGGCATTTCACCCGCGCCTTCATCGCGGAGACCGGCACCACGCCGTCGAAAGCGGTCGAACGGTTGAGGATCGAAGTCGCGCGGCAGCGCGTGCAGTCGTCGGGCGAGGCGATCGAGCGCGTGGCCGAGATCACCGGCTTCCGCGATCCCGAGCGGATGCGCCGCGCCTTCATCCGCGCCTTCGGCCAGCCGCCGCAATCGCTGCGCCGGGCATCGCGCGCGGGGTAGGTCGTCGACCTGCGGAAACTCCGGCGCGTTGTTGGAAAGAAGGGTGATGATTGCAGCAGCGAAGCGAACACAGCCATGAGCGACCGTCGCCAAACTCACCGGCGCTGCCGGCAGAGGCAATTTGAGTTTGGGACAAGCTCGTTGTCCAATCTCACACGATCCATGCCGTTCGTTGCACGGATGAACCAGCGCGGAGGTTCCTGTGACCCACGTTTAGGTGGGCGTTGGGGACCCGAGGAGGTTCTACATGACAAAGCATCGAACAATTACCGGGTTCGTGGCCGTCGCCCTGCTGGCTGTCACTGCAACCGCCGCGACGATCAGGTCGCACGCGCCCCGCACCGATGGCGTTGTCGTCTCCGACGCGGACGCGCTCCCGGCCAGGGATTTCAGCGACCGCTGGTCCCCGATTTCAGCGTTGCCGCCGGCAACGGACATGGCCGAGCACTCACCTGACGTGCGTTAAACCGGTCACTGACGCAGATCCGGCCCATCGCGGGCACGCCGCGTGCAGAGATTAGCGCAGCACAAGCGCCCCGCCGAAGGCGGGGCAAGATGTTGAATCACTTGATTTTGAACGACTTGATCTCAAACGACTTGGTCTTGAATAGAAACTAACGGTTCCGCCGCGCCGGAATAGCGCAGCCATTCACCTGCACACGATCAGCACACACGCTGAAAATCCACGGATGGCCGAGCACGAAACCTGCCCGAGCCGAAATATCAGTTACTCAATGTGTCGGTCGCGATCTTCTTCTTGAGTGCTTCGCAGGTATTCCTGACCTCCGTGGTCATCAACGAGACGGCTTCGATCTGCAGGAAAAAGCGCTTGCCCTGATCGCGGTAACCCGCGGCGAACTCCTTGATTTCCGCGATCATGTCATGGACGCCGGCCACCATGACCTCGCAGTTCTTGGCGGCCAATTGCAGTTCTGTTCCAAGGGCCTCGATCTCTTTCACCGCCGCTTCGTATTCGCGCACGACCGCCTCGGCTGACAGCATGCCCACCTCATTGACGCCGTTGCGATGCTCGACGTAGTCCGGCATCGGTGAGAGAGGCCGAATGTTGCTGCGTGGTCGAGGCGAACTCATCGTGTCGACTTCGCTCTGCAACTGTTCCAGCGGGGCGCGGGCGAGGACTTCTGCACTCACACTCATGCGAACGCTCCATAAGTTGTTACGGCGAATGGAGTTTAGCAATGTCAACGGATTTGTCTCGCTTTTCCACAAGTTTGAAGCAGTTTAATTGTGCATCGCAGCACGGCGAATCCCGCATTTGCATCAATGCGGCGCGTCGGGATGCCAGCCGAGCAGGGCCAGCATCACGAAGAAGCCGACGACGTAGGCCACCATGATCGGCCAGCCCTGGGTGATCCAGCGGACCACCGACTTGGCCTCCGGATACATGTTGGACAGCGCAACGCCCGCGGACGACCCGAACCAGACCATCGATCCGCCAAATCCGACCGCGTAGGCGAGAAAGCCCCAATCGTAGCCGCCCTGCTTGAGCGCCAGCGCGGTCAGGGGAATGTTGTCGAACACCGACGAGACAAAGCCGAGCCCGAGCGCGGTCTGCCATGATGCCGCCGGCAGCTTCTCCACCGGCATCATCGAGGCCGCCGTCACCAGCGCGAGCAGGAACACGGTGCCCTTCAGCGTCTCGGGCATCACCGACCAGTCCGGCCGCCGCAGCAATGAGGTGACGAGGATCGCGGCCCAGACCGCGAGCCCGAGCACGGGCAGCGCATCAAGCAGCGCCGGGAATTTCAGATTGGCGGTCACATTGGCTGAGAGCGCGGCGAGCAGGATCACCGCGACGATCGCAACCCGCGGCCAATCGATGCTCAGGCCGGACGGCGCTTTCTTCACGATCGGGGAATAGCGGTGCTGCTGCAGCGAGGCCGGCACCGCAAAAACCAGCATCGCCACGATGGCCGCGACATAGGCGTCGACGACGGTGAGCGGGCTGACGCCGTCGATCCACATCATCGTCGTCGTGGTGTCGCCGACGACGCTGCCGGCGCCGCCGGCATTCGACGCGGCAACGATGGCCGCGAGGTAGCCGATATGGACGCGGCCGCGGAACACGTGGCGCGCGACAGTGCCGCCGATCAGCGCGGCCGCAATATTGTCGAGAAAACCCGACAGCACGAACACGATCACCAGCAGGATCAGTCCGCCTTTCCAGTCATCGGGTAGCAGCGCCGGCATCTCGTCCGGGATCCGGCTCTCCTCGAAATGCCGCGACAGCAGCGCAAATCCCATCAACAGCAGGAACAGGTTCGCGAGCGTGACCCACTCATGCTCCATGTGGTGCACGAGGCCGGGCAGGCCCGCGCCGAATTTCGCAAAGCCCGCGAATATCAGCTTGTAGGCGACGATCGCGGCAAGGCCGGTCAACGCCACGGCGAGCGTATGGTGATGGAAGATCGCAACGCCGAGCAGCGTCAGCGCGAACAGGATGAAGTCGAGCGGGATACCATAGACGAGGATGGGCGTGAGCAAGACGATCTCGATGGCTGGAGTGCCCGGTGGCGTGAAGCGCGTCCGGCCGCACTATCGCGCGGCGCGGGGAACTTCAAGGCGCGCTAACGCCGCAAGCTGCGTGCCCATCCGCTCCGAGCCTCCATCGAGGGGGCCGACGCTGCAAGCGCGTCGCCCCCGATCGGATCGCTAGCCCAGCGTCTTCAGCCAGGCGCTGATCTCGGTCACCGCGACATTGGCTTGGTTGAGCAGCTTGCCCATGGTGAAGAAGCCATGGAACTGGCCGGGGAAATGCCGGTAGGTCACGGGCACGCCGGCCTGCTTGAGGAATTTCGCATACTCGTCGCCTTCGTCGCGCAACGGATCGGCACCGGCGGTCAGCACATAGGCCGGCGGCAATCCGGCAAAGTCTTTGGCGCGCGCAGGCGAGGCGCGCCAGTCGCTGTTGTCGGCGTCGCCGAGATAATGGTCGCCGAACCAGCCGATCACCGAATGCGTCAGCAGGATGCTGGTGTCGGGCTCGCGATGCGAGGGATGCTTGCGCGAGAAATCGGTCGCAGGATAGACCAGCAGCTGCGCCGCGAGCTTCGGTCCGCCGTCGCGGGCGGTGAGGGCAACCACGGCTGCGAGGTTGCCGCCGGCGCTGTCGCCGCCGACGATCAGGCGCGTGGCGTCGATGCCGAGATCCCCAGCGTTGGCGGCGACCCATCTGGTCGCGGTGACGGCGTCGTCCACCGCGGCAGGGAAGCGGTGCTCGGGCGCCAGCCGATAGTCGACCGAGATCACGATCAGCTCGCCCTCATGGGCAAGCTTCTGGCAAACCACCTCATGGGTGTCGAGATCGCCGATCACCCAGCCGCCGCCGTGGAAGAACACCAGGCACGGCGCGAGCCCGTCCTTCTTGCGCAGCGTCTTCGGCGTGTAGATGCGAGCGGGGATCGCGCCGTGCGGCGCCGGGATCGCAAGCGCCTTGCTCGATTCAAGCGCGGGCGGCTCGGGATTGGAGACGATGCGGGCGGCCCGATAATATTCGCGCGCTTCCGGTGCGGTCAGCGATTCATAGGCAGGGCGGCCGGCCTCCTGGAAAGCCTTGTAAACGGCGGCGGCATCGGGATCGAGAACGACGGGCATAGGCAAACAAACCTTCTTGTGATGCTGAACTGAAGCGTCAGGCGGCGGTGCGGCCGCCGTCGACGGTGTAGGCGGAGCCGGAGACGTAGCTCGCCTCGTCGGAGGCAAGGAAAGCGACGATCGATGCGACCTCGCTCGCGAGCCCGAGCCGGCGCGCCGGGATGCGGTCGACGATCTTCTCGACCGGCGGCGGCGCGTTACCGCCGGAACGGCCTTGCAGGATGGTGCTCAGCATCCGGCTCTCGATCATGCCGGGACAGACGCAATTGACCCGCACGCCGGTGCCGGAGCATTCCCAGGCCGCGCTCTTGGTCAATCCGATCACCGCATGCTTGCTGGCGCTGTAGACCGCGATCATCGGCGATCCCATCAGACCGGCGATCGAGGCGGTGTTGATGATGCTGCCCTTGTTCTGCTTCAGCATCACCGGCAGCACATATTTCATGCCGAGGAAGACGCCGACGACATTGACGTCGAGCACCCGGCGAAAGCTCTCCAGCGAATATTCCGGGATCGGCCTGATGTCGCCCTCGATGCCGGCGTTGTTGTAGAAGGCGTCGATGGAGCCGAAGCGGTCCACGGCGGCCCGGACATAGTCCTTGACCTCGTCCTCATCGGTGACGTCGGCGGTGATCACGAAGGCCTCGGCCGAGCCGGGCAGGTCCTTGATGGCGGCTTTGAGGTCGGCCTCCTTGCGGTCAACTGCGACGATCCGCGCCCCGCGTTCGGCGAGCAATTGGAGCGTGGCGGTTCCGATGACGCCGGCAGCCCCGGTGACGACGGCAACCCGGCCATCGAGCCTGATGCGATCGGGCATGTTTGGGTTTCCTCTGGCTGGTCCGGTTCGATCCGGATTTTCCTGGTTTTCACGCGGTGCCGCGCGCCTTCAGCGTGAGGACTATCACACGTGTTCCCAGGAGTGACCAGAGGGTGACTAGAGGGTGACCGGTGCCTGGCCGGCGGGCCGGGGACGGGCGTCCGGGCGCCCTTTCCCCGCCGTATTCGGCGTGTTAACCGGTGGCCTGCGAGCGGCCGATATCAAGGTAAACTGTCGCGAGACCGATTCGCCCTTTAAAGCCCGCGAGATGCTTCGAACCATTGCCCTGACTGGCTTTGCGGCCTTGGTTGCCGCCTCAACCATCTCGCTTGCGCCGCCCGCGCGCGCGCAGATCGGAACGATTTTCTCCGATCCCGCGCCGCGTCCGCCCGGCTCGATTCCGCGTGGCCAGGTGGCGCCTCCCAGCGACGACGACGAGGAAGTGCCGGAATTGCCGCGCGGCCGTCTGCTGCC
>NZ_JACMYP010000336.1 GCF_020889705.1 Bradyrhizobium altum | reverse complement strand
CGCGGCCGCAGCCGCTGCCGCCGCGGAAGAGCCGATCGCCGCCGCGCTGAAGATCGACGACCTCAAGATCGAGCTCGGCTATGCGCTGCTGCCGCTGGTCAACGGCCCCGACGGCACCGACCGCCTCACCGAGCAGATCAAGGCGCTGCGCCGTTCGCTCGCGATCGAGATGGGTTTCGTGATGCCGGCGGTGCGCATTCTCGACAATGTGCAGCTCGAGGCCAACAGCTACGTCATCAAGATCAAGGAAGTCGATGCCGGCACCGGCAAGATCTGGCCGAGCCAGTTCATGGTCATGGATCCCGCCGGCAACCAGGTACAGCTGCCGGGCATCCACACCATCGAACCGACCTTCGGCCTGCCGGCGACTTGGGTCGATGCCGGCCTGAAGGAAGAGGCCGCGCTGAAGGGCTACACCGTGGTCGACGCCGCGACCGTGCTGTCGACGCACCTGACCGAGCTGCTCAAGACCAACATGGCGGACTTGCTGTCCTACGGCGAGGTGCAGAAGCTGCTGAAGGACCTGCCGAAGGAGCAGGGCGAGCTGATCAAGGACATCGTGCCGAGCCAGGTCACGGTGTCGGGCATCCAGCGCGTGCTGCAATTGCTGCTCGCCGAGCGGATTTCCATCCGCGACCTTTCCACCATCCTCGAGGGCATCGCCGACGCGCTGGCGTTCTCGCGCAATCCGGCCACCATGGTCGAGCATGTCCGCGCCCGGCTGGCGCGGCAGATCTGCGCCCAGAACACCTCGCCGAACGGCTATCTGCCGCTGATCGCGCTGTCGGCACGCTGGGAACAGGCGTTCGCCGAGTCGATCGTAGGCCAAGGCGACGACCGCAGCTTGGCGATGCAGCCCTCCAAGCTGTCGGAATTCATGACCGCCGTGCGCAACGCCTTCGAGCAGGCGGCGCGCGAGGGGGAGGCGCCGGTGCTGGTGACGTCGGCCGCGATCAGGCCGTTCGTTCGCTCACTGGTGGAGCGGTTCCGCTCGCAGACCACCGTTTTGTCGCAGGCCGAGATCCATCCCCGGGCCCGGCTGAAGACCGTCGGCAGCGTCTAGAGCTTCTTGTTTGGACGCGTTTTCTTCACGCGAAACGGCGTCCACTTCGCTCGAAAACGCTCTAGCCATCGCAAATCATTTGCGTTTTCGCCTGTGCTTTCTCGCCACAGGCAACTGATTTGTGTGGAACAGTCCGGAACGGCCCTATCTGGGGTAACATGATACGGCTTCCCGGCAAGCCACTGATATTACGTCCAGTTAATGTGGATTTTGGAAGCCGGAGACGGCTTTTGATCGCGACCGATCACGTCTCATCACGCCCTTGTGATGCCCCCTAGGGAACGGAATCGGCAAATCCTACGTTGATGGGGCACGAGAGGTTGAACCGGGCAGCAGACCAAACCGACAGATTTACTGAGACCAGGAAGGCGGCAGGAGACTTCCATGAACCACTCGATCTACAGCGCTGATCGTACGACGCACCTGAAGATTGTGGTCGTGGCCTTGGTCGCCGGTATTCTGGTCGCTGGTTTCGGCATCACCGCGCACAATTCGTCGGACGAGGGTTACACCCAGACGGCACGTGTCATGAAGGCCGGCAAGCCGGTCGCGATCACGAGCACGAGCAACTCGTTGGTCCGCTAACAGGAGAGTTTCACGAATTCACGTAGTGTTCTTTACAGCCCCCCAAAGTCGCTGCGTGGATATTTAAGACCCCCAACTACCCCCAAGTTGACTATCGAAAACGCCCGCTCCCCACGGGCGTTTTCTTTTTGTGCGGATGGTGGATCGTCGCGCGAGGGAAGCGAAGCAATCCATTGTCACCGAGCACGCGGAACGATGGATTGCTTCGTCGCTTCAGCGCAAAATCGCTCTGCAATTTTGTCGCGAGCTCCTCGCAATGACGGGACTTCAACGATTTTCAGCCCTCGCGCAGAGCAGAATGAGGAAACACCGCCTATCGCGGCGTCGAGCCCGACGCAGGCGGCACGGTCTCGATCAGCTTGCCGGTGAAGATCGGCGCCGAAGTCGGCTGGCCATTCGGCGAACCGCCGGCCTGCTCGACGGTCACCGCGTAGGTGGCGCCGTTGATCACGTCGGGATCGTAGCCCGACAGCACCGGGCGCGCGGTGAAATCATCAGCGCCGATCACGCCGAGCGAGCGCGGCTGCGGCAGCTTGTCGGAGATCAGCCAGAGCTCAAAGCTCTTGCCGGGCTCGGACGGCGCGCCGACCTTGCGCACGGTGAAATTCTTGGTCGCGCCGTCGATGGTCATGATGAAGGCCGGCCCGCCATTCTGGCCCTGCAACAGCGCGACATACTGCGCCGACGGCGCGAGCGCCGGCGCCGGCGTCTTGACTTCCACGGTCTGGATGCGCGGCTTCGGACGGATCGCATTCGGCAAAGCGTCGGGCCGGTAGATCTGCAGGCCGAGCGTGACCAGCAGCGCGGCCGCGATCGCGGTCGCCGCCGACGCGATGCCGCGCCAGCGCTTCACGCGGTTCGCAAGCGCGGTCACGTTGCGTTCGTCGAAGATGACCCGTGGCTGTCGGATCTCGGGTAGCCTCCGGATCTCGGGTGCCTGCGACGGCTCCGGATCGAACGCCGAGCCGAATTCCGGATCGTCGGTTGTCGGCGAAGGCGGCGGTGTCACCGTCGCGGCCGGCGTCTCGGGCAACACCAGCGGCGCCTGCGGTGCGCCAGCATGGCCGATCGCCGCCTTGATGTTCTCCCAGACCACCGGGCGCGGCTCGACCAGACCGACCATCTGGTTCAGCGGCCCGAGCCTGAACTCCCAGGCTTGCACGAGCGCGGCGAACTCGGTGTCGACGGCCATCATGGTCTCGACCTGCGTGCGCTCGTCGGCATCGAGCGTACCGAGCGCATACTCCGCGGCGAGCGCGATATGGTCTTCGCTATAGGCCATCAATCAGAGTCCAAGACACTCCCGGATATCCATCAGGCTGCGGCGCAGCCAGGTCTTCACCGTGTTTACCGGTGTCTCGAACTTTGCGGCGAGCTGCTCGCGGCTCCAGCCGTTGTAATAGGCGAGCAGCACGAGCTTCTGACGATCGGGCTCCAGACGACCGACGCACTCCAGCAGCCGCTTCAACTCTTCCGTCATTTCCCGTCGCGCCAGCGGATCGGGAGAGTCGGCGGCGACTTCCATCGCCGCAGGCTCATCTTCCAGCGAGGACTCGCCCCGCTTGCGCACGACATCGATGGCGCGGTTGCGCGCGATCGACGCCATCCACGTGATCGGGGACGACAGGGCCGGATTGAACTGCCCGGCGCTGTTCCAGATCTTGACGTAAGCCTCCTGAATGACCTCCTCGGCGAGGTCCTGACGCCGCAAGATACGGAGCACGACGCCAAAGAGTTTCGAGCGGGTCGCGGCGTACAGCCGCTCAAAGGCGGCCTGATCCCCCTTCGCGACGGCGGCGATCAGCCAGACGAGCTCAGCCGGCGTCAGCATTCAGCGCCCTCCAAGCCTGCATCCCCCATCGCCCCATCGCCACCGCGCCGCCGATCATCATCTGGTCTGGACCGGTGGTAGCATATTTTGGGACAGCACGATCCGCCAAGTGGCCGACGAGAGGCCGGCTTGTGGACAGCGCCCAACAAAAAGCCCGGGCGATCGGCCCGGGCTCTCAAGATGGTCGGCGGAGGGAGCGAGGTATCAGGCGATGACGCCGAGCCGGGCCCGCATCAGGCCGATCGAATCCATGTCGGCTTGCTCGCGAGCGCTCTCCTCCGCGCGCTCGCGCGCCTGGTCGCGCTCGTCAAGCAGCTCGACCTTCTTCAGCTCCTCGAATGCTTCCGACAGCAGCGCCTTGGCGTCGTCGAGCTGGGCACGCAGCTCGTCGGCCGAACGGGTCAGGTTCTCGCGGCGCTGGATCGCGGCCTTGGCGTAGGTGGGATAGGCGAAGTGCGAGGGATCATTGATCCCGGCGCGCTCCTGCTCGGTCTGGATCTCGCGCTCGAGCTCGACGGACATGCGCTGGAAGTCGGCGATCATGCCTTCGATCTGGGTAACCCGACGGCGCTTTTCGTCGACCTGAAACTTCTTCAGGCGGATCAGCGTTTCACGTGACTTCATCGACTCATACTCCCCAGAAGTCCCAATTCTGAACGCGGGACAGAACCGGCTCCCCCCTGGGCCCCGCCGGCATAGCTATGGTGTGCCGGGGATGATGGCCTGACAAAGTTAGCGTTCCGTTTCCAAACCCGAGAGGATTTGAGCGAGTTGCCGGTAGCCGTCGCCCAGGCTGGTGGCCTCGTCCTTGGCCTGGCGCAGGAAGCTTTCCAAGGGCTCGTGCAGCCGGATCGCCTCGTCGACCTCGGGGCTGGAACCCGGCCGGTAGGCGCCGAGCCGGATCAGTTCCTCCATGTCGGCATAGGTCGCCATCACCTGCCGCGCCTTGTTGATGAAGGGCAGGAAGTCGGGGTCGGAGGACCGCGGCATGGTGCGCGAGACCGACTTGAGGATGTTGACCGCGGGATAGCGGCCGCGCTCGGCGATCGCGCGCTGCATTACAATATGGCCGTCGAGGATGCCGCGCACCGCGTCCGCGATCGGCTCATTGTGATCGTCGCCATCGACCAGCACGGTGAAGATCGCGGTGATGGTGCCGACGCCGGTGCCCGGCCCTGCCCGCTCCAACAGCTTCGGCAATTCGGTGAACACCGTCGGCGTGTAGCCCTTGGCGGTCGGCGGCTCGCCGGCCGAGAGGCCGATCTCGCGCTGCGCCATCGCAAAGCGCGTCACCGAGTCCATCAGGCACAGCACGTCCTGGTCCTCGTCGCGGAAATACTCGGCGATCGCGAGCGTCAGATACGCCGCCTGGCGCCGCATCAGCGCCGGCTCGTCCGAGGTGGCGACCACCACGACCGAACGCGCCAGCCCCTCCTCGCCGAGATCCTCCTGCAGGAATTCCTGCACCTCGCGGCCGCGTTCGCCGATCAGCCCGATCACCGAGATCGCGGCGTCGACATTGCGCGCCAGCATCGACAGCAGCACCGACTTGCCGACGCCGGAGCCGGCGAAGATGCCGAGCCGCTGGCCGCGGCAGCAGGTCAGGAAAGTATTGAGTCCGCGCACGCCGAGGTCGAGCGGCGGACCGACCCGCCTGCGCGAATGCGCCGGCGGCGGCGAGTTGCGGTAGGACATCGGCGAGGCGCCCTGTTGCAGCGGACCCTTGCCGTCGATCGGTTCGCCCATCGCATTGACGACGCGGCCGAGCCAGGCCGGCGACGGCCGCACCTGGCTCGCCGCATTGGCGATCACGGCGCGGCACCCGCGCCTGACGCCCTCGAGCCCGCCGAACGGCATCACCACCGCGTTCTCGCCGGAGAAGCCGATCACCTCGGCCGGGATGAAGCGGCCGGCGCCGACGTCGATCACGATGCGGGCGCCGACCGACATCGCGTGAATGGGGCCGGCGATCTCGACCATGAGCCCGCGGACGCCGACTACACGGCCATAAATATTGACGCCGTCGATGTCCCCGATCTGCTCCGCGAGCGCCTTCATTGCGAAAACCTTAAGTTTCCGCAATTTTGCGCCGGCCGCTTAACTTCGTGTTTACCCGCATCATTAATCATTGCGTCACTGTCTTTGGTGACTGAGGTCGCTCGCCCATCAGAAGAAGGGCGAGTCGCGAGAGTCGGTTAGGCCCGGCTCTTAATGTGGAAACTGAACGAGCGCGGTTAGGAAAAGCTTCTTCTACGCAATATCTTAGGGCGATTCGACAAAAATTGCACGGTTAGAGCTTGCGTCGAGGAATCAGTTTTTGTTAACCATATCTCGTCAGGATCCGAATCAGTTGTTCAAAGGCGTTTTGTGAGTGCCGCAAGTGCGGCCGACCTGACGCCCGGAGCGGCGACTATAGGGGACTGGCATGCGCGTTTTGCTGATTGAAGATGATAGCGCCGTCGCGCAGTCGATCGAATTGATGCTCAAATCCGAGAGCTTCAACGTCTATACGACGGATCTCGGTGAAGAAGGCGTCGATCTCGGCAAGCTTTACGACTACGACATCATCCTGCTCGACCTCAACCTGCCCGACATGTCCGGCTACGACGTGCTCAAGCAGCTCCGGGTTTCGAAGATCAAGACTCCCATTCTGATCCTCTCCGGCCTCGCCGGCATCGAGGACAAGGTCAAGGGTCTCGGCGTCGGCGCCGACGACTACATGACCAAACCCTTCCACAAGGACGAGCTGGTCGCCCGCATCCACGCCATCGTGCGCCGTTCCAAGGGTCACGCCCAGTCGGTCATCCAGACCGGCGATCTCGTGGTCAATCTGGACACCAAGACGGTCGAGGTCGGCGGTCAGCGCGTGCACCTCACCGGCAAGGAATACCAGATGCTGGAGCTGCTCTCGCTCCGCAAGGGCACCACACTCACCAAGGAAATGTTCCTCAACCATCTCTACGGCGGCATGGATGAGCCGGAGCTGAAGATCATCGACGTCTTCATCTGCAAGCTCCGCAAGAAGCTCGCCAACGCCTCCGAGGGCCGCAATTTCATCGAGACCGTGTGGGGCCGCGGCTATGTGCTGCGCGAGCCGCACGAGGCCGACGAGCGCATTCCCGCCTGACCTTCTGGCCCGCAGCGTTCCGACTTCGCTTTCGACTTGAACCCCGCCGCAAATGGCGGGGTTTCTGTTTTTAGGGCTTACGCCACCGGGATCGCGGTCAGGGCCGCGAGGAGATCCGCGCCCTTCGGAACACCGAGCCCAGTGCAGGCGCTCCAGCCCGGGCCGGCATCGTAGCCCTTGCCGCCGACGCGGTTGTTGCCCTGCTCGACCACACGGAATGCGCCGGGGTTGGAATAAAGCGCGGCGTTGAGCAAGCCGATCTGCTCGCCGCGCGCGGAGACAGCTATCGCGACCAGAGCGGCCCATAGCGGTGTCGCGGCGCTGGTCCCGCTCATCGCCATCGCCTCTCCGTTGACGATGATGCGGTAGCCCGGGCTCGCCGCGGCCGCGCAGGCGACGTCAGGGACGCCGCGCCTGATAGCGCCGTCGTTCTGCGACTTCGGCATCGTCAAATGCGACTGATAGTCGGGGACCGGAAACGCGTCGCTGATGCCGCCGCCGGTGCCGACCGCACCGGCATTCCAGACCGCCTCCGCTGCAGCCGCCCCATTGCCCGCGGCAGGCAGGGGCTGGGTGCCGCCGCAGCTCGTCGCATAGGGGCTCGAGGCGGGAAACCAGACATGGACCTTGCCGTCGGTCAGGCCGCTCGTCGCGAGCTGGTCACCGGAGGCGAACAGCACGCTGACGCGCAGCCGCGCGGCATCGGCCAGCACGGCCTGCATCGCGTCGCGCCCGGGCCCGGTCCAGTATTTCTCGGCACTGCCCCAGCTGACGGAGACCACCTGCGGTGCATGCTCTTCATCGAACACCGCCTGATGGATCGCGTCGGTCAGACCCGCGGCGGAGTTCTCGGCAAAGTAGACCACGATCTTGCTCTTCGGCAGCAGGCCGGCGAGCACCTGGAGATCGAGCGCGATCTCCAGGTCGGCGACATCGTTGGTGCCGAAGCCGCCATTGCCGGTCGGCGGCACATTGACGACAACCGGCGGCGGCCGGTTCATGCCGGCCACCGCCATGGCGAGATCGCTCGCGAGATAGCCGCCGCCGAGTGCGATGATGCCGACGCAGATCGACGACACGTCGCGATCCAGCGGAATGCCGTAGCGGGCCGCGATGTCGGTCGGCCACAGTCCGCTGCCGCTGCCCGTGTCGGCCTGGGCCTGCGCAAGCGGCGTCCTGGTCCGCAGCGGCCGCTGATCGAAGCCGAGAATGGCGCGGGTCCATGGCGCGATCTCGGCCGGCACGGTCAGTCCGCCGACGCGGGCGCGAAACGTGCGCTCGCCGTCGCGGTAGGTGCGAAGCGTCGCGCCGAAGATCTCGGCCATCTGCCGCGCGGTGCCTTCCAGCTCGACCGTGCGCGCGACAGGGTCGCTGCGGCCGACGGTCAAGCCCCGCTCTGCCGCCAGCCGCACCACGCGGG
>NZ_JACMYP010000335.1 GCF_020889705.1 Bradyrhizobium altum | reverse complement strand
ACCTGGTTCTCTGCGATCGTATTCTCGCCTGTCGTCCGCTCGCGTTGCTTCCTCTCCAGTTCGGCCCCTCCGGTTGTCGCAAACTGATTCTTGAGGCCCTGCAGCTCTGAGAATTCGCGTCGAGCCTTCTCCGCCAGCGGCGCGGCTAGGTCGTTCGGCACCTCCAGGTTATTGGGCGCCGCCAGCCCGCTGGGTAATGCAACACCGAGACTGGTGATCGCTGCTTCCTTGCCTTTTATCTGTGCCTGAAGCTGCGCGAGCCGACGGCCGTCCGCCGTATCGAGATAGGCATCCGCCTGCGCGATCGCCTGTCGGGCGTTCTCATTTTCCCTTCTGTACTGTTCGACGTTCCTCACCTGGTCGGGTGTTTTCACCTTTGAGACTGTCGTAGTGCCGCTACCTCCGGACGATTTCTTGGCCAGCACGACGTCGACACTGTCGTCTTCCTCCCGCGACACGCCGACAGACGGGTTAATCGTTATCGGCCGCGGCGCGATCGTGAACGTTGGATTGACGCCGGCCGTCGCAAGCACGACAAATTGGAACGTATGGCCGACACTGGTGAGGCGGTCCGGATGGCGTGCAATGAAGCCATCCGAGATGCTCGTATCGAGCGCCTCGTTCAGCCATTGACCAAAGCCGATGTTGCCGCGCAGAAAAGGATGAGTTCCTGTTGCATAAGTCTCGGCGCAAGGGGCAGCACGAAGATCGATATCCGAGACGTTCAGGCTGAATTTGAGGACCGCGGTGCGGTTTGCCGTGCCCTTGACATCAGCACCGGCCGAGATGAGGACGGAAGAGGCACCCCTATCGAAGGGAAGCGGAATTTTGTTGGCATCCGCTGCGAGTGTGCCGGTCTCGTTGCCTTTGAGTGTAATTGTGTAAGCAGCTTGCCAGTCGATCAGGAAACGGCGATCGGTCCTATGAAGAAGCTGTTCTCGGATGGCGTCGGCGAGTTCGCAGTGTATTGCGCCGATCAATCGGTCCCGAGGAAGTACCTGCTGGCTGGTCAAGTCAGGCAGTTGAGTTCCGCAGCCCGCAAGTGAAAATGCTAACAAGAACGAAAAGGCTTTATCGCAATGCATGTATCAGCCCCCAAATATTTCAATAAGCTAAACGTTGAGTTGCATCAGGTAAAGAACTTGCTTGGTTCTCTTGATGACGTCGCGGGCGTTATCCAACGAGTTCGCGGTTTCTCCAGCCAACGGAGTGGAGATGGGAGGCGGAGCGATCAGGTATCGGGTCCGCGAGAGGTGTTGGCCGGCGTGCCGCCACTCGCCGCCGTTCTTGGTTTCGAAGGGCACAGCGATAGCGCTCGTCGGATCATGCAAAGTTTATCAGGAGACGGCGGTTGTGGCCTTTAATGGTATTTTTTCAATGCGGCGCCAGATCTCATCCGCGATCTCGCGAAGGGTTGGATCTGTGATCCGCTCCTTGTTGCCGGTGACGAACTGCCGTCGATTGTCGAGCGAGGGAAAATGACTAGCATAGACTAGCGCCTGGAAAACCGCGTCCAGCTTGTCAAAATCGCGAGCCAGGCTGGCGCACCGATCGGCCCCTGTCTCGAACCTTTGAAAGTGACTGAACGAGGCGGCCAGGCCAGGTAAATGCTGATAGGTGGCTGGCGCGGCGATGCGATGCATCGTCGGTATCTCCTTTGACTTCGTCTCGCCGTCGGTAGGGCGGTAGTCGCCGATATAGGCTTCTGCGATATCGTGGTACAGAAGGATCCGGATGATCTGGGTTGTTTCTTTCGGTTCGAGTTTTGGCGTCAGTCGTTCGCTCAAAAGATCGACAAGAAGCATCGCACCATAGACGTGCGAAGCGACACTTTCCACGACCTGCTTTTCGCTCGTCATCTGGCGATCAACCCACCCGATCCGCGGTATTGCTTTCGTGGCAAATAGTTCAACCACCGCATCAAGGCTTGAGTAGAGGTCGCGCGAAAGTGCGTGTTCAACCATGATTACAAAGGCTGAAAGCTCCGGGCCCAACGTCACGTTGCTGGCCATGAGCCTCTTTATGAGATCTGCCTCCTGTTCCCGCTGTTCTGTTGATAGTTTCGCGAGTTCATGACGATACCGGACCAGCGAAAAATACGTGAGAATGCAGATTCGATCGTATTCGCCTGTCGTTCCGCTGCTTATTGCGGCCTCTATCCGTCGTCCAAGCAATTGGCGAGTACGACGCAAATTACCTCCTCTATCTTCATGGTCGAGTGCCACTGTAACGCCTGTGGCATTGTGATCACGGTAGTATTCGAGATGAAAGCTTCGGTTCAAGCGATCTTCATATGGGTCGCTGATGACGGCGGCAATGTACGAGTCGGTTGCTTTCTTGTCGCCATTTAGCGAGCGGCTGATATAGAGCGAGCGCCTTGCGAGCCGCCAGAATTTGGTCTGCTCGCTCGGCGATATTGTGCCTGGATCCAGCAACACTTGCGCGGCTGTCTCGAAAGCTTTTTCGGCCCGGAGCCTGCCCCGTTCCGAGCGCGCGCGTCCGAAAAGATACAAAGCATACGAAAGTGAAGCCGGCTCGAGGGTGTCCGAGATCTTGTGCGCCGCGGATAGCACTGCGTCCTCGACGCGTTGGTCCGCCATGAGATCCTTGACCGCGCTGTTGACGTCATTGCCAAACACCAATGACAGAAAAAGCTCCTCGTTAATACCCGTAGACTTGAAGATGGCGCTGCTACTCTTTGGATTGGCGAATTCGCCAAGGATATAGACGACGGCCTTGGCGATCAGCGCGGTCTGGACAATGCGCGGAAAAAGCGCGAAGTCGCTCTCGTATCGGCCGTGCGCGGTCGCAAGCTCTGCAGATCCGGCACTTTTCACCAGGATCCGGCAGTAAGACCGCAGAGCTGCTACGCAAAGCAGGTTGAACTGCCGGCTCGTAAAGCGGCCGTATAGGTCGCCATAGAGGTTTTGCATCGATTGGATCACAAAGGCCGAGCTGTTCTTGCCTTCGAAAGCCATCTTACCGGCATTGTGTAGATATATGGATACCACGAAATGATTGAGATAAAGAAACCCGAGCGTTCGAAGCGCAGCAAGGATCGGCTCTGGTGGCTCGCTCGTGCTCGTTCCGCTCGTTCGGACGATGCCGCTAATAACCGCTGTTGCTAAAGCATCATCGTTTATTGAGATCGCTTTCAGGTCGACCGTACGATCGTGCGTTCTGTTGTGAAGGTAAGGCGTCGGAGGGTAATCATTTGAGTCCGCTTGGAGTTCATAGTGATCAAGGCCGAACCCAAGCACCAGCGTTGGCTCGTTGCGCGCGAGCAGCCGAGAAAGCGCCTCGATGATCGGGCGCTCGCTGTCCGTTCCGATCAACCCATCCAGAAAAACAATAACGCTGCCCTTTGTGTCGACCAGGCCGGCAGCATCCCGATCGACACGTCTTCGAAGTACCGAAACGGTATCGGCCGATCCGGCTTCCTTAATTATTTTGCGGGCGTCGAGGAACACTGTTTTGGGTGCTTCGTGCGCATCGTTAACTGAAAGCTGGAGCGCTCGCAGGAGGGCCGTCTTTCCGCCGCCGCCGCGCCCCTGGACCAGGAACGACCCGGCTCTGGGCTTTTCCAATATTTCGCTCAAGAGCTTCGAAAACCGAATTGGAAGAACGGTCTCACCATGATCTCTCTTCGAAACCGTAACGCGCATATTCGAAAACCGATCGTCGAAATCGGAAGTGGTGGGCGCGCCTAGTATTCGTTGTCCTGGATACTCTGGACTGTAATCTTCTGGGACGCCACTAACTCCGCTCAGCTTTCGCTCGTCTCCAAAGAGACTAGGCCCAGCGATGAGCAATTTGACCGTATCCAGTGCATTCGACATCGCCCAGCGGCGGATGAGTCCGTCGCCGATCGCATCGTATTGCGGCTTCTTCGTTGTGGCCGGGTCACTGATGGCTCTGACCGCATAAAATGGCGGCGCTGGTGTCAATGTAATTAGGCCATCCGCAATAAGCCCGCTTTCCATATCGGCGGCAACGTAGTTGCGATCCGCGTTCTTCAATACGTACTCTTTGAAGCGCGCTGATTTGATCAGCAGATTGCTGACTGCAAAAGGGCCGCTCACCACGGTCGGCGTCTTGGCGAGGTTCTTGGCGCCATCCCATTCTTTCAGCTGCCGTCGCTCATTTGGGGCCAGGGTGTAACCTGTTCTTTTGGCGAAATTGGCAATGCTGGGCAGCTTGTTCTTCTTCTTGAATGGGACAGAGTTTACGACGTATCCGGCACTGATGCTCACGGGAGCCGGTTTGCCGCCGGGAAGTATTTCATACCCGTTCTTTTCGTCATCCTGCGCAGCTGCTCGGTAATCAATGACATTGATGTGAGTGGGGACGACGACATCACCGACCCGAGCGGAATGCCGACGTTCAACACCAGCTTGGGTGAAAATTTCTCCGAAAAGCGAAGCGCCGCGTCCCGGATGCGCAGGCCGATTTCGCCCACGCTCACCAACGCGCCACGCCGCGAGGTGCCGTTCGCGTCTTCGTACTCAAAGGAGTGATACGGAAAAACTCCCAGTCGAGGCTCCTCCTTGAGCGTATAAAACGGCAAATCGTGAAACGTCTCCGCTTCCTGGGTTAGGGCGATTAGAATCAGTACGTCGATGGCTTCTGGTGAGGTCATGAAAACGTCTCGATGGGAAATTGGGCGGCGGCTCGCCGGATTGAAGGCGCGCCTCGGCTATGAGCATTCAAAACAGTTCGGCAATGACTATTTGCCAGCTCAAGAGCTTACGTGTGTTGATTGATTCATTCAACTGAAAGGAACCCGTCGCCTTTCGAAAGGTTGACGCAGCTCGTGTTTGGGAAGACTTCCGCAACTGCAGATCATCCAATCTCACCAGGGGACAGGAGCGGCCATCGCATACGAAGTGGCGCTCAGCCCTGCCAAACCATGAAGACCGACCCTAGGGGATGTCGATATTGGCCGGAATCCGGGCGTCGCGAATGCATGCGGTGCCATAGCTCACCGGCCGCCATTGCCCAGCGGCGGCCGCAATGTTCGCCGGATTGCGGCGGGTTTCTGCGCGAGATTGCAGAAAAAATGCAACCTCCTCCAGATAGGCG
The DNA here is from genome assembly GCF_020889705.1 of Bradyrhizobium altum. Lineage (GTDB taxonomy): Bacteria > Pseudomonadota > Alphaproteobacteria > Rhizobiales > Xanthobacteraceae > Bradyrhizobium > Bradyrhizobium altum. The sequence goes on along the minus strand of NZ_JACMYP010000335.1, from coordinate 3,061 downwards.
AAAACAATGCGCTGCGGGTAGCTACCTTGTTTTGAGTGTCCCGCATGTGATCGAACGCATTTAAATGCGGAACTATATTCTGTATTCGCCGGAAGACCGACGGGACCTATTGGACTGCAGCAGAATATTGACGCGAACGGCGATGCACAGTCGGATGACCCAAAATCCGGTGACCGTGGACTCTGAGATTCAGGAGCGTCAATGGATTTCGGGCCGCCTTCGAATCACTTGCGGCGACGCAGCTGACGGCGCCGCGCTTCGTTCAGACGCAGGGCTGCTTCGAGTGCCGTCGCAGTCGGCAGTACCCTGAAGTGACGTAACCGTGGTTTCCGACGTCCGGATCGACCCTCACCGGCCACAGCAGGATCGGCGCAATCCTTGGCCTCGCGTTCGGCCGATGAGCGCGCATGATCAGGAACGAAAATGCCTGAATAGGCCATCGATGCAGGATCGCGCCTGGGCGATCCGATCCTGCAGATGGCAACTCGCCATCCTGACCGGTTCCGTTGAGAACACTACGATGTTTTCAGCCACCACTCCGGAATTTCTTTCGAACACTTCCGGCGCACGGGTAATAAGGTCGGGGTGCGGACATTCTTCGCGGCCCGAGACGACGCCTCATGTATCTACGAGTGAGATGACGCCTCGGAAGACGAAAGTGCCGTCGGCCGGGCCTTCTGTGTTTCAGTCCAGGAAAACCGACGAAGTTATCCGGTCTTTCGCTTGACGATCTTCACAAGCGCTTCGTCAATTCTGCTTTGCCAATTTGGGCCGCCGGCCTTGAAATGATCCAGGACAACGGGGCTGAGCCGCAGCGAAACCTGCTTCTTGGTCGGCGCCTTATTGGGGCCGCGCCCCTTGCGCATTGTTGGGAAGACCTCATCGAAGGCTTTTGCCTTTGCGAAGTCGTTCTTAGTCCATTCCGGGTTATCACTTACGGCACGCATATCGCTCGCCTTATAGCGCTTCTTAGCGACGGTTCGCTTCATAGAGCTCCCTTTCTGCTTTACTGGCAGGGCGCATGCTGATGATGCTGACAGCTTCCTTGCCGTAAACCGCAAAGATCACGGAAACGACGCCGCGAATGTTCACGCCGATTGCGCGATAACGGTCGCGCTTTGCTTGCAGGACGACGGCAGTATCGAAGAACCTCTCGTTGAGATCAGCGAAATCCATCCCGTGCTTGTCGAGATTCGCGAGTCGCTTCGGTTCGTCCCAGATGATCTTCACGGATTATTTTGTAGCTACAAAATAATCCGGCGTCAAGACCAGGAATTGGTCGTATTGGCTGTGATCACGCCTCAGCCAACCTCCCGCGGATTGTTGTTCTTTCGGTGGTCATTTCAGTTCTGCTGTCGCCAGATCAGATTCATGAGCTCTACCGGATAGCCGCTGACGACGTTGAGTGGGTCTCCGCTGAGGAGTTTGCCCTCCTTGGGGTGATTGCGCTAACGATTGGGCGGCGCTTTTCAGCTTTCCGCGGCAGCCCTGCCTCATATTCCGCCTGCTACGGGCCGCCTGGCCTTCGATATATAAAAGCTGCACCCGTTATGCTCGGAGCGCTGCCGATAATGCGGCGAAGGACGAAACTCGGCCTTGACGCTGAACTCGTTGACCGGCGGCAGCGAAGTGACCGCGGTGATGCGCTTGGGACCGAAGAAAACGGCGTGCCGGAGGTCGGCGTCAGCTGTGCCAAAGGCGAGGCGGCGAAGGCGGGCCCACAAAGGAGGGCTGTAACGAACAAGGCGATGGATGCGAAAAGTCTCGACATGGTCTGGTCCTCCAAATTGTCGCCCGCCGGGATTTGGCAAAAAATCTACTTGAGCGCCGTCTCGATCAGATTGGCCAATCGGACGGCGGCAAGCGCCGCCCTCGCGCGGGCCAGGTTTTTGGCGCTCGTCTCATAATCGCGCGTCAGAAGGACCGGATTCTTTCCAGTGCTTATCGGCGGAACGTACGCGTATTGTTTGGCGTGGTCCGCGCTTTCCTGAGCCCAGACGGCGGGATCGTCAATCTGCGCCTCGACCTGGTTGACGCCGACGCTCGACAGCCCGTCCTTGCCGTCGGCGTCGAAGATGGCGCCATAGGGCGAGGAGTAACCGCCGAAGATCGCGTCCCAGTAGGCGTGCAGAGCCATGCTGGATCCGCTCGCCGGTATCACCGATTCCGCATTGCCGCCGGCATCCCCGTCGGGGATCTCATGCGTGTAGCGGGTGGCAGCGTGCAGCGGCTGGTGGGCGTCGCCGACGAGATGAAGGATCCAGACGAGGTCATACGAGCGCACATCGTCGGATGCGCCGGAGGACGCCGGCAGCGCGGCGATCATCAGCTTGAGCTGCGTGACGAAATCGACTGGGGCCGCGGCGGGCAGTGGCGTACCGTCGGGTGTGAACTCGCTGTCCTTGAAATGCCAGTAGGCATGTTGGTTGTGATCTGAATAACCGATGTTCTGGCCGGCCGTCGGGCTGGTGACCGCGTCGCGCGTATAGCCGTACTCCTTGGTCTTGATGTCGTCGGCCCAAGTCGCGGCATGAACGAAAGCATACATCTTCGCCGTCTTGTCATCGGCGGCACCGGAGGTCCACTTCACGTAATCCTTGTTGAGCTTCAGCAAGGCATCGGCCTTGTCGCGGACAGGATCGGAGAGGCGCTTGTACGCCAAGTAAGCGATCTGCATGTGCCCTTCGTCCCACCATGCGCGGGCCGGGGATGCCGCGATGCCGAGAGCCAATGACAGAAAGCCAATCAAAACCATGCGGCGCATATGTGGGTCTCGCTTTGTTATCACCTGAGGTTGCATCAACTCCGTTCAGTTTACCAGAGCTCTATGACGTGATGATGGATGCAGGTCATGGAGAAACGCGCTCCGCGACATCCGCGCCTGCGGGGACGCACAGGCAACGTCCGTCGTCCGATGGGCGGCACCGATCGGTCGTTCAGGTAACGCTTGCAACGTCAGTCAACTACCTAGTTCAGCAGTTGATGGAGGGGACGGACCAATGGCAATCCTCGTCAAGGAACTAAATTCGAAACTCGGCCAAGAATGGAGAAAAGTACGCAT
>NZ_JACMYP010000334.1 GCF_020889705.1 Bradyrhizobium altum | reverse complement strand
CGGCGCCGGCCAGCAACAATCAGGACGACATCGACTCGCTGCTCGCCAGCCTCGACGAGGCGACGCCCGCGTCCGAGATCAGGCCGTCGCCGCAACCCGAAGCCGACGTATTCGAGCTCACTGACGACATGGCGCTGCCGGAGCCGGCGGCCACGCCGTCGTTCCGCAAGGTCGAGCCGCAGGACGACGTCGAGTTCACGGAAGCCCGCACACGGGCGCCGGAGCCCATGCGAGAACCGGTTCGAGAGCGAGAACCGCCGGCAATCGAAACCGCGCCGATGCAGCAGATCATCTCGGGAACCACGATGCGGGCGGTCGAATCCGCTTTCAACTCGCTGGCCAACACCGTGCTGAGCAACAATGCCCGGACGCTGGAGGATCTGGTCAAGGAGATGCTGCGGCCGATGTTGAAGTCCTGGCTGGACGACAATCTGCCGGGGCTGGTCGAGCGGATCGTCAAGGCCGAGATCGAGCGGGTCTCCCGCGGGCGATAGCTCCGCCGCGGGTGGTCGCTCCTGCCGCAGGGGGCTTGGCAGCCCTCATTCAGCCCCCAAATGCCCCAGAGTTTCGGTTCTGATAGGATCAGACCCGAAACGCCAGTTCCCTGTTTCGACGCGTTTTCTTCACGCGAACCGGTGTCCACTTCGCTCGAAAACGCTCTCAATGCCGTTTTGACGTGCCGGTCCGGTTGACTCGGTGCGTTCTGGCGGCTTTCTACCCTTTCCCTATGGTCCACAGCGCATTGTCATGATCGAGAAAAACTACCAGCCTGCCGATATCGAGCTCCGGATGGCCCAGCTCTGGGAGGAGAGCGGCGCGTTCAAGGCCGGCCGGCCCGAGCGCAAGGACGCTGCGCCTTTCACCATCGTGATCCCGCCGCCGAACGTGACCGGCTCGCTGCACATGGGCCACGCGCTCAACAACACGCTGCAGGACATCCTGTGCCGGTTCGAGCGGATGCGCGGCCGTGACGTGCTGTGGCAGCCCGGCACCGACCATGCCGGCATCGCCACCCAGATGGTGGTCGAGCGTCAGCTGATGGAACGGCAGGAGCCGGGCCGGCGCGACATGGGCCGCGCCAAGTTCCTCGAGCGGGTCTGGCAGTGGAAGGCCGACAGCGGCGGCACCATCGTCAACCAGCTCAAGCGCCTCGGCGCCTCCTGCGACTGGTCGCGCGAGCGCTTCACCATGGACGAGGGCCTGTCGCGTGCCGTCGTCAAGGTGTTCGTCGAGCTGCACCGCCAGGGCCTGATCTACAAGGACAAGCGCCTGGTCAATTGGGACCCGAAGCTGCTCACCGCGATCTCCGATCTCGAAGTGCAGCAGGTCGAGGTCAAGGGCCATCTCTGGTACCTGCGCTATCCGATCGAAGGCCGCAGCTTCAGCCCCGAGGATCCCAAATCCTTCATCGTGGTCGCGACCACGCGTCCGGAGACGATGCTCGGCGACACCGCGGTCGCAGTGCATCCGGACGATGAGCGCTACACCGATCTGGTCGGCCAGCATGTCATCCTGCCGCTGGTCGGCCGCAAGATTCCGATCGTCGCCGACGACTATTCCGATCCGGAGAAGGGCTCGGGCGCGGTCAAGGTGACGCCGGCGCACGACTTCAACGATTTTGAGATCGGCAAGCGCCATGGCCTGCCGCAGATCAGCGTGCTGGACCAGGAAGGCTGCCTGAATCTCACCGGCAACGAGGACTATCTGCGCGGCCTGCCGGCGGGCGCCGACGAATTCGCGGCAGAGTTTCACGGCATCGAGCGCTTCGCCGCGCGCAAGAAGATCGTCGCAAGGCTGGAGGAGTTCGGTTTCCTCGAGCGGATCGAGCCCAACACCCACATGGTGCCGCATGGCGACCGCTCCAATGTTGTGATCGAGCCGTACCTCACCGACCAGTGGTATGTCGACGCCAAGACGCTGGCGCAGCCGGCGATGGCGGCGGTGCGCTCGGGCGAGACTACGTTCGTGCCGAAGAACTGGGAAAAGACCTATTTCGAGTGGATGGAGAATATCCAGCCCTGGTGCATCTCGCGCCAGCTCTGGTGGGGCCATCAGATCCCGGCCTGGTACGGGCCCGACGGCAAGGTGTTCGTCGCCGAGACCGAGGAAGAGGCAGTCGGCAACGCGCTCGGCTACTACGTCGAGCAGGAAGTCATCACGCCGGAGCAGGGCCACGACATGGCGGTCGATCCCGCCAAGCGCGAGGGCTTCATCACGCGTGACGAGGACGTGCTCGACACCTGGTTCTCCTCGGCGCTGTGGCCGTTCTCGACGCTGGGCTGGCCGGACGACACGCCGGAGGTCGCGCGCTACTACCCGACCAACACGCTGGTCACGGGCTTCGACATCATCTTCTTCTGGGTCGCCCGCATGATGATGATGGGCCTTCATTTCATGAAGGAGGCGCCGTTCTCGACCGTCTACATCCACCGTCTCGTCCGTGACGAGAAGGGCGCGAAGATGTCGAAGTCGAAGGGCAACGTCATCGACCCGCTGGGCGTGATCGACGATTTCGGCGCCGACGCGCTGCGTTTCGCGCTGACCCGCGAGGCGGCGCAGGGCCACGACATCCGCCTGTCGCCGCATCTGGTCGAGACCAACCGCAACTTCGCGACCAAGTTCTGGAACGCCTGCCGCTTCGCCGAAATGAACGAGTGCGTGAAGCCGGACGGCTTCGATCCGAAGGGCGCCAAGGAGACCTTGAACCGCTGGATGGCCCACGAAACCTCGCGCGTCACCCGCGAGGTGACCGAGACGATCGAGGATCATCGCTTCAACGATGCGGCCGGCGCGATCTACCGCTTCGTCTGGAACGTGTTCTGCGACTGGTATCTCGAGCTGGCAAAGCCGGTGCTGATGGGCGAGGAGGGCGCGGCCAAGGCCGAGACCCGCGCCATGATCGCCTGGACCCGCGACGAGATCCTCAAGCTGCTGCATCCGTTCATGCCCTTCATCACCGAAGAGCTGTGGGCTGTGACGGCAAAGCGCGACGGCCTCCTGGTGCTGGCGCCCTGGCCGCGCAAGCAGGGCGTGACCGGGGAGCAGTTGGCGGCGATCGCGACCGCAGGTCCGGTGGTCGATCCGATCATTCCGCCGGTGATTGCCGCGCTCGACGCGGACGAGTTCAGCGATCCCGCGGCTGAGGCCGAGATCGGCTGGGTGGTCGATCTCGTCACCGCGATGCGGTCGGTGAAGGCGGAAATGAACATCCCGCCGTCGACGCTGACACCGCTGGTGATCGTGACCACCTCCGACGAGACGCGCGACCGCGCGCAGCGCTGGAACGACACCATCAAGCGCCTCGCGCGATTGTCGGAGATTTCCTTCGCGAACGCCGCGCCTGAAGGCGCCATGCAGCTGCTGGTGCGCGGCGAAGTCGTCGCGCTGCCGCTGAAGGGCGTGATCGATCTTGCCGCCGAACGCGCGCGGCTGGAGAAGGAGCTCGGCAAGGCCGACGCCGATATCAAGCGGGTCGACGCAAAGCTCTCCAACGAGAAGTTCGTCGCCAACGCGCCGGAAGAGCTCGTCGAGGAAGAGAAGGAGAAGCGCGCGGCAGCAACGGAGCGCCGGGCCAAGATCCTCGAGGCGATCGAGCTGCTGAAGCGGGCGTCATAACAGGCGGCACCGATGACGGCGCGCCCGGGGCTGCGCGACTATCACACCTCGTATGATGCGGCGTTCCTGCGCGATCCCGACGGCAACCGGATCGAGGCGGTCTGCCATCAGGCGGCGTGAACCCGGTCACGCCGGCATCCGACCAACCAGCCGACAGGTCGGCCGTTCAATCCGTTCCGGCTCCCCCGAGCCGCGAGATCATCATGACGATATCCCGAAGAACGCTGCTGATCGCGACAGGAGTCTTGCCAATGCTCGGTTTCGGCGAACGCGCTCAGGCGGCTGCATCGACGGTGAAGCCGCGCCACGTGCTCTGCTTGCTCGGCGGCGAAGGCGAGCTGCCGCGGCTGCAGGATGCAGCCTCGCGTGCGATCGAACAATTCGCGGCCGGCTTCAGCGTCGATACCACCTATTCGCAAGGGAAGGCGGATCCCAATATGAGCCGCTCATTCGGCGTGTGCTGGGATCGCGTCGCGCCGAATGCCTGGACCGACGCCGACGAGACGGCTGTCGCCGACCACAAATCCGTTCTCTATGTGCTGGGACCGCCGATGTCGGCGGACAATGCCGTCATGTGCTCGGCCGGCGGGTTGTTTCTGGTCGACGCCGTGATCAAGGCAGGTGCGACGGCTGCCAAGGGTGAGAGCGCAGGCGTCGCCCACGGCCTCGCGCGTTGGGGCGCGCTCGCTCACGAGGCTGCCGCTGCTTTGCAATCGGATGACAACATCACTTTGCGTCGGGCCTGCCGGCTGGCCTTCGCCAAGCGGCCGCTGGCCGGCGCGACCCACCTTGAGACCGTCGGCTTTCACCTCGTCGGGCTTCCCGAAGTCTACGTGGCCAAAGCCTATGGCAGCGAGCGAGAGGTGGTTGCGCTGATGGATGAGGTCGGTGACCAGCTTGCGCGGTGCGGGCTGGAGGCGGTGCTCGCCGACCGCAAGGCGCAGCTGTCTTATGAGACCTCCTATGAACCAGACGATTTCAAGTTCAATCCGTATGGGATCGTCACCATCGACCTGCGCTGACCGGGCGTCTCACGGTGGAAACCGCTTGCTGAGGAATTTCGATCCCTTCAGCCCGTAGCGCCATGGCAGGTCGACGGCTTTCGTGATGCCGATCCGCAATCCGGTGACGATGTCGGGCGTCTCGGTCCGCGCGTGGAGCGCGATCGGCGGACGGTCGAGCGGCAGTTCGCTGTGCGCGATGGTAATGCCGAGCGCCTCGCAGAGCTTGCCGGGCCCCGAGCACAAGGCGCGCTCATCCTCCAGCCCGCGCCGCCGGCGCATGGCCGCCAAGCCGTGGGTCGGCTCGAGCGCGCGGATCAGCACGGCGCTGGCCGAGCCCGGAGCTTCGCAGACGAAGTTGACGCACCAATGGATGCCGTAGGAGCGGTAGACATAAGAGAAGCCCGGTGGGCCGAACATGATCTGGTTGCGTGGGGTCGGTCCGTTGAACGAGTGGGCCGCCGGCTCGGTGTGATGGTAGGCCTCGACCTCGGTGATGATGCCGCCGACGCCGCCGACCAGGAAGGTCGCGCCGATCAGGTCGGGTGCGACCTCGTGGACGCTGCGATCGAAGAAGGCGCGTTTCAGAGCTTTGCCGAGGCGCGGCGCGGTCGCACGGGTCGATCGGGGTTTTTGAGCCATTTTGAGGTGGGAATCGGCGTGGAACGGACCGCGAGACTGCCAATATATGGGCTGATCTGCTAGGGTCGCAGGGCGGGTTGCGAGCCGCGTCAACACCGATTAGCTATGGCCTCTCGCGACTTGCAGGCACAAATGGTCACCATCGTCGACACCATCTCCACCACTCAGCTCCGCCCGCGTCACCCCGAAAAGGTGAACCGGCCGGATGCCGTGTCGCCGCCGAAGCCGGACTGGATCCGTGTCCGCGCGCCGAACACGCGCGGCTATGCCGATACGCGGCGGATCGTGAAGGAGAACGGCCTCGTCACGGTGTGCGAGGAGGCGGGCTGCCCCAACATCGGTGAGTGCTGGGACAAGAAGCACGCCACCTTCATGATCATGGGCGACACCTGCACGCGGGCCTGTGCGTTCTGCAACGTCAGGACCGGCGTGCCCGGCGCGCTCGATGCCCACGAGCCCGAATACGTCGCTGAGGCGGTCTCGAAGCTGGGTCTGGCCCATGTCGTGATCACATCGGTGGATCGCGACGATCTCGCCGACGGCGGCGCCGAGCATTTTGCAGAGACCATCCGGGCCATCCGCGCCCGCTGCCCGACCACCACGATCGAGATCCTGACACCGGACTTCCTGCGCAAGGACGGCGCGCTCGAACGCGTGGTCGCGGCGAAGCCCGACGTCTTCAACCACAATCTGGAAACCGTGCCGTCGCGCTATCTGACGGTCCGTCCGGGCGCCCGCTATTTCCACTCGATCCGGCTGCTGCAGCGGGTCAAGGAGATGGACCCGACCATCTTCACCAAGTCGGGCATCATGGTCGGCCTCGGCGAGGAGCGGCACGAGGTACTGCAGGTGATGGACGACCTGCGCTCGGCCGAGGTCGATTTCCTGACCGTCGGTCAGTACCTGCAGCCGACGCGCAAGCATCACGCCGTGATGCGCTACGTGACGCCGGACGAATTCGCGGGCTACGAGCGTGTCGCCTATACCAAGGGTTTTCTGATGGTGTCGGCGAGTCCGCTGACGCGCTCGTCGCATCATGCCGGCGAGGATTTTGCGAAGCTGCAGGCGGCGCGCACGGCTCGCGGCCGCTAGATTTTGCAAACGGCAGGAGGCCGGCGTCGCCGCGCGCCGTTGCCTGATCGAGCCTCGACCGAACCTTGACCGAATCTTGGACGGGACCAATGCAACGCGTGCTGGTGATGGGATCGTCGGGGTCCGGCAAGTCGACCTTTGCGCGACGACTGTCCGCCATGATGGGCATCCCGACAGTGTCGATCGACGCGCTGTTCTGGAAGCCGGGCTGGGTCGAGTCCGACAAGGATGAATTCGAGCGCCGCATGGTCGAGGTCACGCAAGCGCCGCGCTGGATCATGGATGGGAACTACATGAAGAGCGGTGCAGGTGAACTGCGCCGGCAGCTCTCCGATACGATCATCTGGTTCGATCTGCCGCGGCTGACCTGCATGCTCGGAATCCTGGGGCGGATTGCCGGCAGCTATGGCCAGGTTCGCCCCGAGATGGCGGAAGGCTGCCCGGAGAAGATCGATCTCGAATTCTTCCGCTATGTCTGGACCTATCGCCAGCAGCAGCGGCCGAAGCTGATCGAATATTTTTCGGGCTTGCGCGCCGATCAATCGCTGGTCTGCTTCACCGATCGGGCCCAGGCGGACGATTATCTGCAGCGTCTCGCACGCCAGCAAAACCGTGCGAGTATCCACTGATGCCACGATTCTCAAGCAAGCGGCGGGTCCGCCACACCGCACCTCAAATGTTCGATCTGGTCGCCGACGTCGAGCGCTATCCGGAATTCGTGCCGCTGTGCCAGGCGCTCAAGATCCGCCAGCGGACGCCCAAGGACGACGGCACCGAGGTCGTGGTGGCCGACATGACCGTCTCGTTCAAGCTGGTGCGCGAAACCTTCACCAGCAGGGTGACACTCGACCGGCCCAACCTGAAGATTCTGGTCGAATATCTGCGCGGTCCGTTCAGCAACCTGGAGAACCGCTGGAGTTTTGAGCCGAAGTCGGACACCGAATGCGATGTCGGCTTCTTCCTGAACTACGAATTCAAGAGCCGGATGCTGGCGATGCTGATGGGCTCGATGTTCGACGCCGCATTCTCGCGCTTTGCCGCCGCGTTCGAGAAGCGCGCCGACCAGGTCTACGGCAAGCCTCAGCTCTCGACCTAGCGACGCTGTCTGGTCCGCTGAAGAGGCGCTGTTTCCCCGGAACGCAAATGCCCGGCACGAGGCCGGGCATGACGGGAGATGTAGGCGCGTTCGCTGATTTTACGGGCAGGAACGCCGCACGCCGCCGGACGCGATGTAGGTCCCCGAAGCCGGGTCGTAGGTGCGGAAACGCTGGGAGCAATAGGCGTCGTTGTTGGCCTTGGCCTGGCTCGCCGCGATGGCGCCGCCGATGATCGCGCCGGCTGCAAGCCCGCCGATGATCGCAGCGCCGTTTCCACCGCCGCCATGGCGATGACCGTAGTAGCCACCGCGGTAACCGTGACGCGGGCCGCCATGCCAGTGACGATACTGCATGTGCTCGACGGAGATCGGCCGGTCCTGCAACCGCGCGGGCGCGAGCGGTGCGGCGAACGAGGGGGCAATAGTCGACAGCGTCATGGCGCCAGAGGTGATTGCGGCCACGACCAAAGTTCCCAACTTCATCATTTTCTCCTTGTTGTGGGATTTTGCTGTTTGGACAAACAATTCAAACAGCAGAGTTGGAACAATAGAAAGCGACGAAGCGACGTCGCAGTTCCACCTGAGATAGGCGGCACTGGGTCGCAGTTGACACAGGGGTGTGTGAGGTCGGCCTTCGCGCGATGCGACTTGCGTAGGCCTATCCGCGTGGCGGCCGCCGCCGTTTCGCGGCGTGGCTTCGCGGCGACCGGGC
>NZ_JACMYP010000333.1 GCF_020889705.1 Bradyrhizobium altum | reverse complement strand
CGCTTGGCGCGGCTGCGGTCGATCAGGGCGCCGGCCGGTGTCTGCGCGACGATCCCGGCGATCGCCGCGATCGACATCACTGACCCGATCGAGGCCTCGTCCCACCCCGTTCGGTCAGGAGGTAGATCGCCAGATAAGGGCCGAGCCCGTCCCGTACGTGGCGAGGAAGAAGTTCAACGCATCAAGCGCGCGCTCAACGGGCGTCCCGGACGGCTGCAAGTGATACCGCGGCGAGATTGCGCACCTCAACCCACTCGCAGGCGCGGAGTTCCAGCGCAGGTAAAGTGGTGCTGCTATCAGGGTTTTCGGCCCTGCATGCGTCATTTGGATGGGTTGACCCGGCAGGGGTGTGCGGCCAATTTCCGGCCCGGCTTAGGGGAGAATAATACTCATGTATTCAAGGTTGATGGCTGCCGCGATCGTGGCCGCCAGTGTTTTGTCCGCGCCTGTCGCACAGGCCCAGCAGTTCATTAACGTGCTCACCGGCGGCACCTCGGGCGTCTACTATCCGCTCGGCGTCGCGATCGGGAAGATCTACGGCGACAAGATCCCCGATGTGAAGACCCAGGTGCAGGCGACAAAGGCCTCGGTGGAGAACCTGGTGCTGTTGCAACAGGGCAGGGGCGAGATTGCCTTCACGCTCGGCGATTCGCTGAAGGCCGCCTGGGAAGGCGACACCGAGGCCGGCTTCAAGAACAAGCTCGACAAGCTGCGCACCATTGGCGCGATCTATCCGAACTACATCCAGATCGTCGCCACCGCCGAAAGCGGGATCAAGACGCTCGCCGATCTCAAGGGCAAGAGCCTGTCGGTCGGCGCGCCGAAGTCCGGCACCGAGCTCAACTCGCGCGCGATCCTCGCGGCCGCCGGCATGAGCTACAAGGATCTCGGCAAGGTCGAGTATCTGCCGTTCGCCGAATCGGTCGACCTGATGAAGAACCGCCAGCTCAACGCCACGCTGCAGTCCGCCGGCCTCGGCGTCGCCTCGCTGAAGGACCTCTCGACCTCGAGCGACATCACCGTGGTCGCCGTGCCGAAGGAGACCGTCGACAAGATCGGACCGCCCTTCGTCTCCGTGATCATTCCGGCCAACACCTACACCGGCCAGGACAAGGACGTGCCGACCGCGGCGGTCGTGAACTACCTCGTCACCTCGAGCGCGGTGTCGGACGATCTCGCCTATCAGGTGACCAAGCTGGTCTACGAATCGCTGCCGGAACTCGCCAATGCCCACGCCGCGGGCAAGGAGATCAAGCTGGCGGCCGCCGCGACCGGCAGCCCGGTGCCGCTGCATCCCGGCGCGATCCGCTATTACAAGGAAAAGGGCCTGATCAAGTAAGGCTCGAAAGACATATTCGGCGTCATGCCCGGGGCAAAGGCGCGAAGCGCGTCTTCGCGCAGATGTCCCGGGTATCCACGTTCTGGGGCAACGGTCGCTCAAAGACGTGGATGGCCGGGACAAGCCCGGCCATGAAGTATTGGGCGGCGGCCCAAATGCTATAAGCGTCGCGGACACGGCGGGGACTAATCATATGCAGCGGCAGGTTGCGGGCGAGCAGCCCATCAAGGTTGAATTCGACAATTTCGAACATGGTTTTCCGGAAGGTTTCGGTCCGGGCGCCTGGGGCCATCTGGCCTATGCCATCGGTCTCGCCTTTGCGGTGTTCCAACTCTATGTCGCGGCCTTCAATTATTTGCCGAGCCAGGTGGTGCGCGGCGTCCATGTCGGCTTCCTGATCCTCTTGACCTTCGGCCTGATCGGCAATTTCACCGCGAAAGCCGATTTCGGCCGCGCGGTGAACTGGATCGTCGGCGCCGCCGGTTTCCTCTGCGGGCTCTATCAGTGGATCTTCTATGCCGACCTGATCGCCCGCGACGGCGATCCGACCAACATGGACCTTGCGGTCGGCGCGCTGCTCGCGATCCTGATCTTCGAGGGCACGCGGCGGCTGATGGGGGCGGCGCTGCCGCTGATGTGCGGCGCCTGTCTGCTCTACTGGTTCTTCGGTCAATATCTTCCGTCGCCGTTCAATCATCGCGGCTATGACTTCGACCAGATCGTCACCCATCTCTCGTTCGGCACCGAAGGCTTCTATGGTGTGCCGATCTATGTCTCGGCCACCTACATCTTCCTGTTCATCCTGTTCGGCTCGTTCCTCGAGCGTGCCGGCATGATCCAGCTGTTCACCGACGTCTCGCTCGGCCTGTTCGGCCGCACCCGCGGCGGGCCGGCCAAGGTCGCGGTGTTCGCCTCGGGCATGATGGGCACGATCTCAGGCTCCGGCGTCGCCAACGTCGTGACCGTCGGCCAGTTCACGATTCCCTTGATGATCAAGTTCGGCTATCGCCGCGCGTTCGCCGCCGGTGTCGAGGCCACCGCCTCGATGGGGGGCCAGATCATGCCGCCGGTGATGGGCGCGGTCGCCTTCATCATGGCCGAGACGCTCGGCGTTCCGTATTCGGAGATCGTCAAGGCCGCCGTGATCCCGGCGATCCTCTACTTCGCCTCGGCGTTCTGGATGGTGCATCTGGAAGCCGGCAAGCATGGCCTCGTCGGCATGAAGCGCTCGGAGATCCCGAGCGCCTGGAAGGCGCTGGTGGCGCGCTGGTACCTGGTATTGCCGCTCGCAGCTTTGGTCTACATGCTGTTCGAAGGCTTCACGCCGCTCTATGCCGGCAGCATGGGGCTTGCGTTGACGGTTGCGCTGATCCTCGGCGCCAGCATCACGCTCGGCTTCTCCAACACCGTCGTGCGTTACATCTTCTGGATCGGCCTTGCGCTGGTGGTTGCCGCGGTCTCGCGCCACGGGCTCGAGATCGTTCCGGTGGCCAGCGTCGTCGCAGGATTGATCGTGATCGCGGCGATCACCCGCGGTGGCCGCGCCACGCTCCGAGCCTGCCGTGACTCGCTTGCCGACAGCGCCAAGTCAGCGCTGACCGTCGGCATGGCCTGCGCCATCGTCGGCACCATCATCGGCATGATGACGCAGACCGGCGTCGGCACCATCTTCGGCAGCTGGATCATCGGGCTCGGCGCCAAGAGCCTGTTCCTGGCGCTGATCATGACCATGCTGCTGTCGATCCTGCTCGGCACCGGCATCCCGACGATCCCGACCTACATCATCACCGCGGCGCTCGCCGCACCTGCGCTCGCCAAGCTCGGCGTGCCGCTGATCGCAAGCCACATGTTTGCGTTTTACTACGGCATCCTGGCCGACCTCTCGCCGCCGGTCGCGCTCGCAGCATTGGCGGCGGCGCCGATCGCCAAGGAGAATCCGGACAAGATCGGCTGGGAAGCGATGCGGATCGCGCTTGCCGGCTACGTCATCCCCTTCATCTTCGTCTATTCGCCGGCGTTGATGCTGCAGGCCGGCGATCCGATGCAGGCGCAACTCGGCTTCTACGGCGCGGTGGCGGTAGCGACCTTCAAGGCGCTGGTGGCGATCGCCCTGTTCGGCATCGTCGCGATCGGCTTCCTGTTCACGCGGCTGACCTTGATCGAGATCGTGGTCGCCTTCGGTGCCGCGCTCTGCCTGCTCGGCGATTTCCAGTTCTCGGATACGGCGGGATTCACGCTCGCGGCCGCTGTCGTGCTTTGGCAATGGCGGCAGCGTCCGCGCAACGCGGTGGCGGCGGCTTGAGCCTCTGCCTTGCATCCGCGGGTGTCGTGAAGACGCTGTCGATCGCAGCCTTCACGCTCGCCTGGACGCATTCGATCGAGAAGACCGCCTGGCAGGAAGACTGGCTGGTCACGCCGGCCGGCCTGACGCTGCAGCAGGCGCGCATCAAGGGCACTGGCGCCGGCATGGAGCCGCCGCCGGAAGCGCGCCTCGCTGGCGGCTGGTTTCAATGGTCGCCGACGCCGGTGCCAAGGCCCGAGGTCGTGCTCGGCAATTCCGGCGCGGCGGGTGAATGGCACCTGTGCCACGCGGGAAGCTGCCAGACGCTATCGGAGATTTTCGGACATCCGATCGGTGCTAATGTCACGACGATGAGTGTTTGCGAGGATCCGTAGCTCCGTAGCCCGGATGGAGCGCCAGTGTAATCCGGGGCCAGTGTTCCCGGATTGCGCTTCGCTTCATCCGGGCTACGGACTACGTCAGGCTGCAAGAACAACAAACGGGAGAACAAACGATGGATCGGCTCAAGGGCAAGGTTGCAATGGTGGTCGGCGCGGGCTCGATCGGGCCGGGCTGGGGCAATGGCAAGGCGACCGCCGTGACCTTCGCGCGCGAGGGCGCCAGCGTGTTCTGCGTCGATCGCAACGGCGCCGCGGCCGAGGAGACGGTCAAGATCATTACCGGCGAGGGCGGCAAGGCGGCCGCATTCACCGCCGATGTCTCGCGCGCCAGCGAGGTCGAGGCGATGGTCGCGGCCTGCCTGAAGACCTATGGCCGTATCGACGTGCTCGACAACAATGTCGGCATCGCTGAGGTCGGCAGCGTGGTGGAAGTGGCGGAAGCCGACTGGGACCGCGTCTTCGCGGTCAACCTCAAGAGCGCCTATCTCTCGATGAAGCACGTCATTCCGGTCATGATCAAGCAGGGCGGCGGCTCGATCATCAACATCTCCTCGATCGCCTCGATCCGCCATGTCGGCATTTCCTATGTCAGCTACAATGCGAGCAAGGCGGCGATGAACCAGATGACGCGCTCGACCGCGGTCGAGTTCGCCTCGAAGCATGTGCGCGTCAACGCGATCCTGCCGGGATTGATGAAGACGCCGATGGTCGAACATTCCGCGGGGCTGGCGCAGAGCTACGCCAAGGGCGATGTGGAGGCGATGTGGCGCGCCCGCGACGCGCAGGTGCCGATGGGGCACATGGGCGACGCCTGGGACGTCGCCAATGCCGCGCTGTTCCTGGCGTCGGACGAATCGAAATATGTCACCGGCATCGAGCTTGTGGTCGACGGCGGCATCACCTCTAAATCGGGCGCCTGAGGAGCTAGGGGTATCACGCCTCGACGCTGAGCTCGGCGCGGTCGAGCTCCTCCTCGACCAGATGGAATGCGTCGTCGCCGATGGTCTCGGTGCGACGTAGATTGAGCAGCGCCTGACGCGCTGCCGCGATGGCGCGGCGGCGTATCGGATCCGACGGCAGCTCGCGTGAGGTCAGGCCGCCATCCGGGTCGTTCTCGGCGCGCAGCAGCACGGAGCGGTATTCGAGCCGGAGGATCTCGGCTTCCTCCGACGGGTCGGCGTCGATCTCCTCGAGCGCTGCGCGAAAGACCACGCCGCGGGCATGGGCCGCCTCGCGCCCGACCGGATCGTCGTCATCGAAATTCAACGCCAGGATCAGCGGCCGCAATGTCAGCCCCTGGATCACGAGCGAACCCAGCACCACGGCAAACGCGGTCAGCAGGATCAGATCGCGATATGGAAAATACTCGGGCAGCGCAAACGCGGCCGCAAGCGTAACGATGCCGCGCATGCCGCACCACGACACGATGAAGCCGCGCTTCAAGGTCGGCACGGCCTCCACCACATGGGTGGGCAGCCAATTGCGCGCCTTCAGCGTGCGCAGCAGGGCGCCGTAGGGCATCACCCAGAGGATGCGGGCAAGGATCACGACGGCGAGGATCGCGGCGGCAAAGCTGCAATATTTCCAGCGCACCTCGTCGTCGAGCTCGGACCAGATCGGGCGCAATTGCAGGCCGATCAGCATGAAGGCGAGCACGTTGAGGACCAACACGACGGTTTCCCACACCGCATAGGACGACACGCGCAGCCGCGCCGAGGTGCGGGCCGGCGCGGTGCGGGCGATGGTGATCGCATAGGCGATGATGGTCAGGATGCCGGACAGCCCGAGGTGCTCGGCGACGATCCACACCATGAAGGTGCCGCCGAATTGCGTGATGATCGCGCTCGGCGCCTCGGTGATGCGGCGGGTGATCATCATCCAGACCCGTGCGAACAGGTAGCCGGCGGCGAGGCTGCCGACCAGCGCGACCGTGATCGACGGCACGAACTCGCGGATTCTCATGTGTTCGGCCGCGACCAGGCCGACCGCGACGCGATAGATCAACAGCGAAGTGGCATCGTTGAGCAGGCTTTCGCCTTCGAGGATCTTCTGGATCCGGTACGGCAGGTTGACCTGGCGCAGGATCGCGGTGGCCGCGGCCGCGTCCGGTGGCGCCACGATGGCACCGAGCGCGATCGCGACCGGCCAGGGCATGTCCGGGCGCAGCCAGTGCGCGACCACGGCGACCGCGGCCGTGGTGACGCCGACCGCGACCACCACCAGCGTCGAGACCGGCAGCCAGTTGTTGCGGAGATCGCGCAGCGAGGTGTCGTAGGCGGCATCGAGCAGCACTGGTGCCACGAACAGCGCCAGCGCCAGTTTCGGTTCCAGTGCCCAGGTCGGAGCCCATGGCAGCAGGGTCAGCAGCACGCCACCGAGCGCAAGAAAGGTCGGGTAGGGCACCTTGATCCGCCGCGCCAGCGCCGACAGCGCCACCGCTGCAAGCAACAGGCCGATGATCCATTCGAATGTCAGCACGCGAACCCCCAAGTACGGCCCCAAGTGCAGCCGATCGTCGCAATTGACGTATAATCCAGCGTGTGGTTTTGCGGCAAATGGCGCGCTGCCGGACATCAGAGGTCGGTGGTGCGGGCGCGGGAGAGGGATGTCTTGTCGGCGATCAGGATGCGACGCAACTTTGCAAATCTTGCCGCTAGTCTGGCTCTGGCGCTGCTGTGCGCTTGCCTGTCAGGCGCGCTGAGATCAGGCGTTGCGCGCGCGGCCAGCAGCGAGCCCGGCAAGGATGTGCAGGCCGATGCCGGACCCTGCATCGCCGCGACTGCGGCGGCGGATGACGACAAGACCATCGATGCCTGCGGCGCGCTGATCGACAATGAGAAGGCGGCCAGGCCGGATCGAATCAAGGCGCTGATGGCGCGCGCGAGCGCCTATGACCGCAAGCAGATGATCGACCGCGCGATCGCAGATTACGACACCGTGCTCAGGCTCGATCCATCGCTTGCCGACGCCCACAATGCGCGCGGCGAGCTGTGGCGCCGCAAGGGTGACCGGCCGAAGGCGATCATGGATTTCGGCGCCGCCGTCAAGCTCAACCCCGATCACGCCGCCGCCAAGGCCAACTACAGGTCGTTGTCGCTGGAGCTCGAGCGGATCGGCGCCATGATGGCGGTGGCAGGCAAGCCGAGCTTCGATTGCCGCAAGGCGCGCCGGCCGGTGGAGAAGGCGATCTGCGCCAGTCCCGCGCTTGCCGATCTCGATCGCGAGACCGTCGCATCGACCTTCCGCACGGTGCGCGAGGCGCAGGACCCGCGCCAGGCGCGCGAGCTGCAGCGCGCGCAGGATCAGTTCATCGGCCGCCGCAACGCGGAATTCGGCAAGCCGGACTATGACCTGCAAAAGGCGATGCGCGAGCGGCTGCAGCGGATCAACGGGGTCGACGGCTATTAGCCGAGCTCCGCCTCACCCGGCCGAAGGTCGCGGTCATTTCGGCTTGAAACGGCGCCGCTTCCCGTGACAATGGTCGGCAAATGACGCGCGACCGCGCGAGGGAGAAACGCGATGAACATCCAGCAGAGCCGGTATCATGAGGTGTATGCCCGCTCGCTTCGAGACCCCGAGGGCTTTTGGGCGGAAGCGGCGCGCGAGATCGACTGGATCGAGCCGGCCAAAAAGATTTACGATCCCTCCATGGGCGCCTACGGACGCTGGTTCGCCGGCGCGGTGGTCAACACCTGCTACAACGCGCTGGATCGCCACGTCGCCGGCGGGCGCGCAGGCCAGGTCGCGCTGATCCACGATTCCCCGCTCACCAACACGATCACCAAATTCACCTATTCCGAACTTCTGGCGGAGGTGCAGACGCTGGCCGCGGTCATGCAGGATTTCGGCGTGGCCAAAGGCGATCGCGTCATCCTCTATATGCCGATGGTGCCGGAGGCTGTCGTCGCGATGCTCGCCTGCGCGCGGATCGGCGCGGTGCACAGCGTGGTGTTCGGCGGCTTCGCGGCCAAGGAGCTTGCGACCCGCATCGACGACGCTAAGCCGAAGCTGATCTTCTCGGCGAGCTGCGGCATCGAGCCCGGGCGTATCGTGCAGTACAAGCCGCTGCTCGACGAAGCGATCCGCCTCGCCGGCGCCAAGCCCGACACCTGCATCATCCTGCAACGGCCGCAGCAGGCTTGCGAGCTCACCGCGGGCCGCGACCATGACTGGGCGACATTGCGCCGCGCGGC
>NZ_JACMYP010000332.1 GCF_020889705.1 Bradyrhizobium altum | reverse complement strand
AAGCGGCTGATCGACACCACCGATGACGCGATGACCGAGATCGCCTTCCGCGCCGGCTTCGGCAGCGTCCGCCGTTTCAACGCGGCCTTCGCCGGTCTCTACGGCCGCTCGCCGTCGAGCCTGCGCGCGTCTTCGCGCGGGCGGAGGTGAGGGGACAGGGACGGGGCCGGGCGCGCCGTGCCATGCGGCACGATAGGTCAACCCCGTTGACCATCTTTACCCATTGCGGCGGCTTGCCATAATCGTCTAGAACGACGGAGCATAGCGCGTCCCGGCAACCAACCGTCAACGGTTTTGACCGAGGATTTCGGCGCTCAACAGGGTCTGGCAATGCTGATTCGCGGCCAAATCGATGGGATTTCGGAGGAGGTGGCCCAGGCTACCGCCACGATCCCGGCCGCGGCGCCCACCCTGCTTATTGGCGGCCTTCTTCTTACCTGCCCCTGAGGGCCGGCTGGGCGTTTGCGCCTGGGCACTCAGGGGTTTGTACGAGATCACCGGACCCTGACATCGCCCAAGCAACATGACGGGCGCAAAGTTTAAAGGAATTTCTCACATGGCCACCGTGAACAAGTCCGAGAAGGACCGCGTCATCATTTTCGACACCACCCTGCGCGACGGCGAGCAGTGCCCCGGCGCCACCATGACCTTCGAGGAGAAGCTCGAGGTCGCCGAGCTGCTGGATGATATGGGCGTCGACGTCATCGAGGCCGGCTTCCCGATCACCTCGGAAGGCGACTTTCAGGCGGTCAGCGAGATCGCCCGCCGCTCCAAGAACGCGGTCATCGCGGGCCTGTCCCGCGCCCATCCGGCCGACATCGACCGCTGCGCCGAAGCCGTCAAGTTCGCTCGCCGCGGCCGCGTCCACACCGTGATCGCGACCTCGCCGCTGCATATGCGCGTGAAGCTGAACAAGACCCCCGAGGAGGTCATCGAGACTTCGGTCGCGATGGTCGCCCGCGCCCGCAACCAGATCGACGACGTCGAATGGTCGGCCGAGGACGGCACCCGCAGCGAGATGGACTATCTGTGCCGGATCGTCGAAGCCGTGATCAAGGCCGGCGCCACCACGGTGAACATCCCCGACACGGTCGGCTACACGGTGCCCGAGGAATACACCCACTTCATGCGGACGCTGATCGAGCGCGTGCCGAACTCCGACAAGGCGATCTTCTCGGTCCACTGCCACAACGACCTCGGCATGGCGGTTGCGAACTCGCTGGCCGGCATCGTCGGCGGCGCGCGTCAGGTCGAGTGCACCGTCAACGGCATCGGCGAGCGCGCCGGCAATGCGGCGCTGGAAGAGATCGTGATGGCGATCAATGTGCGGAACGACAAGTTTCCGTACTGGAACAAGATCGACACCACGCAGCTGACCCGCGCCTCGAAGGTGGTGTCCGCCGCCACCTCGTTCCCGGTGCAGTACAACAAGGCGATCGTCGGCCGCAACGCGTTCGCCCATGAGAGCGGCATCCATCAGGACGGCGTGCTGAAGGATGCCTCGACCTACGAGATCATGCGGCCCGAGATGGTCGGCCTGAAGCAGTCCTCGCTGGTGCTCGGCAAGCATTCCGGCCGCCACGCCTTCATCCACAAGCTGGAGGAGATGGGCTACAAGCTCGGCGCCAACCAGCTGGAGGATGCCTTTACGCGGATGAAGGCGCTGGCCGACCGCAAGAAGGACATCTACGACGAGGACATCGAAGCGCTGGTCGATCAGGAGATGGCGGCCGCGCACGACCGCATCAAGCTGGCTTCGCTGACCGTGATCGCCGGCACCCATGGCCCGCAGCGCGCGACCATGAAGCTCGACGTCGACGGCCAGATCAAGATCGAGGAAGCCGAGGGTAACGGCCCGGTCGACGCCGTCTTCAACTGCATCAAGCGCCTGGTGCCGCACGAGGCCAAGCTGGAGCTCTACCAGGTCCACGCAGTGACCGAAGGTACCGACGCGCAGGCCGAAGTCTCGGTGCGTCTCGCCCATGAAGGCCGCTCGATGACCGCGCGCGCTGCCGATCCGGACACGCTGGTTGCCTCTGCAAAGGCCTATCTCGGCGCGCTGAACAAGATCGTGATGAAGCGCCAGCGCGACGTGCCGGCGGCCAAGGTCGCGGGCTGACGGTTCACTCGATCAAAGCATTCGGAAACGCGGCGCCTCGGCGCCGCGTTTCTTGTTGGATCACTTCGCGAAGCCTTCGCCTTCGCAATATCACGGGCCGCGGCATCAGGCGGCCGGCATGATGTTCTGATTGACCCGGAATAGATTGGCGGAGTCATATTTGCGCTTCACCGCCGCCAGTCGCGCATAGTTGGACCCGTAGGTTGCCTTGAGGCGGGCGTCGCCCTCATCATCCATCATGAAATTCGGGTAGGCGCCGCCGAGGTCGAACGGGTGAACCGCTTCCCAATAGGCCTTGGTCCATCGGGTGAGCGGCCCCGCCTTTTGCGGATTCGGATCGATGCCGGCGATGACCATCGACCAGGTCGCATCGCGGCAATTCCATGCGGTCTCGCCGTTGCCGACGCGATGCACCGCGCCGTCGATCGGGTAGAGATGCATGAGCGACAATTCGCTTGGCGCTTGCGCGGCCTGCTCGAGATGGATGTCGATCGCGGCGTCCGGCAGCGTCTTGACGAAATCGCCACGCCAATACCATTGCATCCCCTTGGGGTAGAGCCCGTCGAACATGCTCTGCACCGCCGGATACGGCATCGTCCCCATCCAGTTGAACCACGGCGCCGGCAATGCGTCGAGCAACGGCGCCAGAGCCTTCCTGGCCGCATCCTCCGGGCCGTCGTAGCAGCACATCAGGAGGCAGATGGGCTTTCCCCAAAGCTCTTCCGGAAACGGCGGACTGGACAGAACTGTCTTGAGCCCGAGAAAAATGCCGAGTTCCTCCGGTGCTGCCGGCAGGAAGTCGCGATAGCGCTGCATGATGGTGCGCGCCTGCTTCTGGTCCCAGGCGATCGGCCCGGCAAACACCGTGTTGACGGGGTGGAGCTGGAACACAAAGGAGGTGACGACGCCGAAATTGCCGCCGCCGCCGCGCAGCGCCCAGAACAGATCAGGGTTGTTGTCCTTGCTGGCGACGACGAAGCTGCCATCGGCGAGCACAACGTCGGCCTCGACCAGATTGTCGATGGTGAGGCCGTATTTGCGGGTGAGATAGCCGTGGCCACCGCTCAGGGTCAGGCCGGCGATCCCGGTCGTCGAGATGATGCCGGCCGGCACCGCAAGGCCGAACGCGTGCGTGGCATGGTCGACGTCGCCCTGGGTGCATCCGGCACCGACCCGCGCTTGGTGAGTAACCGGGTCGACGCGGACGCCCTTCATGGCGGAGAGGTCGATGACCAGCCCGTCATCGACGCTGGCGAGGCCCGGCCCATTATGGCCACCGCCGCGGATCGCGATTGGCAGGTCATTGTCGCGGCCGAACGTCACCGCAGCGATGACGTCTGCGACATCGGCACAGCGGGCGATCAGCAATGGCCGCTTGTCGATCATGCCATTATACAGCGCACGGGCTTCGTCGTAGTTGGCCTCGCCACGCTCGATGACTGTACCGCGCAGGCTCTCACGCAACTTGATCTTGGCTTCGTCACGCATGATCCTCTCCTGATCTCACGGGCCAGTTGGGTTGCCCGACAGGGCCCTGTGCTCCCGTCCGTGTCGGAACTCGGCCCTGCCCGTCGCTGGCGTTATGCGGGTTACCCGACGGTCGTAACTTGCCGGATCGGTGCGGCCGCCGCGTCACCCGATCGATTGAGGTGCTGGCTGCCGGCTCCCCGGGCGTGCTACGATGCTGGGGTCGGTTCAGCAGGCTGGAGCCACCGACATGCGTGAAGCTGACGAACTGTCGCGGGTCATCGGCGACATCTACGATGCTTCGCTCGACCCGGCACTGTGGCCGAGCGCGTTTGAAACCATCTGCGGCTATGTCGGCGCGGCCTCCGCCAGCCTGCATTCGCAGGACTCGGTCAGCAGGGCAACGGACGCGCTGTTCTGGTGGGGCCGCGAGTCCGACGCGCCGCACTATTTCAAGCTCTATCGGGAGGGGTACGGCAAGATCAATCCGATCTTTCCGGGCGTCGTCTTTTTCGAAGTGGAGCAGCCGGTCGCCGTCCCCGACGTGATTTCCTGCGAGGAGTTTGTTCGGACGCGCTTCTTTCGCGAATGGCTGTTGCCGCAAGGCCTGACCGACGGCCTGTTTTCGAACCTGGAAAAGGGCGTGACGAGCTGCGCGCTGTTCACCGCCATGCGTCACGCCGGGCAGGGCCAGGTCGACGACCGCATGCGCCAGCGGTTCGAACTGATTACGCCGCACGTCCGGCGCGCCATGCTGATTGGCAAGGTAATCGATCTCCATCGCGTCGAGGCAGCGGCGCTGGCGGACAGTCTCGACGAACTCGTCTCGAGCATGTTCATTGTCGATTCGACCGGCCGCATCATCCATGCCAATGCCAGCGCCCATCGCCTGATCGCCGAGGCCAATGTGCTGCGTTCCAACCGCGGCCGGATCGCAGCGCTTGATCCCGAGGGCAACCGGCATCTGCTTGAGATATTCGCGGCGGCCCAGGCGGGCGATGCGGCCGTCGGAAAGAAGGGGATCGCGATGCCGCTGACCGCGCGCACCGGCGAGCGCTACGTCGCTCATGTGCTGCCCTTGACCTCGGGCGCGCGCCGCAAGGCGGGTGTTTCCTACTCGGCAGCGGCGGCTGTGTTCGTCCGCAAGGCCGAGTTGGATTTGCTGTCACCGCCAGAGGCTATCGCCGACGAGTTCAGGCTGACGCCAGCGGAGGTTCGGGTCATGTTTGCGATCGTCGAGATCGGCGGCGTGCCCGAAGTCGCCCCGGTGCTCGGCATTTCCGAGCAAACCGTCAAGACCCATCTGCATCGCATCTATGAAAAGACCGCCACGAAGCGACAGGCCGATCTTGTGAAGCTGGTCGCGAGCTATTCCGGACGGCTCTGAGTCAATCCGCCGCGGCATCATGCGCCATCTGGTCGGCATGCTGGATAGATTTGCGTAGCGTGATCCGCTACTCCCGCGAGCATCATGGCGGGTTCCGCTTCGCTGATCCGCGCGCGAAGAGAATGAACCCAATATTACGCGTTCGTCACAGACGGATCGGCTTAGGACAGAATCTGCCCGCTGAGCTCATTGTTGGAATCGTTTCCCAACTATCCACCTCATTCCTCGCCGCTTTGGGATTTTCCGCGCCAGCCGCGGCGTTACCCTGTGCTCCTCCTGAGGACGCCGCCCATGTCGCTTGCCCACGTCGACGTCGACATCCCGCGCGCCGCCACGCCGGCGGAGACCGCGCTGACGCGCCGGGTGGACCTCACCACGCTCCGCCTCTTCGTCGCCGTCTGCGACGAGCAGAACCTCACCCGCGCCGCGCAGCGCGAGGGGATCGCGGCGTCGGCGGTGTCGAAACGGATGAACGATTTCGAGCTCGCGTTCGGCGTCACGCTGTTCAAGCGGCTCGCCAAGGGCATGGCGCTGACGCCGGCCGGCGAGGCGCTGCTGCATCATGCCCGGGTCACGCTGCTCAATGTCGAAAAGATCGCGGTCGAACTGTCGGAATATTCGCAAGGCGTGCGCGGCCATGTCCGCATGCTCACCAACCTCTCGGCGATCGTGCAGTATTTGCCGGAGGACCTCTCAGCATTCTTCGCGGCGCATGAGCTGCTCCGCGTCGATCTGCAGGAGCGGCCGAGCGGGCAGGTGGTGCGCGGCATCGAGGAGGGCGCGGCCGAAATCGGCATCTGCTCGGCCGAGGCCGACAGCCGCGCGCTCGAAGCCTTCCATTATCGCTACGACAATCTGGTGGTCGTGATGCGGCCGGACCATCCGCTGGCCGGCCGCGAGAAATTGCGGTTCATCGAGACACTCGATTTCGACCAGATCGGCCTGCACACCGCGAGCTCGATCTACCTGCGCTCGCAATATGCGGCCACGCAAGCCGGCAAGACGATGCGGCTGCGCATCAACGTGCCCGGCTTCGATGCAGTCTGCCGCATGGTGCAGGCCAATATGGGGCTCGGCCTGATCCCCGATCGTGCCTTCGCGGTCGTCGGCGCCGGCATGGGTCTTCGTGCCATCCCCCTGCGTGACGATTGGGGGCGGCGCGAGCTGAAGATCGTGGTCCGCGATGCCGCGCATCTGTCCGCAACCAGCGGCCTGATGCTCGACTATCTGCGCGCGGTGGAAACGGATCGGAGAGGGCGGGCCAGCGGGCAGCTCGGCTAGCTGTGTGCGTGCTCGCAGCCGGGGATGTCCGTTCCGGACGCAAGCGCGCGTCTTAGCCGCCGTCAAGTGCGGCGAGGCGATCGGCTTCCATGATGTCTTCGACGGTGTTGGCGTTGAAGAACGGATCCAGCGGCTCGGTCGGCCATTCGACCGTTGCCAGCGGATAGCACGCGGTCCAGCGATCGATCTTGCGCACGTCCTCCTCGACGAGCGCATAGCGCAATTCGTTCCGCAAGCGCACGCTCCAGAGACCGATGACCGGATGCACCTGCCCGCCGGATGAGGCGACCGCGAGCTCGGCATTCTCTGCCGCGCGCGCCTGCTCCAGGCGTGCGACAAGATCACGCGGAAGAAACGGACAGTCGCCGGCCGCGCTCAGCACCCATTTCGCACCCGGCCGATTGGCCGCGGTCCAGTCGAGCGCCGCCAGGATGCCGGCGAGGGGGCCGGGATAATTGGCGACATCGTCGGCGACGATGGGAAGGCCGAAGGCAGCGAAGCGCGCGGGGTCGCCATTGGCGTTGATGATCAGCCCGCTGCATTGCGGGGCGAGACGGTCGATCACCCGCTGCAGAATGGTCCGGCCGGCGATCTTGCGCATCGGCTTGTCGCCGCCGCCCATCCGCCGCGCAAGGCCGCCGGCCAGCAGCACGCCCGGGATATCAGTCATTGTCGGCCTCGCCCTTGCGCTTGTGCCGCATCGATTCCTCTTCGACATAGTCGAGGTTCTGGTCGTAGACGATCCGCTCCTGGCCCGACAGCGCGATGAAGCGCTTGCCGCGCGCGCGTCCGACCAGCGTCAATCCGACCTGCCGCGCCAGATCGACACCCCACGCCGTGAATCCGGAGCGGGAGACCAGGATCGGGATGCCCATCCGCACCGTCTTGATCACCATCTCGGAGGTGAGCCGCCCGGTGGTGTAGAGGATCTTGTCTGCCGGATCGACATTGTGGCGATAGATCCAGCCCGCGATCTTGTCGACGGCGTTGTGCCGGCCGACATCCTCGGTGTAGCAGACCGGGGTGCTCTCCTTGCACAGCACGCAGCCGTGAATGGCGCCCGCTTCCAGATAGAGCGACGGCATCGTGTTGATGGTGTGGGTCATCTGGTAGAGCCATGAGGTCCGCAGTTCGGCCTTCGGCAGCGCGACCTTCTCGACGGCTTCGAGCAGGTCGCCGAACGCCGTCCCCTGGGCGCAGCCCGAGGTCTGCGTCCGCTTCTTCAGCTTCGCCTCGAAATTGGTGTGGTGCTCGGTGCGGACCACCACCACCTCCAGATCGTCGTCATATTCGACCTCGGTGACGACGTCGTCGTATTTGAGCATGTTCTGGTTCAGGAGGTAGCCGAGCGCGAGGTATTCGGGATAGTCGTTGATCGTCATCATCGTGACGATCTCCTGCGCGTTGAGGTAAAGCGTCAGCGGCCGCTCGACCGGCACCTTGATCTCGGTCCGCTCGCCGGTCTGATCGATGCCGATGACGCGCTCGGTCAGTCGCGGATCGTCCGGGTCCGGAACAATAATGGGCGCGGTGGTCTTCTCGGTCACAGGTCGGCGTCCCAATGGGTTCACATGGTAACGAAGCTGGGGATATAAGCACGATCGGAGACGGACTGGCCACTCTCCGCCGCCTCGCCGGAACTGCCAAGGATTCGTCACGGATGGTCCGGCTTTGAGGATAACGCCGCGGTTCGCGATGTGGGTTGAACAAATCTTGTCGATGGCCGAGGACTGAGGACATCATGGCGCAGCTTTCCGACGACTGTTTCGCGTTCGGCGGACCGATGATGTCGGTCGACGAGGCCGTCGCGATCATCGCCTCGCGCGTCAAGCCTGTCGGCGAGACGGAAGCCGTCGCCCTGGTGGACGCCGACGGACGCATCCTTAGCCACGACGTGGCAGCGCCCCTGCCGCTGCCGCCGTTCATGAATTCCGCCGTCGACGGCTACGCGGTGTCAGGCGCAGACCTGCCGG
>NZ_JACMYP010000331.1 GCF_020889705.1 Bradyrhizobium altum | reverse complement strand
GCCTCAGGCGGCCGCCCCGGCCGCCAAGCCAGCGACTTCGGCGAGCAATCCCGCCGATGCACTGGAAGCGTCCCTGCTCGCCACGGTCGAGCAGGCTTCCGCGAGGGTCGCCGCCGAACGCGCGGGTCTCTTCAAGCCGGGCAAGGAGCCTGGCAAGACCACCGACAGCCGGCCGTCGACGGCGGGCCAGCGAGAACCGCTGTTCGGTCGCGCACCCCGGGACGCGAAGCCCGCCGAGCCGCCGCCGATGCCGGCCGAGACGCCCGCCGACCTCGAAGCATCGTTGATCACGGCCATCAGCGAGGCCGCCGCGAGGCGGGCGGACACATTCAAGCCGGTGGCAGAGCCAACGCCGCCGCAGGGCGATCCCGAGATCCGCGCCGTCGCCCCGCCGAAGCCCATTGCGCCTCCGCCCGCCAACACGCCACCTGCGAAAACACCGCCCGCGAAGACACCGGCCGATGATCTCGACGAGACGCTGCTCGCAGCGCTGGCCGAGATTTCCGGCCAGAAGTTCAAGGACGAGCCCAAGCCGGACGCTACGTCCAAAGGCCCGCCGGCCGACGACGGCCTGTCCGACATGATCAAGAAGTTCGCCCCGGATTCGAGCTTCCTGCGCAAGCAGTGACGGCGCGGCTCAGACGCCGGCGACCGACGCCCAGATATCGGCGAGCTTGCGCCGGACGGTCTGCATCCGCGTCTGCGGTGCGACCTTCTCGTCGTCCTCCGGCAGGCGCAGGCCGACGACATTGACGCGGCCGCCGCTGATGCTGCGCGCCACCAGTACGATCTCGTCGAGCGCGAGCTCGGCACCTTCCTTCGGCGCGCGGTCGAGATTGATGTCGAAATAATCCGCGAGCGTCAGCTTGCCCTGGTGCTCGTCGACCTTGACGCCGTAGATCTCGGCGAGCTCGCCGAGCGTATGCTCGCCCGACACCATGAAGTCGCCGAGCAGATGCGGATCGGGCGCGCTCGACGGCGCCATGTCGACGAAGAAGCGATCGAGCGCCTCGGCGCGCTCCGGCGGCGCCAGCAGATAGATGTAGTCGCCCGGCGCGACCGGATCGGCCTCAACAGGCATCAGGATCCGCTGGTCGCGGATCACCAGCGTCGGCTTCGACCACGATGGGATCAGCCCGCGGCGGAAATACAGGCTCTTGGGCCGCACCGGATAGCCGACCAGCTGCTGCTCGAGCTGGCCGGGCAGATCCAGTTCGACACGGCGCGGGCCGCGCTCGGCGCGCGGCAGCGCGACGTGCAGCCGCCGCGCCGCCGGCGCCAGCGTCCAGCCCTGCAACAGCAGCGAGATGATGACGACGACGAAGGCGACGTCGAAATAGAGATAGGCCTTCGACAGGCCGACCAGCATCGGGATCGAGGCCAGGAAGATCGCGACCGCGCCGCGCAAGCCGGTCCACGCAATGAAGACCTTCTCCCGCCAGTTGAACTTGAACGGCGCAAGACAGATCAGCACCGCCAGCGGCCGTGCCACCAGCATCAGCGCGAACGCCACCAGCACCGCGCCGCCGGCGCTGGAGAGCAGGCGATGCGGCGACACCAGGAGGCCGAGCAGCACGAACATCACGATCTGGGCCAGCCAGGTCGCGGCGTCGAGGAACGTCACCACCGAATTATGCGCGCGGGTCGGCCGGTT
The DNA here is from genome assembly GCF_020889705.1 of Bradyrhizobium altum. GTDB lineage: Bacteria > Pseudomonadota > Alphaproteobacteria > Rhizobiales > Xanthobacteraceae > Bradyrhizobium > Bradyrhizobium altum. The sequence continues at coordinate 6,630 of NZ_JACMYP010000331.1, read as the reverse complement.
GCCGATGATGATACCGGCGAGATAGACCGCGAGGAATCCCGAGGCATGCACGATCTGGGAGCCGCCGAAGATCACCAGCGCCGCCGTCGTGACGAACGGCGCATGCAGACCCTGCGGCAGCGCCACGCGATTCAGCGCGATCACCACCAGCCGGCCGCCGATCACCCCGATGATGGCGCCGAGCACGGCTTCCTGGATGAACTCCATCGCGATGTGCGAGGCCGAGCTCTGGCCGACCGAGATGAACTCGACCAGCATCAAAGTGAGGAAGATCGCGAACGGGTCGTTGGTGCCGGATTCCGCCTCCAGCGTCGCGCCGACGCGCGGCCGCAGGCGAAGGCCCTGGGTGTGCACCAGGAGGAACACCGCCGCGGCGTCGGTCGAGGCCACGACGGCGCCGACCAGAAGCGACTCGGTCCAGTTGAGGTCGAGCACATAGCGGGCGACCGGCGCCGTGATCAGCGCGGTGAGCAGCACGCCGGCGGTCGCCAGCATCATCGAGGGCGCCAGCACCGTGCGGATGCTGGCAAACCGCGTCTTCAGTCCGCCGTCGAACAGGATCAGCGCCAGCGCCACCGAGCCGACCAGATAGGTGGTGCGGACGTCGTCGAACTGCAGCCGGCCGGGGCCGGAATCGCCCGCCAGCATGCCGACCAGCAAGAACACCAGCAGCAAGGGGGCGCCGAACCGCAGCGCAAGCAGGCTGGACAGGATGCCGGCCATCACCAGCACCGCACCGAGCAGGATCGCTATACTGACGGAGTCGAGGGATGCCATGCGCCTTCGGAGGTCTCATATACTTGCAATTGCATCCTTATCGTCGCCACACTGGGACGCCAACCGATTTCTGAGATGAGCGGCAATGTGCCCGGTCTTTGCTCCCCTAGGTCGCCTCGACACTGTGTTGTATCGATGGTCGCGCGCGCGCCTTTGTGGGATTCTGCGTGGGCATTCGAATCACATTTGCCTGACCCGCGCTTCAAGTTGAGACTTTGCCGATGGACATGAGCTGGAAGGACGTCCTGGAATCGATCCAAATGGCGGCGCGCTCGGTCGGCGCCGAGATCGCCTCGCCCTGGTTCTATCTGCAGTTCGGCATCATCCTCGCGGCCGCGGGCCTCGCCTACGCCGCCGATACCGCCATTCATACACGGGTCAACATGTCGTCGCTGGCGAGCCGGTGGCCGCTGCCGCTCCGGCACTTTGCCCGCGTGATGGTATCGAGCGCCTCCACCGCCGTGTTCGCGGTGTTGATGCTGATCTCGCGCATCGTGATGTGGCACGCGACCTGGCCGAGCCGCAGCTATTTGATCGCGGTCTCCGCCAAGTTGGCGCTGGCCTGGCTCGTGATCCGCCTCGTGACCTCGGTGATCGACAACGCCTTCATCGTCAAACTGGTCTCGGTCGTGGCCTGGCTGGTCGCCGCCCTCAGCATCATCGGCCAGCTCGACTGGGCGGCCGATGCGCTGGATTCGTTCGCGGTCGTCGTGGGCGGTCTGCGGCTGAGCCCGCTGCTGCTGATCAAGGCCGGCGCGGTGCTGATCGTGGCGCTGTGGCTGAGCAATATCGCCAGCAATTTCATCGACGGCCAGATCACCCGCTCGACCGACCTGACCCCGTCGATCCAGGTGTTGCTGGTCAAGATCATCCGCATCGGCCTGATGGTGATCGCGGTCGCCATTGCCTTGAGCGCCGTCGGGATCAACCTGTCGGCGCTGGCGGTGCTGTCCGGCGCCGTCGGCGTCGGCATCGGTTTCGGCCTGCAGAAGATCGTCGCCAACTTCATCTCGGGCATCATCCTGCTGGTCGACAAGTCGGTGAAGCCGGGCGACCTCGTCACCATCGGCGACAGCCAGGGCCGCATCAGCGCGATGAAGACCCGCTACATCTCGGTCGCCGCCGGCGACGGCCGCGAGTTCCTGATCCCGAACGAGGACCTGGTGACGCAGAAGGTCACCAACTGGACCTACACCGACAAGAACACGCTGGTGAAGATCGCTTTCGCCGCCAATTACGACGCCGATCCGAGGCTGGTCTGCAAGCTCGCGATCAATACCGCGACGGCCCACGCCCGCGCGCTCAAGGGCAAGCCGCCGAACTGCATCCTGACCGAATTCGCCGAGCTCGGCATGAAGTTCTCGCTGACCTTCTGGATCGCCGATCCCGACGGCATGGACGGTGTGAAGAGCGACGTCATGCTGTCGCTGTGGGACGCCTTCAAGCAGCAGGGCATCAAGGTGCCCTACCCGGTGCGGGAACTCCGGATCCGCGGCGGCGCGCTGCCGGTCGAGAGCGTGGTCGAGGTCTCCAGCTAGCGCCTCCGTGCGGCTTTTTCGGACAAGCGGCCGCCGCTGTTCCGGATTTGGCCCGGAAAATCAAGCCGTTTGAGCATTGTCCCCATGCCCAACCTTGGCTTGCGCCGGGCGCGCCGATCATTAAATTAGGGCCTGAAATCAGCCCCTTGCCCGCAGAAACATCCCGCCCATGAGCTATATCGACGCCACCGACACCTCGCTTCGCAAGACCGGCCAGATCAAGCTGCACGGACCGAGCGGCTTTGCCGGCATGCGCAAGGCAGGCGCCCTGGTGTCGAAATGCCTCGACGCGCTCACCGACATCGTCAAGCCGGGCGTCCCGACCTCCGTCATCGACGACTTCGTCCGCAAGTTCGCCTTCGACCACGGCGCCTATCCGGCGACGCTGATGTATCGCGGCTATCGCTACTCGACGTGCACCTCGATCAATCACGTGGTCTGCCACGGCATGCCGGGCGACCGGCCGCTGAAGGAAGGCGACATCGTCAATGTCGACGTCACCTTCATCGTCGACGGCTGGTACGGCGATTCCAGCCGCATGTATGCGATCGGCGCCATCGCGCGGAAGGCCGAGCGGCTGATCGAGGTGACCTACGAGGCGATGATGCGCGGCATCGCCGCGGTCAAGCCGGGCGCCACCACCGGCGATATCGGCCACGCCATCCAGAGCTTCGTCGAACCGCAGGGCATGAGCGTGGTGCGCGACTTCTGCGGCCACGGCCTCGGCCGCCTGTTCCACGACGAGCCGAACATCATCCATATCGGCCGCCCCGGCGAAGGCGCGCCGCTGAAGCCCGGCATGTTCTTCACCATCGAGCCGATGATCAATCTCGGCAAACCGCATGTGAAGATCCTGTCCGACGGCTGGACCGCGGTGACCCGCGACCGCTCGCTGTCGGCGCAGTTCGAGCACTCGGTCGGCGTCACTGCCGACGGCGTCGAGATCTTCACGCTGTCCGAGCGCCACGGTGAGAAGCCGTGGGTTCAGGTGTAAGCATCCTCGACGAGTTCAGTAGTCGCTCCGCGTCCGCTCGACGATCTCCTCGGGCGTGTGATTCTCGCCGATCGACATCGCGCAGATCCGCGACAGATGCAGATAAGATAGCCCGGTCTCCTCCGCCCAGGCGTTGAACTGCGCCTGCACCTTGGCGAGGTCGCGCTTCGACTTGACCTCCTCGGCGATATCGAGGCCGGCGTCGCGCAGGCAGGCGACGACGTCGCGCGAGGTGACGAAACCGTCCCAGCCGAGGAAGCGCAGCAGCATCTGCCCGGTGTTGCCGCCGAGCCGACTGCCGCGCTTGGTCAGCAGATCGAGCAGCCCGATCTCGTCCGATGACGGCCAGGCCGCGAGGAATTTGCCGAAGCTGCCGTGCTCGCGCGCGATCTCCTGCACGAAGCGGCCATTGTCGCGCACCGACATGATCTTGGCGCCGTTGCGCACGATCCTGGTGTCGCTGGTCAGCTTCTCCCAATATTCGTCGGGCTTGAAGGCGAGCTTGGCGGGCTGGAAGCCGAGGAAGGCGTCCTCGAAGCCCGGCCATTTGGCGTCGATCACGCTCCAGGCGAAGCCCGCGCAGAACACGCGCCTGGTCATCTCGGCCAGCACATGGTCGTCGCCGAGCTTTGCCAGCGCCTTGGCGCCCGCCGGCGGCCGCAGCAGTTTCTCGAGCGCCTTCGGCCCGCCCTTGCGCTTCTCGGCGCGCGAGCGGATCACCCTGAATGATGTCACGCCGCCCTCCCCTTTTTGATCCTGAACGTTGCAGGTAACGGTAATTCGCCCGTCGCATCGTGGCAAACCGGGAAGTTGCTTCAGCCCTTGCAAAACGCGGCAGGCACGGCATGGTTGTGGCCGATGCCCGCCAAGCCCGATGCCAGCAACGACGACACCGACGAGACGCCGCATTATCACGGCCATCGCGAACGGCTGCGCGAGCGCTTCTACGCCGCCGGGCCGGACGCGCTGACCGACTATGAGCTCCTCGAGATGGCGCTGTTCGCCGCGATCCCGCGCCGCGACACCAAGCCCTTGGCCAAGGCGCTGTTGACGAAATTCGGCTCCTTCGCCGAGGTCGTGCACGCGCCGGTGGCGCGGCTGCGCGAGGTCGAGGGTGTCAAGGATGCCTCGATCAACCAGCTCAAGCTGCTCGCCGCGGCAGCGGGCCGGATCGCCAAGGGCGAGATCAAGCGCAGCATCGCACTGTCGTCGTGGAACGACGTCATCGACTATTGCCGCACCGGCATGGCGTTCGCCGACAAGGAACAGTTCCGCCTGCTGTTCCTCGACAAGCGCAACCAGCTGATCGCCGACGAGGTGCAGCAGACCGGCACCGTCGATCACACCCCGGTCTATCCCCGCGAGGTGATCAAGCGCGCGCTGGAATTGTCCGCGACCGCGCTGATCCTGGTGCACAACCATCCCTCCGGCGACCCGACGCCGTCGCAGGCAGACATCCAGATGACCAAAGCCATCGTCGACATCGCCAAGCCGCTCGGCATCGCCGTGCATGATCACATCATCGTCGGCAAGAACGGGCATACCAGCCTGAAGGGCATGAAATTGATGTAGTCTCCCTGCGGCGACGCGCGTCACACCACCGCCGGTCCCTGCCCACATCGAGGCGCCTCCACGGAGATGATCATGTCGAATGGTCCCAGCGCGGTTCTCTCTTTCGACGAGATCGACGCGATTGCGCGTGACGCCGTTGCAGAGGGAGAGGCGGGCCGCAAGCAAGCTGCATCGCAGAAGGTCCACCCCCTACGAAACGCCCAGCGCCACCAGCCTGAGGCCGCGATGGCGTTGTTATGGATTGTCGACGAGCGAAGCCTCGCGAGGGAAGAGGCGGCAGACGTTCTTTCAGAGATCGCAGACGCCCACGATGACGACATAGCTATCCTCTCGAGGCTCGGCCTGTGCCTCGAAGCCGTCCGCGACATCGACGATCTGAATGCGCCGCCGCCGGAACACCCGGTATTTCAGACGATGGTCGCAAAGCTGGGCAGCCTGGCCAGGCGCTACGAGGGGCAGCCTGAACAGGAGCAGGTCCTGCGCGGGCTCGCCACGTCGGCGCGAATGATGGCGCGCCAGCACGATGCGATCGCCGAGGACAGTCTTCGGAGACTGATCGGAATCGATCCGCAAAAGAGCGCATATCATTACAATTTGGGGCTGTTCTACAAGACGCGCGGCAGATTCGCCGAAGGCGTGGCGGCAAACCGCGTCGCTGCAAGCCTGTCACAGCAGGCTGTCGACAGCACCGAATGGAACCTCGGCATCTGCGCCACCGGCGCAAGCGACGCCGCGACCGCGTTGGGCGTGTGGAAGCGCATGGAGCAGAAAATCGAGCATGGACGCTTTGGGTTGCCGGAGGGTGGATATCCGGCTTGCAAGGTGAGGCTTGCCGCGCGTCCCCTTGCTGAGCGGACGGCAGATCGTGATGACCCAGGCGAAGAGGAAACGGTCTGGATCGAACGGTTGAGTCCGTGCCATGGCATTATCCGTAGCGTGCTGTACCGCGATCTCGGCGTCGATTATGGCGATGTCATCCTCATGGATGGCGCCCCGATTACGCATCACACCTACGGTGACGAGCAGATCCCGGTCTTCCCCCATTTGGCAACGCTGCTGCGCCGGAATTACCAGTTCTTCGCTTTCGCGGGCACGCAGCAGACGGCACGGCAATTGGCCGACATCAGCGAAGAGTTGGACGGGGACGCCGTGATCTATTCGCACTCGGAGAGCTTCAAGATCATGTGCGCAAATTGTTGGCGCAACCCCGATATCGATCACGCTGAGCACGAGACAATGGAAAAGCACGTCGTCGCCGGTCGCATTGCCGCGGCTCCCGACATTGCGCCTGCCCAGCTTCTGGACATGATCGACAAGGCGATCGCCGAACGCGAAAGCTGCCAGCTTTATGCACCCGATCTTTGCGCCGCAGCGGGACAATCGGCGCGCGAGCGGATCGACCGACGGCGGTTTGCACTGCTGACGGGCAACTAGTGCAATCATCCTGGAAAGAATGGCATGCGGCTGATTAAGCCCCGCCGTCGTCCCTGCGAAAGCAGGGACCCATAACCACAGAGTCGTGATGTTAGAGTGAGCTGTGGCCCCAGCGTAACGCAACAATTGAGATTTGGGGTAATAGGTCCTGGCTTTCGCCAGGACGACAGTGAGGATGGTCCTCGATTCAACCGGTCAAACAGCTTGTTCGGTGTGATCACCCGCGCATGCGGGTGATCCAGTATTCCAGAGACGCCTGTGCTTGAGCCGAGGGGCCGCGGCGTACTGGATCGCCCGCATGCTGTTTAGACCGGA
>NZ_JACMYP010000330.1 GCF_020889705.1 Bradyrhizobium altum | reverse complement strand
CCGGCGCGGCACCAGCGGCAGGCGCGGCCGCCGGCTGTTGCGCCGCAGCAGCGAGCGTGAACGCCCCCAGCATGGCACCCGCGAGCAGCAGGCTGCGCGGTGCGAACGAGTGTTGTTTCATGATGATCTCCCCTGGGTGGAAGCCGTTGTTCATTGCGCCATTGAGGTCGATCGGCGCCATCAGGCTTTCCGTTCATAGTCTTGCGAATTTGTCCGGACAATTGCAATCGGAAACATGCTGACATCGGCCAACGCATGGTTGTGGCCGGGCGGCCCTGTCGGCCCGTGTCAGTGTCAGCCCGTGTCAGTGCCGTGTCATCGAGTGGTCCGGGCGATCGAGAATCGCCTCCGTGAATGGAAACTCCAGCACGATCTCGCCCTCGTCGTCGGTCACCTCGATGACCGCGCTGAGCAGCGCGCCATCGGCGCCCTCGGTCTTGAGCAGTTCGCGAATCATCGCCCGCGCCATCTCCCACGCACGATCCGGATCCCGCAGGATTTCGCCGTCGGGGTCGGAGATCAGCTCGTCGCCGATACGGGTATTGAAGAAATAGCGTGGCATCGGCAGAACTCGGCTCGGTTAGTCGCTCCCGGCGCGCGGGAGCACAGATTCGTCATCAGGACCTTCGGAGGACCGCGGGGCCCCTGTCTCTTAATCCAAGATCACCATTCACTGTGTGGCGAACAACAGGAAAAAGGTCTGACGCCACCGGGTTTTGACAGGAAATGCGCGCACAAATTTGTGAGTGGCCCGGATTCGTCTTCCGCAGTGCAGCATGGCATTCCCCGGGACACCTGGCGAAAAATTTAAGTGGCGAACTTTTCCAAGCACAGTAGTTTACTTTGCAGGGCGGAAAGTTCGTCCGGTTGCAACAAGGAGAGCCAAATGGCCTGGAAAGCACCGAAGATCGTGGAAGTGTCGGTCGGCATGGAAATCAACATGTATATGTGCGCCACCCGCAAGTAAGCGGCAGCGCTCACTACACGTTTAGCGTTTTAGCGCAGGTGGACGTCCGGCGTGACGCGCTCCCGAGGGAGTGTGTTTCAAACCCGGGGTCCACCTCGTAGCGTTTTTGGGTCCGGGTTAAACTGCTCCAGGGGACGGATCATGCTTCGTGTCGTCGTCCTGGGTGCCGCAGCTGGTGGCGGCGTTCCGCAGTGGAACTGCGGATGTGCCGTGTGCAGGACGGCGCGAAGCGACCATCCTGAATTGCAGAGCACGCAAGCCTCGATCGCCGTCAGCGGTGATGGCGCGCACTGGTTCCTGGTCAACGCGTCCCCCGATCTACGCCAGCAAGTGACCGCCACGCCGCAGCTGCACCCGAAGCCCGGCGCCTTGCGCCACAGCCCGATCGCGGGCGTCATCCTCACCAATAGTGAGATCGATGCGGTCACCGGGCTGCTGTCGATGCGCGAGGGCTCGCCGTTCAATATCTACGCGCATGAGCGGGTGCTGGCGATCCTGCGCTCGAACAGCATCTTCAACGTGCTGAGCGAAAAGAACGTGGCCCGCCTGCCGATCGCGGTCGACCAGCCCTTCGAACCAGCCCTGCCCGACGGCTCGCCGTCCGGGCTCAAGGTGCTGCCGTTCGAGGTTCCCGGCAAGGGTGCCTGGTATCTCGAGGGCAAGGCGCACCCGGCGGGCGCCGACGGCGTCGGCGATACGCTCGGTCTGCGTATTGCGGACAAGCGCAGCGGCAAATACTTCTACTTCCTGGCCGCCTGCGCGCGGGTGACCGACGACCTGAAATCACGGCTCAAGGGCGCCCCGCTGGTGTTCTTCGACGGCACGGTGTGGCGCGACGACGAACTGATCGCGGCGGGGCTTGGCAACAAGACCGGCCAGGGCATGGGACATATCGCGATGTCAGGCGATCAGGGCGCGATCGCGAGCCTCGCCGGGCTCGACATCGGACGAAAAGTGTTTTTGCATATCAACAACTCCAACCCGGCGCTGCTTGGGACCTCGGCCGAACGCAAGGCGGCCGAACAGGCGGGCTGGCAGATTCCCTCCGACGGAACGGAGATCGTGCTGTGAATGTCGTGCCTACAAACGGAATGACCGCACTCTCGATCGGCAAGGGCATCATGCTCGACAGTGCCGAGGCGATGGAGGCGACGCTGCGCACGATCGGTGCGACGCGCTATCACAGCCTGCACCCGTTCCACCGCCTGCTGCACGGCGGCAAGCTCAACAAGGGCCAGGTCCAGGCCTGGGCGCTAAACCGCTATTACTACCAGAGCACGATCCCGCTGAAGGACGCGATGGTGATCTCGCGCTTCCGCGACCGCAACACGCGGATCGAATGGCGCCACCGCATCGAGGATCATGACGGCGACCTCGGCAATGAAGGCGGCATCGAGCGCTGGCTGAAGCTGACCGAAGGCCTCGGCCTCGACACGGCTTACGTGGAATCCACCGAAGGCATTCTGCCGGCGACGCGCTTCGCCGTGGAGGCCTATGTGCATTTCTGCCGCGACCGCACGCCGCTGGAGGCGATCGCCTCCTCGCTCACCGAATTGTTCGCGCCGAACCTGCACGAGGAGCGCATCTCGGGGATGTTGAAGCATTACGACTTCGTCAATCCCGACATCATGAGCTATTTCAGCCGCCGCTTGACCCAGGCGCCGCGCGACGCCGGCTTTGCGCTCGACTACGTCAAGCAGAATGCCAGGACGCCCGCCGAGCGGGAAGCGGTCTGCAATGCGCTGATCTTCAAGACCAACGTGCTGTGGGTGCAGCTCGACGCGCTCTATCATGCGTATGTCGATGGCCAGATTCCGCCTGGCGCCTTCGTGCCGAAGACGGCTTGAGGACAACATCATGGCCAGCCGCAACATCAGCGTCAGCGAGACCAGCCGGCCGAAACTGCCGCGCCATACCAAGCTGAAATTCGACGAGACGCGGCAAGTCTGGGTGATCCTGGCGCCGGAGCGCGTGCTGGCGCCGGATGAAATCGCGGTGGAGGTGCTGCAGCTTTGCGACGGCGTGCGCAGCGTCGCCGCGATGGTGGACCAGCTCGCGGAAAAATACGCCGCGCCACGCGAGGCGATCGCAACCGACGTGGTCGCCATGCTGCAGGATCTGGCCGACAAGGGCTTTCTCACCGAAGCGCGCGAGAGCACAGCATGAGTGACACGCTCGCCGACAACAAGATGACGCCGCCGGGCCCGAACGCAGCCCCAAGCGACGGGCTCGCCGTGCTGGAGAGCCACCGCTCCGCAGCCGAGACCCACGGCATCCCGCTCGCGGTGCTCCTCGAGGTCACCCATCGCTGCCCGCTGCAATGTCCGTATTGCTCCAATCCGGTCGAGCTCGACCGCGGCTCGACCGAGCTCACGTCAGACGAATGGAAGAAGGTACTGAGTGAGTTGGCCGAGCTCGGCGTGCTGCAGGTCCATTTCTCCGGCGGCGAGCCGACCGCGCGCAAGGACATCGTCGAGCTGGTGCAGCACGCGTCCGACGTCGGGCTCTATTCCAACCTGATCACCTCGGCGGTGCTGCTGACCAAGGACAAGCTGTCGGCACTGGCCGATGCCGGCCTCAGCCATGTGCAGATCAGCTTCCAGGGCAACGAGCCCAGCGTCGCGGATCGCGTCGCAGGGCTGAAGGACGCGCACAAGAAGAAGCTCGAGGTCGCGAAATGGACCCGCGAGCTCGACATGCCGCTCACGGTGAATGCGGTGATGCACCGGCAGAACCTGCATCAGCTCTCCGACATCATCCAGATGGCGGTCGATCTCGACGCCGACCGGCTCGAGGTCGCCAACGTGCAGTATTACGGCTGGGCGCTGAAGAACCGTGCCGCGCTGATGCCGACGATCGAGCAGATCGAGGAAACCAGCCGGATCGTCGAGGAAGCCCAGGTACGCCTGAAGGGCACGCTCGCGATCGACTATGTGGTGCCGGATTACTACGCGCTGCGGCCGAAGAAATGCATGGGCGGCTGGGGCCGCCAGTTCTTCAACATCTCGCCGGCCGGCAAGGTGCTGCCCTGCCACGCCGCCGAAAGCATCACCGGGCTCGAATTCGAGTCGGTGCGCTCGAACCATTCGATCGCCTGGATCTGGCAGAACTCGGAAGCCTTCAACCGCTATCGCGGCACCGGCTGGATGCCGGAGCCGTGCAAATCCTGCGAATTCCGCGAGGTCGATTACGGCGGCTGCCGCTGCCAGGCCTTTGCGCTGACCGGCGATGCCGGCAATACCGACCCGGCCTGCGCGCTGTCGCCGCGGCACGAGGAAATCTTCAAGCAGGCTGAGCGGGAATCCGCCGGCACGCAGAACCGCTTCCTCTACCGCAACTTCGCCGGCGGCACGCTGGAGTCGGACAAGCCTCAGGACAACCCCAATGGCGCCTGACGCCGACGCCGGCAAGGCTGCCAGGCGCTCCGATCCCTTTGCTCCGCTGACGTCGGAGTGGCTCGATGTCGGCGACGGCCACAATCTGCATGTCGAGAGCGTCGGGCGCGAGGGCGGCATCCCCGCGGTCTATCTGCATGGCGGCCCGGGCAGCGGCTGCCAGCCGGATCATCGCCGGCTGTTCGATCCCGAGCGCTTCCACGCCGTGCTGTTCGACCAGCGCGGTTGCGGCCGCAGCCGGCCGAAGGGCAGCCGCGACCACAACACGACGCAGCATCTGATCGCCGACATGGAGAAGATCCGCGAACGCTTCGGCTTTGCGCGCTGGATGGTGGTCGGCGGCTCCTGGGGCGCGACGCTGGCGCTGGCCTATGCGCAGGCGCATCCCGAGCGGGTCAGCGGGCTCGCACTGCGCGCGACGTTTCTCGGCACCAGCGAAGAGCTGGAAGACGTTTTCCTGCGCGCCCTGCCGCGCTTCTATCCCGGCCTCTCCGAGGACTTCCTCAACTTGCTGCCGGAGGACGAGCGCGCGGCGCCGCTTGCGGCCTATTACCGCCGCATCCTCGATCCTGATATGGCCGTGCATGCGCCGGCCGCACGCGCCTGGCACGACACCGAGCGGGTGCTGTCCGAGCACACGCCGAAGCAGACGCGGCTCGACCTGACAAAGACAGCAGGCGCCCTGCCCTCGACGCCGTTCATGGAGGCGCACTACTTCGCCAACAACTGCTTCATGCGGCCGCACCAGCTGATGAGTGAGGCCGGCAAGCTCGCCGGCATTCCCGGCATCCTGGTGCAGGGCCGCTACGACCTGCTGTGCCCGCCCGCGACGTCGCACGCGCTCGCCGCGCGCTGGCCGGGCAGCGAGGTCCGCATCATCGATGGCGCCGGCCACATCCTCTACGACCCCGGCATCCGCAACGCCGTGATGAAGGCGATCGCGGACCTCGCGGCGAAAGTCGAGTGAAAATTAAGTCCGGTCGCGGCCACGACGGGAACGCGCGCCCCTTGCACGATTTCTGAATAATAGAAGAATACCGCTGAGTTGCCCGACGTGTCAAGTTGCCGGGTCGAACACCGGCAACCGGCTACTTTGCATGGGGTTGTTTTCGATATTTTGGCAGTGCGCCTTCAAACCAGATTCAGATCCTTCGGCTTGATGCCGGTGAAGATGCGTTCGAGGCTGGCCTGCTGCAATCCGTAGACGTGCTGGATCAGGCCGGCGAAGAACGCCTTGTAGTCGGTCAGAACAGGAAAATCGCGATTCTGGAACAGCGTCGCCTGCGCGACCTGGACCTGCTCGCCGGCCATGCGTCCGCCGTTGATGCCGCCGCCCATCACCCAGTAGACGCTGCCATGGCCGTGATCGGTGCCGCGGTCGCCGTTCTCGCGAAACGTCCGTCCGAATTCGGAGATCACGACGACGACGGTGTCGCGCCACATCGCCGGGCCGATCTCTTCGGAGAAGCCGGCGAGGCCCCTGCCGAGTTCGCCGAGCCGGTCGGCGAGATAGCCGGTCGCCGCGCCCTGATTGACGTGGGTATCCCAGCCGCCGACATCGACGAAGCCGAGGTTGAACTGCTCGCGCATCAGCCGGCCGATCCGCCGCGCCGACAGCTCGAAGCCGCGCGGCGACACCGCGCCGCGGTTGGCCGCCATCATCTCCTCGGAGACCGATTTGTAGACGTCGTCACGGACGCGGAATCCTTCCGACACCGCATTGGCCAGATCGCCCTTCGCATACATCTCCCGGATCAGCCGCGCCTGCCGATCGTCGACACCCGGCTTGCTGACGCTGGCGATGCCGATGTTCGGGATCTGGTTCTGGCCGCGGAAAATCAGCGGCAATTGATCGGTGAAGGAGATCGGCTTCACCCGCGTCAGTTCGGTCGCCAGCCGGCTCATGAAGCCGGAACGGTAATCGCGGCTGCCGCCGACCGCCTGCCCGAGCTCGATCGTGTCCTGGGTCTCGAAATGGCTGCGCGAGAGATCATCGCTGGTGCCGGCAAACGGAACGAATGCGATCTCGCGCTTGGCCCACAGCGGATAGATCGAATCACGCAGTGCCGGATGCAGGCCCCATCCAGCGTCGAGCGCCAGCGCCGCATTCGGATTGCCGGCGTCGGGGCGCGCGACCGCAAGCGTCGGGCGCGAGGCGTAATAGAACTCGCTGCCGACGGGCACCACCACATTGGCGGCGTCGTAGGCGCCGCGCAGGAACACCACGAGCAGCCGCGCGTCGGTCGCGGGCGCAGCCCAGACCCGGCCGGCAAGGGTGAGCGAAGCGGAAGCGGCGAAGGCCTTGATCAGTTCGCGGCGGTTCATTGGCGAACCTCCCCTTCAGTGCATGAACTCGGGTGACGACAGAAACAGCGTATTCCAGTCCTGCGGCGAGACGGCCTGGTCGAGCGCGGCGAGCGTGGTCGGGCTCAGCGTCTGCTTGATGTTGCTGAAGTAGAGCCCGTTCATCACGAGCGGAAACGCCGGCTGGTCGACGGCATTGGGCTCGTTCGGCTTGAACAGGCCGGCCGATCCCGAGCCGATCGCGCGCGCGATCTCGAAACGCAGCATCATCTGCCCGGGACCGTTCCAGGCCGCCGACAGCATCGAATAGCCGTCGGGCGTCTCGTGATTGAACAGGCCCTCGGACAGGCGGTTGAGCCAGCCCTGGATCGGCAGCGTGTTGAGGACGACCTTGGTGTCGTAAGCGAGCCGCACCGACGACATCACATAGAGCATCGGGTCCTTGAACTTGGCGCCGCCCTTCAGGCTGGCGGCGAATTCCGGCGCATGAACCAGCGTCGACATCACAGCGGCGATATCGCCGTCGGTCTTCTGGAAGGTCTGCGCCATCTGCTGTACCAGCGCGGCCGGCGGATTGTCCGACACGAAATAGGTCGCAAGCTGCTTTGCGATGTGCGTGGCGGTCGCGGGGTGATGGCACAGGATGTCGAGGGCTTCGTCGACCTCGGCAAGACCACGGCCCTTGATCTGATGGCCGAGGAAGGTCTTGTCACCGAAATCGTGGCGCGCCGGATTGAACTCGAAGGCGCCCTCGCGCACCAGCTGGGATTGCTGCTCGGGCTTCAGCTTCGGATCCTCGGACTTGAAGTCGATGCCGACGCCGGTGAGGATTCGCGCCAGCGCCTCGACATCGGCCTGGGTGTAGCCGGAGCCGACGCCCATCGTGTGCAGCTCCATGATCTCGCGGGCGTAGTTCTCGTTGAGGTGGCCGGCGGCGTTGTCGGCGTTGTCGAGATAGCGCAGCATCACGGGATGATGCAGCGTCGCCGACAGCAGGTTGCGGAATTTGCCGAGCGCGTTGGCGCGGATCGCGCGATCCTCGTAGTCGCCGACCAGCACGCGGATGTTGGCCTTGTACTGGTGGACATTGAAGTGGTTGAACCAGAACCAGGTCAGGCGTTCGCGCAATTGATCCGGCGCGTAGAGCGCATGCAGGATGGTGCGGGCCGCGGCCTGCCTGGCGCGGTCGTTCATGGCCTGCTGATAGACCTGTTGCGCCGCCTTGCGCTGCTCCGGATCGGCGACCTGGTTGGCGGATTTGCCCTGCTGGTCGAACGAGGCCGCAATGTCGAACGGGAAGCGATGCACGTCCGGCATCGCCTCGATCTGCTTCTGGACGGCGGCCGGCAATGCGGGGTTGGCCGGATGCAGCTGCTCCTGCAGCCAGCGTTCGGTGCCGACCTCGCGCAGATGCGCCGCGCTCGAGGCGCTGACGCCCCAGGTCAGGCGATCGAGCAGTGCGATGTCCTGCGCTGCGAGTTCGGCCGCCCGCGCCGGCTGGTGGAACACCACCAGCCCGGCGATCGTGCCGATCATCAGTTTCGCGGCTGTCCGCGCTCCGAGTGTGGCCGTGATGCTCATGTAGGCTGACCTGCCCGGCTCATGATGTCATGCCCTCAGTGTTTGCATTTGCCGGGAGGGCATGCCGGCGCGGCTCGAGGTGCTGCTGCGGCGGGCCTTGGCGGCGGTGCCGGCCGCG
>NZ_JACMYP010000329.1 GCF_020889705.1 Bradyrhizobium altum | reverse complement strand
CGCAGCCTGCGGAGGCCCGGCAGCCGCAGGCGTCGCGGCCGGCGAAGAGGAGCCACTCCAACCGCCGGGAGAGCGACGAAGCCAAGGCGCGCCGGATCGCCGCCCGCTACGGCGTCTATTGGTGATCGCAGCATCGTCGTCACGGTGATAACCTGACGCGCCATCGCCGTGGCCTCAGCCTTCGGTCTGTCGCGGCGCGCCATGAAGCGTCGGCCAAATCCATCGCCGACATCCGGAACTTAAATTTCTTTCGCTCCACCTGTCGGCAGCGGGCATAATCGTTCGTTCTTGCAATGAACGGAGATGCCTTTTCGATGCTGTACGCCATCCTCTGCTATCATGACGAAGACATGGTCGGTTCCTGGAGCAAGGAACACGACGCCTCGGTCATGCAGAAATTGTCGGTCGTGCAGGACAAGCTCGCCAAGCAGGGCCGGCTCGGCCCGGTGGCGCGGCTGCTGCCGACCACCGCGGCGACCACGCTGCGCAAGGAAAACCCGCCGCTGGTGCTCGACGGTCCGTTCGCCGAAACCAAGGAGCAACTGCTCGGCTTCTATCTGGTCGAGGGCAAGAACCTCGACGAGGTGCTCGACATCGCGCGCGACCTCGGCGAGGCCAATCCCGGCGGCACCTATGAGATCCGCCCGGTCGGCTACTTCACTCCGGGGAGCGCAAAGGCGTGAGCATGACCGACACCGCCTGGATCGATGCCGCGCTGACGTCGGCGCGTCCCCAGGCGGTTGGCGCACTGCTGCGCTACTTCCGCAATCTCGATACCGCCGAGGAAGCTTTTCAGAATGCCTGCCTGCGGGCGCTGAAAAGCTGGCCGCAGAACGGCCCGCCGCGCGATCCCGCGGCGTGGCTGATCATGGTCGGCCGCAATGTCGCGATCGACGACATCAGGCGCAGCAAGAAGCAGGAGGCATTGCCCGACGACGACCAAGCGATCTCCGACCTCGGCGACGCCGAGGAAGAGCTCGCCGAGCGGCTCGATGGTTCGCATTACCGCGACGATATCCTGCGGCTCTTGTTCATCTGCTGTCACAAGGATCTGCCGGCGACCCAGCAGATCGCGCTCGCGCTGCGCATCGTCTCCGGCCTGTCGGTGAAGCAGATCGCGCGCGCCTTCCTGGTCTCGGAAGCCGCGATGGAGCAGCGCATCACGCGGGCCAAGACGCGCGTCGCCGACGCCAATGTGCCGTTCGAGACGCCGGGCGCGGTCGAGCGCAGCGAGCGGCTCGTCTCGGTCGCGGCGATGATCTATTTGATCTTCAACGAGGGCTATTCGGCGAGCGGCGACACCGCTCAAATCCGCTCGCCGCTGTGCGAGGAGGCGATTCGCCTCGCCCGCCTGCTGCTGCGGCTGTTCCAGAGCGAGCCGGAGATCATGGGGCTGACCGCGCTGTTGCTGTTGCAGCACGCCCGCGCCGCCGCGCGGTTCGATGCCGACGGCCAGGTCATCCTGCTCGACGACCAGGACCGCAGCCTGTGGAACCAGAAGCTGATCGCCGAAGGCCTCGCCCTGATCGACAAGGCGATGCGCCATCGCCGCAGCGGCCCCTATCAGGTGCAGGCTGCGATCGCCGCACTCCATGCCCGCGCGGAAAAGCCCGAGGATACCGACTGGACCCAGATCGACCTGCTCTATGGCGCGCTCGAGATCATGCAGCCGTCGCCGGTGATCACGCTCAACCGGGCCGTTGCGGTCTCCAAGGTGAAGGGGCCTGAAGCCGCGCTCGAGATGATCGAGCCCTTAGCGCCGCGGCTCTCCAATTACTTCCATTATTTCGGCGTGCGCGGCGCCTTCCTGATGCAGCTCGGCCGCAACGAGGAGGCCCGCGTCACCTTCGACCGCGCCATCGCGCTCGCCAACACCACCGCCGAAGCCGCCCATATCCGCATGCATATCGACCGCCTGATGCGCGACAGCCAGCCGCGCAATGTGAAGGCGAAGTAGCTCCCCCAACATTGCTGCTCGTCATGCCCGGCCTTGTACCGGGCATCTACGTCTTTGGATGCCGCGGAACAGGAAGACGTGGATGGCCGGGACGAGCCCGGCCATGACGAATCTCAAAAAATCTTCACCGTCCTTGTCGGCCCGTCGTCCTGTCGTTCGTCATGGAGGCAGAGCATCACCAAGCGTTACGGAGCCCGCCATGCCGACGATCGTCGACACCGAAGTCTCAAAGCCCGCCCGCATCACCGGCCGCGTCATGAGCGGCGTGGTTATCCTTTTCCTGCTGTTCGATGGCGCGATCAAGCTGTTGCCATTGCCTGTCGTCACCGAGACCATGGACAAGATGGGCTTTGGTGCGAGCGACACGCTGGCGCGCAGCCTCGGCATCATCACCATCGTCTGCACGCTGCTGTACTCGGTGCCGCCGACCTCGATCCTCGGCGCCATCCTGCTCACCGGCTATCTCGGCGGTGCGATCGCGTCCCATGTGCGGATCGGCAGCCCGCTGTTCAGCCACACGCTGTTCGGGCTCTATCTCGGCCTGATGGTGTGGGGCGGGCTCTATCTGCGTGACGGCAATCTGCGCGCGCTGCTTCCGTTCCGCCGCTGAGCTATCCTCTTCATTCATCTACCTGGAGCCCATCATGTTCGAGACCATTGCCATCATCGCTGTCATCCTCGCGGTCGCGATTGCCGTCATCCTAGTCCTCGCGGCGACCAAGCCGAGCACATTCCGCGTCACGCGTGCGACCAGCATCAATGCGCCGGCGGAACGGATCTTTCCATTGATCGACGATTTCCGGCAGTGGACGGTCTGGTCGCCCTACGAGAACCGGGATCCGGCCATGAAGCGCACCTATGACGGCGCCGGGCGCGGGCAGGGGGCGGTCTATGCCTGGGACGGCAACAAGAATGTCGGCACCGGCCGCATGGAGATCCTGCAATCGTCCGCGCCGTCGAAGATCGTGATCAAGCTCGACTTCCTCAAGCCGTTCGAGGGCCACAACACCGCCGAGTTCACAATGCTGCCGCAGGGAGATGCGACCAGCGTCACATGGACCATGTATGGTCCGGCCGTCTTCATGTCGAAGGTGATGCAGGTGTTCATGAACCTGGATCACATGATCGGCAAGGATTTCGAGGTCGGTCTCGCCAATCTGAAGAAGCTGACTGAAAAATAGCGAGCGTTTTCGAACGAAGTGGTTTCCGGTTCGCGTGAAGAAAACGCGTCAAAACGAGAATCTAGCCCAGGGAGCATGTGATGCAGGTCAACCCCTATCTCTCCTACGACGGCAATTGCGGCGCCGCGCTGAACTTCTACCAGAAGGTTCTCGGTGCGCGGATCGAGGAAACCTATCCCTACGGCGAGGGCAATCCGGAGATGCAGACGCCGCCCGGCTGGAAGGACAAGATCATGCACGCCAGGGTCTCGATCGACGGCGAGATCATCATGGCCTCCGACGCCCCGCCCGGCCACTTCCAGAAGCCGCAGGGGTTTCACGTCTCGCTGCAGGTCGAGGATCCCATGGAGGCCGAGAGCCGCTTCAAGGCGCTGTCCGAAGGCGGCACGGTCACCATGCCGTTCGGCAAGACCTTCTTCTCCAACGGCTTCGGCATGTGCGTCGATCAGTTCGGCATCCCCTGGATGGTGAACTGCCCGCAGCAGATGTAGGCCGCAAGCGACCCGGTCGGGACCGTCATCCTGAGGTGGCCGCTTCTTCAGCGGCCCTCGAAGGATCGACGGCCCGGCTGTGCGACTGAGGGCTGAGCCATCCGGGCCGTGCATCCTTCGAGGCTCGCTCCGCTCGCACCTCAGGATGACGGATTTGGGATCGCAGCATGGGCATGGCGTCGACGTGCCTTTGCCCACATTACAAGCTGCAATTCTCACCTGCACCGCGGATAGATCGCCGCGAGCTCGCGGCCACGCAGCAGCAGCAGGCGTGAGGTCAGGCCGCCGCGGCGCACGATCCAGCCGCGCACCGGCGCCGGATAGGCCTCCAGCACCGCCTCGGATGCTTCCGGCTCTGCATAGGTCCGGCCGCGCCGGTCGATCGAACGCGCGGCGTGGAATCCGAGCACGGCGCGCCGCGTCACGCAGATGCGATCGCCCGGCACCATCGAAAGCACCAGCGTGCAGGCCGACAGGCAGGGCCCGTCGATCACCACGCGCTCGCCGGACTCCCGCACCTTGTCGAACAGTTCGATGAACGGGCCGACCTGCCCGCCGGGGCTGGCGAGGATGCGGACATCGGCCTGTGCGCAGCCAATCGTTGCGCAGAGGGCTGCCGCCGCGACCAACATTTTCATCAGCGCAATCCCTGCCGACGATGCGGTCGAGGTCCGCCGCATCCGAAGCCACAAGGCTCGCGCCCGAATGGGGCATCGTCAAGACCGATGCCCATTCGCGATGACAGGCGGGCTCAGGCTGCCCGGTTCTTGAGCGCGCCCACGATCGCCGTGAGCACTGCGCCGGCAACGCCGCCGCCGGCGACCTGTCCGATGATGCTGCCGATGTCAGGCGTCGCGCCGGAATTGGCGAGCAGCGGAATCAGCATGCCCAGAAGCTGTCCGCCCGCGCCGCCGCCGATGGCGCCTGCGATGGTGTTTCCGAGCGTGCCGAGATCGATGTTCTTGGCCGCTCCGGCAGCGACATTGCCGCCGACGGCTCCGCTGATGACTTGAATGATCAGATTGATGAGGACTCCCGACATGACGCGATTTCTCCCCGGTATCTGGTTCAGCATGGCTGAGGCGCCGAATGGCGTCCCACCGGCGCAGACGTTAGGCCTCTGGCGCGCAGAGGTCATGCTGCGCACGCGAAGATTGCGGCCCTTGCGGGCGGTATGCACCGGCTTTTTGGGGAGTTGTTCGGCTAACCTGCAGCTTTAGCCCGCTCCGGAGACGCCGGCCTCGGCAAAGGTCGCCATGCCGCCATGACAGGCGAGCGCCGCGCGCAGCAGCAGGATCGCAACCCCTGCGCCGGAGGCTTCGCCGAGCCGCATCTCGAGATCGAGCAGGGGCGCGAGCTGCAGTTCGCGCAGCAGCTGGCGATGGCCGAGCTCGGCCGAGACATGCCCGGCGCGGCAATGTGCGAGACCGTTGGGCGCAAGCCGCGCCAGCGGCAGCACCGCCGATGTCGCGACGAAGCCGTCGAGCAGCACCGGGATCGATCTTGCCCGCGCTGCCAGCACGGCGCCCGCGATGGCCGCGAGCTCGCGGCCGCCGAGCGCGACGGCGACGGCGAGGGGATCGTCGAGCAGGCTGCGATGCAGCTTCAGCGCGGTATCGATCACGGTGCGCTTGCGCAGCAGGCCGGCATCGTCGACGCCCGTGCCGCGGCCGGCCCAGCGCGCACCGCGCCCGCCCATCAATGCCGCGCACAGCGTTGCGGCCACCGTGGTGTTGGCGATGCCCATCTCGCCGACCACGAGCAAATCGCATTGCTCCGGCACCGTGCGCCAGCCGGTGTCGAAGGCGACGAGGAAATCGGCGCCATCCATCGCCGGCGCCATCGTGAAATCGCGGGTCGGACGTGCGAGCTCGAGCGGCTCGACGCGCAGGTCGGCCCCGGCAAGCCTGGCGATCTGGTTGATCGCGGCACCCCCCGCGGCGAAATTCGCCACCATCTGCGCGGTGACTTCAGAGGGAAAGGCGGAGACGCCGCGCTCGGCGATGCCGTGATTGCCGGCGAACACGGCGATCGTGACCTGGTCGAGCCGGGGGATCTCGCGCCGCTGCCAGCGCGCGAGCCAGATCGCGACCTCCTCCAGCCGGCCGAGGCTGCCCGGCGGCTTGGTCAGGTTCTGCTGGCGCAGCGTGGCCGCCGTAGCGCTTGCCGCGTCGCCTTCGGGCAGCTCGCGACAAAAGCTGCGGATGTCGTCTAGAGTACTGAACTGCATGCGATTCCCTCGTCGAGCGGGCCGCAAACTAAAGCATGATCCGGAAAAGTGTGAAGCGGTTTTCCGACAAGATCATGCTCAAACAAGAAGCTAAAGCGCGATGAGATTCAGCCCGATCTCATCGCGCTTTAGTTCAATTTTCAGGCCTTCACCATGAATCAATGGCTCGACGATCTCAGGACCGCCATCGCCTTTCTGACCCGGCTGCCGATGCCGCATCCGGACGGCGCGCGGCCGGAGGGCTTTGCCCGGGCGCAGCGGCTGTTTCCCCTGGTCGGGGCCGGCATCGGGGCCGCGATCGGCCTGTTCTGCCTGCTGCTGCGGACGATCGGTGTCCCGGACCTCGCCGCGGCGGCGCTGGCGCTCGGCGGCGGCGCGCTGTTGACCGGCGCACTGCATGAGGACGGGCTCGCCGATGTCGCCGACGGGTTCGGCGGCGGCCGCGATGTAGCGGCCAAGCTCGAGATCATGCGCGACAGCCGGCTCGGCACCTATGGCGCGCTGGCGCTGGTGGTGAGCTTTGCCACCAGGCTTGCGGCGCTGGCGGCACTTCCCAACGGCATGGTGGTGCAGTGCCTGATCGCCGCGCATGCGCTCGGCCGCGGCGTGTTGCCGTGGATCGCGATCAGCCTGCCTTACGCGCGCAAGGATGGGCTCGCGGCCAATGCCGGCCGGCCCGATGGCACGATTGCGGTGGTCGCAGCCGGCATCGCGCTGGTGATCGCACTCCTCGCTCTGCCCTTCGGCAGCGCGCTGCTGGGGGCGATCGCGGCCGGCGCGAGCGCGTTGATCATGGCGCTGCTGGCAAAGCGGCAGATCGGCGGCCAGACCGGCGACGTGCTTGGCGGGGCAGAGCAGGTTGCGGAGACCGCGATCCTGCTGTTGCTCGCGGCGCGCTTCGGTTAGAGCGTTTCGAGCGAAGCGGATCCCGGTTCGCGTGAAGATGATGCGACCCCACGCAACAGCCGGCGCGAAATTCAGCTATGGGCCAGAACTGGAAGCCGCGCAGATCGAGGCGTTGTTGCGGGACAAGACATCGATGAGCATTGCATCGACCATCACCATTCGTCGTAGAGCCACTCCCTGGGGATTGGAGGCCGCGCTCTTGCATACGGGGGCTGAGACGTCCGCTCGGGCTTGCGCACGCCAGGAGTCGGCGGCGTCGGAAGCGGTAACGGCTTCGGCTCGGAGACCTTCGCTAGCGTTCGTTTCATTTCTTCCTGGCTCGCCTTGAGTTCCTCAATGGCTTTGGAGCTCGCGCGGGCCATCTGTTGCTGGTCCGCCTTGAGCTGCTCGATACTTCGCTCCACATTTTCGAGGTTGCGGGCGATCGTTTGCAGCAGCTGCGCCTGGTCGGGAAGAGCTGTATTGGCTGTCGGCGCGGCGTCCTGCGGCGGTGCGGTCTGAACCGGGGGCGTCGCTTGGGGTGGAGCGGCGTCTGCCGCTGCGACCTGAACGGTGGGTGGAGCGGGCTGCGCCGCAAGCGGCGGATTATCCGGGGGCAATGATGGAGTTGAAGCGAGCTGAGGCACCCAACGGGCGACAATCTGCTTGGCTCCTCTACCATACGACGACTGCAAAGCCAGTGCAGCGACAACGATACATGCTGCCAGCGACAAGCCGGCGAGAGCACGGAACCCCGGCATTCGGCGCGGCGATCGCGAGCGAGGTCCGGAAGAGGTAGGGCCAGGCTCGGAAGCGGCAGGGTTGGGTCCGACCGAAGGCGGGGCAGGTTGCGCCGGAGCTGGGGACGCGGCATCGCGCTCCATTCTTGCAAGCTGTTCACTCAAGCGCGCGAGCTCTTCATTGGCGCGCGTGATCTGCTTGTGGGTTTCTGCGAGTCTTTCGTCGGCGCGCGTGGCCAGGCCATCGTTCGATTCGACTGGGTTCGGGGTGGGGGTGGAGTTCACTGGCGCTTCCCTTTCCATCCAATGTCACCCAAGCGTGCCGACTCGGTTATCCGTTAGGGTCGATCAGCCCCCAGCACTCCCGTCAGTCTTGTCCAAAAAATGGCCGGATGATAGCGGGCTTGAGGTCTCGTGATAATGGAGGGGGACCAGCTCGTGCCGAGCACGTTAGCGCATTTCCGCCTTGCCCGATAAATCAGGTATCAACTGTCCATGAGTACACGCCCCGGTCAGAATGGAAGGGCTCCTGCAGCGATGAACCGCGAAACGCATCTCTGGCTGATCCGCCACGCGCCGGTCGACGGTCCGCGCGGCGTGATCCATGCGCCGGATGCGCCCGCGGATCTCGGCGATGCCGCGGCCTTCGCCGCGCTGCAGGCGCGGCTGCCGGCTGACGCTGTCGCGCTGTGCAGTCCGGCGCGGCGCACCAGAGAGACCGCAGCAAAGCTCGGCCTGACGGCAACGGCGGACGATGCCTTTCGCGAGCAGGATTTTGGCGACTGGACCGGTCGGCGCCACAGCCGGATCGAGGCCGAGCTCGGCGCGGAGGCCTATCGCGCGTTCTGGAATTCACCGGCGACCAACCGGCCGCCTGGCGGCGAAAG
>NZ_JACMYP010000328.1 GCF_020889705.1 Bradyrhizobium altum | reverse complement strand
CGCTTGCGGCGACCCTGGTGCTCGGTGCGATGCCGGCCCGGGCCGTGCTGCCCGACGAGATCATGGCGGACCCGGCGAAGGAGGCGAGGGCGCGCGAGCTCTCCAGGGAACTGCGCTGCATGGTTTGCCAGAACCAGTCGATCGACGATTCGGAGGCGCCGCTGGCGCGCGACCTCCGCCTCCTGGTGCGTGAACGCATCTCGGCCGGCGACAGCGACCGGCAGGTGATCGATTTCCTGGTGGCCCGCTATGGCGAATTCGTGCTGCTGAAGCCGCGCCTCAACGAGCACACGCTGGTGCTGTGGCTGACCCCGCCGCTGGCGCTTCTGCTGGGCGGTTTTGCGCTCTGGCGCCTCGGCCGGCGCAAGGCAAATCCGGCTGCCGACGGGGGCGATTCCAGCCCCGGATTGACGTCCGACGAAGAGGCGCGCCTGGAACGGCTGCTGGCGGCCGAATCCGCGCGGGACAAACCGCTTTAGTTCCTTTCTAAGCCCTTAATTTGCATGCGCTATTGTGCCGCAGCACGGGTCCGCTCAATTACCAAAGTTTAATTCCGCAGCCAGCGCGCTGTAAGGCTGATGACCCCATGTTCAGGCGCATCAGGTGCTCGCCCGCGCACCGAATGATTCTGGCCCTGGAGATCTCAAGACATGACCGACCGTCCCGACCTCTCGACCCTTCCGTCCTACAAGGCGCCGAAGCGCTCGCTGTTCTCTGCCCGCAAACTCGCGCTGATGGCGTCGGTCGTGGCCGGCCTCGGTGCCGCCACCTACGGCTTCAGCCCCACCCACAACCCGGCCGACCTGTTCACGACGCCCGCGCATGCGCAGGTCAATAACGAGGTCAAGAAGGTTCAGCAGCCGGTCGGCTTCGCCGACATCGTCGAGCGCGTCAAGCCGTCGGTGATCTCGGTCAAGGTCAACATTCGCGAGAAGGTCGCGAAGGACGACAGCGGCAACAATGAAGATTCGCCGTTCCAGCCGGGTTCGCCGATGGAACGCTTCTTCCGCCGCTTCGGCGGTCCGGATGGCTTGCCCCCGGGTCTGCGCGGCGGACCGCGTGGCGGTGGCGTGGTGACGGGCCAGGGCTCCGGCTTCTTTATCTCGGCTGACGGCTTCGCCGTGACCAACAATCACGTCGTCGACGGCGCCGACAAGGTCGAAGTCACGACCGACGACGGCAAGACCTACTCCGCCAAGGTGATCGGCACCGATCCGCGCACCGATCTCGCGCTGATCAAGGTCGAGGGCGGCTCCAACTTCCAGTTTGCCAAGCTCTCCGACACCAAGCCGCGCATCGGCGACTGGGTGCTGGCGGTCGGCAATCCCTTCGGTCTCGGCGGCACCGTGACCGCGGGCATCGTCTCCGCCTCCGGCCGCGACATCGGCAACGGCCCGTATGACGATTTCATCCAGATCGATGCGCCCGTGAACAAGGGCAATTCGGGCGGCCCGGCGTTCGACGTGTCCGGTGAGGTGATGGGCGTCAACACCGCGATCTACTCGCCGTCCGGCGGCAGCGTCGGCATCGCGTTCTCGATCCCGGCCCAGACCGTCAAGAGCGTCGTTGCCCAGCTGAAGGACAAGGGCTCGGTCAGCCGCGGCTGGATCGGCGTCCAGATCCAGCCGGTGACCTCCGACATCGCCGACAGCCTCGGCATGAAGAAGGCGGAAGGCGCGCTGGTTGCCGAACCGCAGGCCAACGGCCCCGCGGCCAAGGCCGGCATCGAGTCCGGCGACGTCATCACCGCCGTCAATGGCGAGCCGGTGAAGGATGCGCGCGAACTCGCCCGCACCATCGGCGGCCTCGCGCCCGGCAATGCCGTGAAGCTGAACGTGCTGCACAAGGGTCAGGACAAGACCGTCAACCTCACGCTCGGCCAGTTGCCGAACAACCTGGAAGCCAAGGCTGACACCGACAACAACGGCGACAAGGGCAACTCGTCCCGTGGCACCGACGTGCCGAAACTGGGCCTCACTGTGGCACCCGCCAACAGCGTGGCCGGCGCCGGCAAGGAAGGCGTGGTCGTGACTGAAGTCGATCCCAAGAGTGCTGCCGCTGAGCGGGGCTTCAAGGAAGGCGACGTGATCCTCGAGGTCGCCGGCAAGACCGTCGGCACCGCCGGTGAGGTGCGTGATGCGATCACCGCGGCGCGCAATGACAACAAGAACAGCGTTCTCATGCGCGTGAAGAGCGGCGGTTCGTCGCGCTTTGTGGCAGTGCCGCTGGCCAAGGGATAACTATCTATGAGTTGGAACGCGTCGCCGGCATTAGTCGCCCCCGCCGACGGCTCGTTCCGGGGGGCGGGCCCCTTGCTCGCTCCCTATGTTGCCTTTCGATGGAATATGCCCCCCTCTGTCGGAAGGTCTCAGGGCGGTGAGGTCCCCCAGCTTCACCGCCCACTTTTTTCAGCGCCGCATGATCCGGAAAAGTGGAAACCGGTTTTCCCCCGCGACAAACCCGGAACGGGTTTGTCGCGGAGATCATGCGCCCACAAGATTCCCGGAATATTCGCGGTCGTCTTGCATGTGCAGGCCGGCCGCGCCATGCTGACAGAGGGCCCATTCCCGTGACCGCAACCGCTCCGCAAATGCGCATCCTGATCATCGAAGACGACCGCGAGTCAGCCGACTATCTGGTCAAGGCATTCCGTGAAGTCGGCTATATCGCCGATCTCGCCTCGGACGGTGAGGAAGGCCTGTCGATGGCGGAGACCGGCGACTACGACGTGCTGGTTGTGGATCGCATGCTGCCGAAGCGGGACGGCCTGTCGCTGATCGGCATCCTGCGCGACAAGGGCAACCGGACGCCGGTCCTGATCCTGTCGGCGCTCGGCCAGGTGGACGACCGGATCAAGGGCCTGCGCGCCGGCGGCGACGACTATCTGCCAAAGCCATATTCCTTCGCTGAGCTGCTCGCGCGCGTCGAGGTGCTGTCGCGGCGCAATGTCGGGCCGGCCGAGGAGACCACCTACCGCGTCGGCGACCTCGAGCTCGACCGGCTGTCGCATCGCGTCGCCCGCGGCAAGGACGAGCTCACGTTGCAGCCGCGCGAATTCCGCCTGCTCGAATATCTGATGAAGCATGCAGGCCAGGTGGTGACGCGGACCATGCTGCTCGAGAATGTCTGGGACTATCATTTCGATCCGCAGACCAACGTCATCGACGTCCACATCTCGCGGCTGCGCTCCAAGATCGACAAAGGCTTCGAGCGGCCGCTGCTGCATACCATCCGCGGAGCGGGGTATATGATCAGAGATGGCATTAGGTAGATCGTGACGGCCTTCGGCAAACTGATCCGGACCACGGCGTTTCGACTGACGCTGGTCTACCTGTTCCTGTTCGCGCTGTTTGCCGCCTCGCTGCTGGCTTATTTCGCCTGGAACACGCGACGGCTGATCACCGAGCAGATCACGACCACCGTCAACGTCGAGATCGGCGAGATCACCGCCATCTATAACCGTCGCGGCCTGCACGGCCTGCTGACCACCATGGGCAATCGTGCGCTGCGGCCGGGCGCCAACCTCTATCTCTTGACGGCGCCGAACGGGCAGGCGCTGGCCGGCAATGTCGGCTCGCTGGCGCCTGGCGTGATGAGCGTCCAGGGCTGGAGCGAGACCGCCTATCGCCGGTTCGATGACCAGGACAAGACCGATCACCGCGCGCTGGTGCGGGTCACCGAGATGGACAACGGATTCCGCCTGCTGGTCGGACGCGACCTCGAGGAGCGGCGGCGGCTGTTCGGCATCGTCGCCAAGGCCGCGCAATGGTCGATCCTCGTCGTCGTCGTGCTCGGCATCGGTGGCGGCATCTTCGTCGCGCGCCGCGTGCTGCGCCGGATCGACGCAATGACCGGCACCACCAAGCGCATCATGGCGGGCGATCTGTCCGGCCGGCTGCCGGTCGGCCGCAGCGGCGACGAGCTCGACCGTCTCGCGGAAAATCTCAATGTCATGCTGGAGCGCATCGAGGCGCTGATGACGGGGCTGAAGGAGGTCTCCGACAACATCGCCCATGACCTCAAGACCCCGCTGACGCGGCTGCGCAACCGCGCCGAGGAGGCGCTGGCGCGGTCGGGCTCCGAGGCCGATTATCGCGCGGCGCTGGAGCGGACGATCGAGGAGTCCGACGGGTTGATCCGCACCTTCAACGCGCTGCTGATGATCGCGCGCGCCGAGTCCGGCCAGGCGCGCGGCAACATGGACGATTTCGACGGCGCCGACGTCGCCAATGGCATCCACGAATTGTACGAGCCGCTGGCCGAGGACGACGGCATGAGGCTGCAGGTGAAGACCGCGCCGGCGCCGATTCACGGCAACCGCGAATTGATCAGCCAGGCGGTCGCCAACCTGGTCGAGAACGCGATCAAATATGGCAAGCCCGAACCGGGCGTGGAGCCGATGAAGGCCGATGCGCGGGAGATCCTGATCGAGGCCCGGCGCGAGGGCGATCAGGTCCTGCTCAGCGTCACCGACCACGGTCCGGGCATCCCCGAGGGTGACCGCAAGCACGCGGTGGAGCGCTTCGTCCGGCTGGAGGCGAGCCGCACCTTACCCGGTTCCGGTCTCGGCCTCAGCCTGGCCTCGGCGGTTGCCACGCTCCACGGCGGCGAGCTGCGGCTCGGCGATGCCCATCCGGGGCTGGTGGCGACCCTGGTGCTGCCGGCGCGGGCGGGCGGCAGTGACAGGCTTGCGGCTCAAACGCAGGATGTGCCACAGAAGGCGGCATGAATGCCGCCGCGCCGGGAAACGCGGATCGTCACCATCTGGCCGCGCGGTTCGCGGACGGACCGCGTGTCGCCGCTCCCGTATCCGCCGATCAGCGCCTGACCGACTGGTTCGCCGAGCTCGAGCCGGCGCAATCGGCTGCGCTCGCGGCGCTGCTGGAGCACCCGTTCGCACGGGACATCCTGCGCGGCATTGCCGAATTCTCGCCGTATCTGTTCGAGCTGGCGCGGGCTGATGCCGCGCGGCTGATCCGGATCCTGTCATGCGACCCGGAGTCGCATCTTGCGAACCTGATCGAGACCACCTCGCGCGACGTGCTCGCCGCCGGCAGCGAGGCCAACGTGATGGTTCTGCTTCGCCGCATGAAGGCGGAGGCCGCGCTGATGATCGCGCTGTGCGACATTGGCGGCGTCTGGCCGGTGATGCGGGTGACGGCGGCGCTGACCGACATTGCGGTGAATTCGGTGCAGTCGGCGCTGCGATACTTGTTCCTGCAGGAGGTCGCCCGCGGCCGCATGACTGCCGTCGACCCCGACCATCCGGAAGCGGGCTCGGGCCTGATCGTGCTTGCGATGGGCAAGATGGGCGCGGGCGAGCTGAACTATTCCAGCGACATCGACCTGATCGTGTTCTTCGATCGCACGGCCACCTCGCTCGCCGAGGATATCGAGCCGCAGCCGTTCTTCGTCCGCGTCACCCAGGCGATGGCGCGGATGCTGCAGCAGCGCTCGGGCGAGGGCTATGTGTTCCGGGTCGATCTCAGGCTGCGTCCGGACCCGGCCTCGACCCAGGTCGCGATCTCGACAGACGCGGCCTTGCATTATTACGAGCGCGAAGGGCGCACCTGGGAACGCGCCGCGATGATCAAGGCGCGGCCCTGCGCCGGCGATCCCAAAGCCGGCGAGGCGCTGATCGGCGAGCTCGCGCCGTTCGTCTGGCGCAAGCATCTGGATTTTGCGGCGCTGGCCGACGTCCACGACATGAAGCGGCAGATGCAGACCTATCGCGGCCAGAGCGAGATCTCGGTCGAGGGCCACAACGTCAAGGTCGGCCGCGGCGGCATCCGCGAGATCGAATTCTTTGCCCAGACCCAGCAGCTGATCGCCGGCGGCCGCCATCCGGAGTTGCGGGTGCGGCCGACGCTGGAGGCGCTCAATGTGCTCGCCGAGAGCAACTGGATCACCTTCGAGGCGCGCGACGAACTGACCACGGCTTACGAATTCCTGCGCAGGGTCGAGCACCGGCTGCAGATGATCGCCGACGAGCAGACCCACTCGCTGCCCGAGGAGCCGGAAGCGGTCGAGCGCTTTGCGCATTTCTTCGGCTACGAGAATCGCGAGGCCTTCGCGAAGGATCTGCTCGGCCAGCTCAAGATCGTGCAGAACCATTACGGTAAGCTGTTCGAGGGCGACGATCCGACCGGAAGCGTGAAGCTGCCGGATGTCGACTACGGGGCCGGCCCCGAAGAGGGTCGCCTGATCGAACATCTCGCCAGTCTCGGCTTCAAGAAGCCGGTCATGGTCGCCGGCACCGTGCAGCAATGGATCGAGGGTGATTATCGCGCGCTGCGCGTGGAGGCGACGCGGGCGGCGTTCCTGGAGTTCATTCCCGGCCTGATCGATGGCCTCGCGGATGCCGAGGAGCCGGACGATGCGGTCGCGGCGTTCGACCGTTTCCTGGGCGCGTTGCAGCGCGGCGGGCGGCTGATCTCGCTGCTCAGCCAGAACCGCGATTTCGTCGCGCTGGTGGCGCTGATCCTTGGTGCTGCGCCGCGGCTCGGCGACATGCTGGCGCGGCAGCCGCAGATCATGGACGGCCTGGTCGATCCACGCTTCTTCGGCGCGATGCCGGACAAGAAGGAGCTGTCGGAGCGGCTTGCCGCCACGCTGCAGGACGCCTCGTCCTATGAGGACTTCCTCGATCGTCTGAGATTGTTCGGCCAGGAGAGCCTGTTCCTGATCGGCACGCGGATCCTGTCGGGCACGGTGTCGGCGCAGCACGCCAGCACGGCCTTCGCCGATGTCGCCGAAGGCATCGTGCACACCGTGCACGGTCTCGTCACCGACCAGTTCGCCGCGCAATATGGCCGGGTCAAGGGGCAGGAGACCGCGATCGTCGCGATGGGCCGTCTCGGCAGCCGCGAGATGACGGCGTCCTCCGACCTCGATTTGATCCTGCTCTACGATTTCGACGGCGAGGCGCCGGACTCCGACGGCGAGCGCTCGCTGCACGGCGCGCAGTATTTTGCCCGCTTCACCCAGCGCCTGATCAGCGCCTTCACGACCCGGACCAATTACGGCGTCCTATATGAAGTGGACATGCGGCTGCGGCCGTCGGGGCGTGCCGGTCCGGTCGCCTCGCGGATCGATTCGTTTTCCGACTACCAGGAGCGCGAAGCCTGGACCTGGGAGCACATGGCGCTGACGCGCGCCCGCGTGATCTCGTCGTCACCGGAGTTCCGCGAGAGGATCGAGGCGATCATCCGCAGCGTCCTGACCCGGCCGCGCGATGCGGCATCGACCGCGGCCGACGTTGCCGACATGCGGCGCGCGATCGCGCTGGAGAAGGGCGAGGACGATGTCTGGGACCTCAAGCTTGCCGCCGGCGGGCTCGTCGACATCGATTTCATCGCGCAATATCTGCAGCTCGCGCACGCCTCAGCGAAGCCGGAGATCCTCAGCGTCTCGACGCTGCAGGTGCTGGAGCATGCCGCCAAGCTCGGCCTGCTCGGCCAGTCGGAAGCCGAGATCCTGCGCTCGGCGGCGCGGCTCTATCACGATTTGACGCAGATCCTGCGGCTGTGCGTCACCGGCAAGTTCAATCCGGAGACCGCGGGCGAGGATCTGCGGCGCGTGATGGCGCGGGCCGGCGACGCGCCGGATTTCTCCGCGCTGGAGGCCCGCCTGCGCGAGACCCAGAGCGAAGTGCGCCGCGTCTTCAACGCGATCGTCGGCGGGGGGTAATCCCCACGACACTCGACCCGTCATCCTGAGGTGCGAGCGGAGCGAGCCTCGAAGGATGCACGGCCACGAGCCGGGCTGTCGACCCTTCGAGACGGCCGCTGCGCGGCCTCCTCAGGGTGACGGTGAGAAAGCGGTGGAAGCGCTCCGAGAGCTACGCCTGCTGCTTCAGCTTTTGCAAGGCATCGCGGACGTCGGGGTCGAGGCCGGCGCCGCCGGTGTCGAGATGGGCGAAGATCTGCTTGCGCATCCGCGGGTCCCAGAACTTCCAGATGTGCTCGGAGATGCCCTGCACGGCGCGGTCGTGCCCCTGGCTGTGGAAGAATTTCCCGATCTGGTTCGCCATATAGACCAGTTTGTCAGGCGACGACGACATAAGTGGACTCCTTGCCGGGCACCGCACCTGTGACGCGTTCCGGGTGCGTAAAGATTTCAAATCCATCGGCGCGGGCGATCCCGGCAAGCGTGATGCCGGCGGCATCTGCCATCCGTACCGCAAGCGCGGTCGGGGCCGACACGGCAGCAATCAGCGGCGCGCCGATCGCGGCGGTCTTCTGCACCATTTCGACCGAGACGCGGCTGGTCACCAGCACCATGCCGTCGCTTGCAACCACCTTGTCGCGGGCCAGCGCGCCGGCGAGCTTGTCGAGCGCATTGTGGCGGCCGACATCCTCGCGCAGCGCGACGATGCCGCGCGTGGCCGTCCAGAACGCGGCGGCGTGCACCGCGCGGGTCTGGCGGTTGATCTCCTGCAGCGGCGCGACCGCCGCCACCGCGGTC
>NZ_JACMYP010000327.1 GCF_020889705.1 Bradyrhizobium altum | reverse complement strand
TCAGCACCGGCCCTGCCCTGCCGCCGAGCTCGGCGGTGTGGGCTGCGATCCAGCGCGTCGCCGCATAGCCGTCCTCGGCCGCAGCCGGGAAGCGATGCTCGGGCGCGTGGCGATAGCCGACGCTGACGATGATCATGCCGGTGCGCCGGCACAGATCGCGGCAGAACGGATCATCCGACAGCTCGTCGCCGAGCACCCAGCCGCCGCCGTGGAAATAAACCACGATCGGATGCGGCCCCGGCGTCGCTGGCCGGTAGAGCTTGTAGGGCAACGGACCATCCGCGCCCTGCAACACGCCGGTGCCGACCTCGCCGACCGGGCGGCCGGCAGGACGGCCCTTGTTGAACTCGTTGAGGAAGTCGCGTGCGCCCTGCGCGCCCATCGTCTCGATCGGCGGCAGGTTCATCTCACCGAGCATGTTGAGCACCAGCCGCACATCCGGCTGCAAACGCACCACCTCGCCGTCATTGCACTGCTCGGCAACGCTGGGCCCGGAGAGCTTGAAGCCGAGCATGCCGCGCCCGACCACCTCGTTGCAGATGCTGCGATACGGACCGACACCGCCGGTATAAGGCATCACGCCCTGCGGCTTGCCCGGCACGTTGGCGCCCGTGTACCAGGTGTTGGCGAGCCTGTGCAGCGTCAGCGTGGCGCAATCGGCCATGTGGCGCTCCCAGCCGGCCTGCGCGGTCTCGGTTGCCTCCATCGTGGTGAAGCCAGCGTCGCGCAGCGCGGCGATGCGCTCGACCACCCAGTCGACATGCTGCTCGATCGACACAGCCATGTTCGACAGCACCGACGGGCTGCCGGGACCGGTGATCATGAACAGATTGGGGAAGCCGGCGACGGTGACGCCGAGATAGGTCTGCGGTCCGTGCGCCCAGACGTCCGACAGCGACTTGCCGCCGCGGCCGGAGATCGGATGCACCGCCATGATCGCGCCGGTCATCGCGTCGAAGCCGGTGGCGAACACGATGACGTCGACATCGAAGCTGCGCTTGTCGGTCGAGATGCCGCCGGCGGTGATCGCCTTGATCGGCTCCTGCCGCAGATTGACCAGCGTCACGTTCGGACGGTTGTAGGTCGCGTAGTAATTGGTATCGAGGCAGGGACGCTTGGCGCCGAACGGATGATCGTGCGGGGTGAGCGCCGCGGCGGTCTCCGGATCCTTGACCACTGCACCGATCTTCTCGCGGATCAGATCGCCGACCAGCCGGTTGCCGTCGACATCGACCGCTTGGTCGGCCCAGAGCTGGGTCAGGATGTGGACGAGGTCGCCCGCCGCCCACGCCTTCTCGAACCGCTCGCGGCGCTCGGCGTCGCTCAATTGCCAGCTCACCACGGTCTGCTGCGGATACGGCACCCCGGCCATCGACCAGCGCGCCTGGTCGCGATAGGCCGCGCGGTCGGTCTCGAAGAAGCTCTTGCGATCTTCCGGCGCCGGACCGTTGCCGGCCGGCAATGCGAAGTTCGGCGTGCGCTGGAACACGGTGAGTTGCGCGGCCTGATCGGCGATCAACGGGATCGACTGAATGCCAGACGATCCGGTGCCAATCACGGCAACGCGCTTGCCCTTCAGGTCGACACCCTGATGCGGCCAGCGGCCGGTGAAATAGATCGCGCCTTTAAAATCCTTGACGCCGTCGATCTCCGGCGGCTTCGGCGACGACAGGCAGCCGGTCGCCATGATGTAGTAGCGGCACGAGACGTTGGCGCCGTTGTTGGTCGCAATCTGCCAGCGCGCGGTCGCGTCGTCCCAGGTCGCCTGCGTGACCTTGGTGCCGAACCTGATATCGCGGCGGAGATCGTAGCGGTCGGCGACGAAGCCGAGATAGCGCAGGATTTCCGGCTGGGTCGCGTACTTCTCCGACCAGGTCCACGCCTGATCGAGTTCGGGATCGAACGTGTAGCTGTAATCGATGGTCTGGATGTCACAGCGCGCGCCGGGATACCGGTTCCAGTACCAGGTGCCGCCAACATCGGCGCCCTCTTCGAGCGCAACCGCCGAGAAACCCGCCTTGCGCAACCGATGCAGCAGATAAAGACCGGCGAAACCGGCGCCGACGACTGCGACGTCGACCTGCTGCGCGATTCCGCTGTGCGTGGAGTCCGAAGCGCGTGCTGCAACTGCTGCGTCTGGCATGCCATTCCTCCCGTATGTTTTGATTTGACGGAAGGCTAGCCCTGCGCTTTCAGTTTGTCATCACGACAAACGCAATCTGAGGTCGCCGCAATTATGGCGTGCGCGGCCTGGAGTGCGACGCGCAGCGCGTAGACGCAACTGATGAGCTGGCAGGTTGCGGCAAGGCCGTGTCAAAGTCGAGCGCTCGAATCTAGATCCGTCACCCTGAGGAGCGCGTAGCGCGTCTCGAAGGGTGGATGGCCCGGCTGCGGCATCGGGGGCCGTGCATCCTTCGAGACGCGCGCAAGAGCGCGCTCCTCAGGATGACGGATTCGCAGTCGTGCTCACACGGACCGCATCAAACCGCCATCGACGCGGATGTTCTGGCCGGTGATGTAGCCCGCGCCGTCGGAGACGAGGAACGCGATCGTCGCGGCGATCTCCTCCGCCTTGCCGTAGCGCTTCATCGGCACGCTGTCGCGGCGCGCGTCGGTTGCCGGCAGGCTGTCGATCCAGCCGGGCAGCACATTGTTCATGCGGACGTTGTCGGCCGCGTA
This sequence comes from Bradyrhizobium altum, assembly GCF_020889705.1. Classification (GTDB taxonomy): domain Bacteria; phylum Pseudomonadota; class Alphaproteobacteria; order Rhizobiales; family Xanthobacteraceae; genus Bradyrhizobium; species Bradyrhizobium altum. Next base: position 5,796 of record NZ_JACMYP010000327.1, on the reverse strand, counting down.
GCGGTCGGTGAACAGTTTTGTGAACGCGGCGAGCCCGGCGCGGAACACCGCAGAGGTCGGAAACATCGCGCTCGGTTCGAAAGCCCAGGCGGTGGAGATGTTGACAATCGCGCCCGACTTCTGCGCCTGCATGTGAGGTGCGACGAGACGTGTCGGGCGGATCACGTTCATCAGATAGACGTCGAGACCGGTGTGCCACTGCTCGTCGGTCAATTCCAGCACGCCCGCGCGCGGGCCGTGGCCGGCGCTGTTGACCAGCGCATCGATGCGGCCCCAGCGCGCCATTACGCCGTCGACGGCGCGCTTCAGATCGTCGTTCGAACGGTTCGAGCCGGTGAAGCCGATGCCGCCGAGCTCGCCGGCCAGCGCCTCGCCCTTGCCCGACGACGACAGGATGGCAACGCGAAATCCATCTGCGGCAAGCCGCCGCGCCGCCGCCGCTCCCATGCCGCTGCCGCCTGCGGTGACGAGTGCGACCTTCTTTGCTGTCATGACCGAGATCCCATTTGATGACGAACCTGAAGCAACGTCTATCATCAGGGATCGCGCGGCGCGACACCCGGGCGGCGCTCAGGACGAGGTCGCGGCAACAGCCATCAAGACGACAAAGACGCCAAGTGGCACAAGATGAGAAAAATCACGGTGGCGCAGAACGGTGAAAATCGCGGCCGCAATGATGGCCGCGCCAAGCACGAGGCCAGCAACCCGACTGACGGGAATTGCAATCAGAACAGCGCTTATCATCTCCAGCCCACCGGTCAAAATGCCCCACCAGCGCGGGTAGCCCCACCGAGCGAAATCGCCTTGGGTCGCTGACGTGCTGATCGCATTGAAGAGGCCTGCGCCAAAGAAGCCGGCAGCGAGCAGCCAGATCGAAAGAGCATGCGTCACCTCAGGGCACTCCAACGATCAGGGGCATAGCCGCAAGGACCATGATTACCGCCGTGAGACCGTGAATGCCGAAGGCACTTTTGGTGGAGCCTTTCGCGGCAAGAATGAGCAACATGTCCCCGATGGGGATGAAGGCTTCAACCAGCAGGATGATGCCGACCTCGCGCGGCGCGCCGAACACCATGAACGCCAAGACGACCAGTCCGGCCACAATGTCGCGCACCCCCTTGGGGCGAAGCCACCAAGCGATGTTGGTGCCATTTTCAGGAAGCGGCAGGCCGAAACTGCGTGTCGCGGTTGTCGGGCTCGCGACATAGAGGGTGCCGATCGCGATAATTCCCAGGGCCAGGAGCAATCCCGTTCCGAGCGCAAGCCAATGCATCACACGTCCTCATCTAGCTCAAGAACTCTAGCACTGCTAGATAAATAGCATTGCTAGAATGTCAAGCATCGGTATGATATTGATCTATTTGGGCCTTCCAGGTGCGGGGGATCGGGGATTGGGTGCCGCTGAGCGGAAAGGCAGGGACCGGGCTGCGCGCGAGCACCGCATTGTCGCGGCAGCGCGGGCGATCGCAGAGCGCGAAGGATGGGATGCCGTTACGGTCCGCCGTCTCGCCGACGAGATCGAATATAGCCAGCCCGTCCTCTACTCACATTTCAAGAACCGGGATGCGATTGTTGCGGCAGTTGCAGTCGAGGGCTTCAACGAACTCACGGCCGCACTTCGCGAAGCAGCGAGCGGATCGACAGGACGAAACGCCCTCAAGAATGTCGCCCTGGCCTATCTCGCTTTTGCGCTGGATCGTCCCGCGCTTTACGACGCCATGTTTGTCCTGCCAACGGATTTGCGGTTCGCCGAAGCTGGCACCAGACCCGAACTGCGGGCCGGTTTCGAAGCACTCGCGGCGGTCGTCGCGCCGTTTTGCGTCGAGGTAGCTGACGTGACCGAGACTTTTTGGGCAGCCCTCCATGGGCTCGCTGCACTCGAACGTTCAGGCCGAGTTAGGCCCGGCGCGCGCAACGAACGCATCGCACTTGTTGTCCGGGCGATCGTCGTTTCCGGAAACAACTCGCGTGCTCGCGGCTGAGACGTTCAGTTGAATGACTGCTTCGGCGGATCGAGACTGTCCGCCCGCTTGTGAGTCTGCGCGCTGGTCTGCTGCGCGGTGTCGCACTACTTCCGGAACACCTGCTTCGAACAGGCGTCGAACCTGGCCACCGGCCGATCCATCTGCCACAGTTCGACATCATGGCGGTCGACAAGACGGCTGGCCGACGTGACGGCCGCATCGTCGTCGCTGCAATCCATGTTGACCACGCCGATGGATCGGCTGTGCGGTCCGACGATATAGGCGCGATAGATCGTCATCTTCGTTCTCCGGCTGTTGCGGCGAAGATGAGCGCGAGGACGTATGAATTCGAGAACAACCGCGACGAGATCTTATAAAGACGGAACAGGCGCCCGCCCCAAACAGCCCACCACGCGCGGCAGGCCGCTCGGGACCGCCGTCAGGCCGGCGCGCCGTTCTTGAGCAGCTTCGTCACGGCCGCGACCAGCTCATCGGGCGAGAACGGCTTGTTGAGGAGCACGCTGTCCGGCACGCCCCGAGTCGGCCACTCGTCGCCGCCGCCGCCGGTGATGTAGAGCACAGGGAATGACGGATCGATCTCGCGGGCGCCGCGCGCCACCCGCCAGCCATCGAGCCGGCCAAGCAGGCGGATGTCGGTGACCAGCGCACTGTATTTGGTTCGGAACGCCTTCAGCAGCGTCAGGGCTTCCTCCCCCGAGCCTGCGATCGCCGGCTCATAGCCGCCGTCCCTCAGGGCGTCCTCTACCATCATCTGAAGATCACGATCGTCTTCGATGACGAGAATGATCGGCACGTCTTGCAAAGCTATCCCCCAGAAATCAGCCGGGTGCGCCCGGCTCAGCGAGCATATGCAGCAAATAGTGGCTACCGTTTGCACGGCACCCCCAGTACAAATACGGGTATCAGACGCGTCCTATTCGTCGGCGAATTCGTCTTCTTCGTTGACCCCCGCCTTACCCCGCGGAGCCGGCTTTCTGCCGCCAAGCGATCCTGTGACATAAGGTTCGCGCGCTGCATAGGGGCTACGGCCGCCGGCGCGCGCCGCGACCTCTTCGCCGGAGACGGCAGCGGGCTGGCAGATCAGGCGCCGGCTGGCCCGGCGCATCAGATCCACATGGATGTGGTCGTAGTGATAGACGTTGGAACCCGGCGCCAGCACCGTGGTGAATTGCTGGCAGGCGGCGGCCTGGACATCGCGCAGAAAGCCCTGCTCCTCCGGCAGGCCCTTCCAGCCATCCTTCACCGAGATGCGCCGGCCATCAGAGAGCGTGAAGGCCGCGATATCGAGCGCATTGCCGAAGGCGTGCTCGGAAATATGCGCGTGCGAATTGCCGTTCATGCCGCGGCAGGAATAGGCCGAGATCTGCTTGATCTCGACGACGCGCGCGCCGAACCAGCGCTGCGCCGCCGGCTGCACGGAATCGGCGAGCCAGCGCTCCAGCACCGAGACGATCGGGCACGCCAGCGTTGCGGCAGGCTTCACTGCGACCGGGCCGACCGTCATCACCGGATTGCCGTTCGACGGACCGAGCCGTGGCGGCAGTGGCGCGCCTGGCGGTTGCTGCGAATACGGCGCAGGAGAATAAGGCGCGGTCGCGCCCTCGCGCTGCGGATTACTGCGCAGGCCAGGATAATAAGGTCGCTCGCCGCTGGCATCGGGCGAGCCGTCCGGCGGCAGGTCGATCTCGCCCTGCTGCGGCGGGACGCCGGGCGCCGACAGCGACACCGGTCTGTTCGGTTGGCTGCCATAGTTCGGCTGGCCGACGGCCTGTTCGGAGTGCGGCGCCTGCGCGGGCGGCGGGCCCGGCTGACGATTGATCGGCCAACGCGGCTGGTTGCCGACCGACGCCGGTGGACGCAGGCTGTCGTCGGCAAATCCGTAAGCCGAACTGGCTTCGCCGAGCGCGGCGACCTTGAGCGGAAACTCGGCACCGCAAACGCCGGGGCCGGAAATCGGATCGATGCGGACGAGGTCCGGGCCTTCCTTGACTGCGCCGGATTTCAGGCATGCGGCCTCGGCCTCGGCCCGCCACGGTTCGCGCTCGGCAGTCTGGAACAGACCGCGGCCGCAACCAGCAAGCGACACAAGGACAAGGGAGCCGACGAGATACAAACGAACTCCACGCGTCATGGCGCGGAGGTTCTGCGAATTTGATTAAAGACTCTTCAACGCATTTCGACTGTTTGATTTCAGGTGTCTTTAACCATGCGGCGGAACCCGGCAGGGCAATTCGCGCGACCGCATCGATCTCGTTGTGTCATCAACTGTGGCGAATGCTTCGCATCACGTCGCAGCGGAGCGAGGTGATCGCCATGCATTGAGGTTCGACATCCTGTGCCCGGCATCGTCGTTCACCTTTTGATTGTGTTTCAAAGCACCACAATCTTGCTGAGACATGACAGACGGTATCCGGGACCGGCAGCCTGACCGCAACCCGCAACGCCGCGGAATTTATTTGCGGGTGCTTCAACGTCTTGATTCGCCGCCTGTTTGAGCCACGCATCGCAATGCGGCATCACAGGGGAGCATCGAGCTTGGCAGCAAGGCTGACTTTTTCGGCCAGGAACCTCTTGCTAGCTTTTGCGTTAATGCGGGCAGCGTTGTGAGCCAAGGGAGCTTCCCAATGGATTTCGCGAGTCCTCTGCTGAGCAAGCTGAGCATTGTGGCCGCGTACATCGCGTTCGCCTTCGTCGGCGCCATCATTCTCGGCGTGTTCTAGACCAATTCGACAGGCCATGAGTTCAGCGCCCGGCGGCCGCGCCCGCCGGGCGCTTTGCTTTCTCATCGACGCTACCACCCCGTCGTCCCCGCGCAACGGCTTCGGCGTTGTCGCTGGAGGAGCCGCGAAGCGCGTCTCGAAGGATGCACGGCTACCAGCGGGGCCGTCGACCCTTCGAGACGCGCTTCGCGCTCCTCAGGGTGACGGACCAGGAAGCGCCTCGTCATCATCTGAAAAATTCGAACAGCTCGATCCGGTGATACCGCCGATCGCAAAATCGTGGCAGACGAGGCCGGGATTGTCGGGATCGGGATAGCCGTCGTCGCGCCGGCGCGGCTCGCGAATGGTGTGGCTGAAGCGCCAGCCGCGGGCGCGCATGCAGCTCTTGTATTGCCGCGACGTCGGCGTGCCGTTCTGCGGCGCGCCGAACTGCGCATCGCACACCGCGGCGTGGCATGCAGCGCGTCGTCGCCGCGCTTCTGTTTTGACATGTTGGTGTAGATGTAGTTGTCGGCATGGGCGGCGGCGACGCTGCCGGCGAGCAGCAGCGCGACCAGGCTCAGGCGTTTCATGTTTGCCTCCATCGCTTGCGAGGATAGTGCTGACCTCTATCGGTCGCGCACGAGGCGGCAAACGGTTCGAGGGCATCCGGTTACAAATTGGACAGCTGCGCGTTCAGGAGCGCGGCTCACCCCTAGGCTGCCCCTGCGTGATCACGCGCTGCCGTGCGTGCGAGACGCGGACCCAGTCGGCACCGGTGCAATAGACGCGGCCGAGCGCGCAGAACGAGACCCGCAGCCTGTCGGCGCCCTTCAATTCGATCGTGCCGTAACGGATGTTGCCGCTGTCCTGGCTGTACACGCCGCCATTCCAGCGCGCGCCGTTCTTCGGCTTCATGTTGATCAGCACGGCTTCACCGAGATCGCGCGTGGTCCTGTCGAGCGCGTAGCCGCACAGCGCCACGCCGCAGAGCCGGATGCGCACCAAATTGTTGGCTTCGGTCTGCCAGTCGCCGATCGGACCGTCATCCGGTTCGTCGGCCTCGCGCGAGACGCGCATCACCGGCGGCGCCGGACGCACAGGCGCTGCGG
>NZ_JACMYP010000326.1 GCF_020889705.1 Bradyrhizobium altum | reverse complement strand
ATCTCATCGGTCATCGGTGGTTCCTCGAATCAGGTTGGTGTCAGCAACCCGACCCTACCGGCGAACTGCCGGTGACCACCGCAAAGCCGCCCGCCCGCTACGGCGCTATGTGAGGGCGCGCGTGCGGGCGGCTTTGCTCTGCCGAGCTACACCATCCATGGGGACACGACCTTTCCCAGAGGTGCCTACAACATCAACGGTCGACTGCATTGCACAGACATTGATGTCCGATTGGAGACTCTCTTTTCCATGAACGGGGATGTCGTGAAAACTCCGATTTCCTCCAGGAAAGATTAATCAGACTTGCGGAGTAAGAACGTGGGGATCGTGACATCACGGTCCAATGTAATTATCACCGGAACCCAAGAGTTTGTTACTGAAGAGCGCCTCACTCATTGACCTGAGCCCCTGAACTTCCTCCAAAAATGGGTAGAATCCGTCCACCTTGAGGGAGACGGAGATGAAGCAGTCGAGGTTCACGGAAGAGCGGATCATTGCGGTGCTGCGGAAGCACGAGGCAGGATCGAAGACCGGTGATGTTTGCCGGAAGCACGGGATCAGCAGCGCGACGTTCTACAAGTGGAAGGCCAAGTATGGTGGCCTGGACGTATCCGAAGCTCGGCGCCTCAAGGTCCTTGCCGACGAGAATGCGAAGCTGAAGAAGCTGTTGGCCGCGGCGATGCTGGACAACGCCATGCTAAAGGACCTCAATTCAAAAAAATGGTGACGCCCGTTGCAAGGCGGCAGGCTGTGGCTCACCTTTGTTCGAGTTTTGAGGTCAGTCAGCGGCGGGCGTGTGAAGTGATTGGGGCTGATCGGTCCTCGGTGCGTTATCTCAGCCTTCGGCCTGACGACGCGACCATTCGCGTCCGGCTGCGCGAGTTGGCGTCGGTGCGCCGGCGCTTTGGCTATCGCCGTCTGCTTCTCATGATCCGCAGTGAAGGCGTGCTTATCAACCACAAGAAGCTGAGGCGGCTGTATGCCGAGGAGCGGCTGCAGGTTCGCCGGCGAGGTGGACGCAAAAGAGCTCTCGGAACACGGGTTCCGATGGAGTTGCCGCAGGGACCGAACCAGCGTTGGTCACTGGATTTCGTCAGCGACACGCTGACCGACAGCCGACGCTTCCGTATCCTGGCTGTCGTTGATGACTTCACCCGGGAATGCATCGCATTGGTGGCCGACACGTCGTTGTCGGGGATCCGGGTTGGTCGTGAGCTCGATGCCGCGATCGCCCGACGAGGCCGCCCAACGATGATCGTCAGCGACAACGGGACCGAGCTCACCAGCATGGCCATCCTGCGTTGGTCGCAGCTCACCCGGATCGAGTGGCACTACATCGCGCCGGGCAAGCCGCAGCAGAATGCCTTCGTGGAAAGCTTCAATGGACGACTGCGCGACGAGTTGTTGAACGAGACGTTGTTCTCGTCACTCGATCATGCTCGGGAGCTGCTCGCCGAATGGCAGGACGATTACAACACCGTTCGTCCGCACAGCGGGATCGGCAACCTGCCGCCATCAACCTACGCCCGGCTAACAGCGTCCGACATGCAACGGGACGGGACGCTGCGCTGTGTCGAGGGCTCCGCGCCCCGTCCCGTTGCATCACCGAGCCACACAGGCTCAAATGACCAAAGGATTCTGCCCATCGCTGGATGACCTTTGGGGCTCAGGTCATTCGCTACAACGGCTGCATTCTGCCTTCGGCATTTAATTTCATGGGCACTCAAGCGTCGTTGCCGTCTCAATGCATCATCGTCTAATTCGATCAGAATCGATTGAGCTTGCAAAGCACTCCTCGAATGCTTGTCTATCAACAGCGCGAGTTGTGCATATTCCTTTGCTCTATCGCCGTCGTCCAGCGACTGGTAGCATAGCGCTAGGCTGACAAGAACGACCTGTCTCGTTGCGGATGTAAATGGGTGTTCCGAGACCTCAAGCAACGCATCGCGCGCCTTCTCCGTTTCCCCTGTCATACGCAACGCCCTGCCGTAGTCAGCCAGTAAGCGCGCTCGATGGTCTCTACTGTTCTCTTCTGAGATTAGGGGAATGAGTTGCTCACAAAAACTGACTACGCCACTGAAGTGGTCACCATCGATCAGCGCGCCGGCAAAAGAGTGCGCCAATCCCAAGGAGCGTTCCATTTCGCGGTGATCGTCGTGTTCGATAGCATCGGTGAAGAGTCTCAGAATAATTGCCGATGCATTCTGGATGTCTCCGATCGGACAATCAGCGCTATCAAAACGATAAGAAGCCTTTGCCTTCATGAGGCCAGATTTCCATTTATCGCCAAAATAAAGCTCGGCTGCCTTTTGATTCAACTCTCGGAATTCATCCGCATCTATCATTTCCCGAAGACATTCGCGCGTTTGCCGTGGCACAACGAGCGTGCGCGCCTGGGTGTCGGACGTCGTGCTTTCGATCCTCTGGAGAGTTGTCACTTCAACCAACTGGCGATCAAGTAATTCTTCAGCGTGAGGAAGGAAGAATGGTGCATTTAAACTGAAACGCTTGATCCGAGAAAGTCGCTCTCCCTGAGGAAATATCATCAGCGCTTTCAGCAGGGCGAACACCCTGCGTTGATTGACATCGGACGATTCTCCCAGCTCCCTCAGTGTACGTACTAGCGCAGGATGGAACCGCCCCCCGACTGGGGTTGACATCATCAAATCTGTGTTTGAGCCTAGAAGCTCCGACAGCGTGACCACTTCTAGGTGCTTTAGCGCTTGATCAACGCGCGTCGGAATTCCATCTGTGTGACGATGTAAAGCGCTGACGGTCGCAGTGCTGGCGCGATCAGGTCCACCTTTTTCGTGGTCCGAGATGTAGGTTCGCAGATCGGCCACGTCGAGCGCGGTTACTTCGATAATTGAAAAAGTAGGACGCTTTGGCGCACGACGCGCTCTGATTATCACGTTGAGTTGCGGACAAAATTCAAGGATAATCGCGATGATTTCCTGAAGATCGTCTTCGGCGGACGCGACGCTGTTAGGATGATCGGTGAAGTCCACCGGGAAGTCATCGAATATGACATAAGACACGCCCACGTTCGCGACTTCTTCGGCAAAACGGTCTAAGCTGCAGCCAACTTTGTTCTTTAGATTTTCGAATAGCTGATCGCGATTGACGAAATCGCTGAGGTCGATCCGGAAGGTTGGGGACGCAATGTGACCTTTGGCGTGCTTAACGCTGGACAGAAATCCGTCCTCGCCCATGCCCCAATCAGACACCAGCCAAACGCAACGACGAGCAGAAAGCGTGTCTAGGCATGCCTGTTGTTCTATTCTCCTAACTCTCAGGTGCGCGGGGAGCAATGGCAAATGGTGGCGCACCCTTTTCAGAATGTCTTCTGACTTTGTAGGAATTTGAAGGGCCGTCGATTGGGCAGGCGGAGGTTCTTCTGCGTCGCCGTCCGAAAGCGGCCGATCGATCAACTGATAGGATCCGTCCAACTCTCGCAGGTGAAACCGTTGGTCGCGTCCTAATGATTTTGATCCATCTTGTCGGTCTGTTAAAATCCTGGGCCAAACTCTAACTTCAACATTCAAATTCGTGCGGCTCGCTCGCGACACCGAATAGCCGTGTATGCGCTCCAGCTTTTTATCAATTCTCCTCAGTCCAAATAAGGAGGCGCCCTGCACGGATCGCCGCGCGCTACCGCCGCCAGCCGAAATGGTCTGACTCGCTGCGGCGTGCATGTGTCCGTAGAAATGAGCGTCAAACCGCTGCGACGGATTTATGTCACTGTCCCAAAACGCAAGGCTGTCAGGATGAAGCCAATCTACGGGATGGTGCGTGATTAGGAAGTTCAAATCGTGCTTATCGCGCCAAGCGCTGGGATTTCCATTGGTAACTTTGTGAAGCTGGCGTGCGTCCACGTGAAGTTTTCCGAGATACTCGCCGCCATCGATTTGCAGCCAAGTGGAATTTAGTAAGGCCAATCCGATCTTCAGCTTTCCCTTCTGAAGGGCAACGGACTGGTCTCCGGGCAGCAAGCCTCCGCATACGGGCTTCAGAGTTGGAATGTTGGAGGCATTCAGCCTTTCTAGCCACAGACTGAATTCTCTCAATTGCTCTTCAACTGCAGCACGGTACGGACTTTTATCGTCGGCAAAGAATTCGTCATGCAAGTGTGAAAAAGCCCACCACTCTTTCAGCACCTGATGAGCAGGCGATAGTTTCTCTAGCCACTTCACATCATGATTGCCCGGTATAGCGACAAGAGTAGGCTTGGAGCCGTGCTTCGCGAATACGCCCCACATTTCGGCTAGGATCTCGTCAAGCCTATCGAAATCCTTCCGCGTGCCCGTTTGCGTTAGGTCCCCGGAAAATATAACCGCATCGATGGCGCCGACCGTATCATGCATCACTTTAAGATCATCGTAGAATGAGGCTTTGAAGGAGGGCCAAAGCCAGTCCTGACCGTTCATCCCCGCATGTAGATCAGTAATGTGTAGCCAGGTCAGGCAGTCTTGGGAGTGCGTGTTGGACATGTTTTTTGCTTTAGGACACCGAACGTTGAATACGACCTTGAATCGTTTGAATGTCATCGCAACTATGACGCGATCGCAACGAGTATTTTAACTTGTTAGTAGAATGCGCGCAGGAAAAACGTAGTAGCGTCACTGATCGCGCTGCAGCATTTGGCTTCCGCGAGTCGGACGAGGCAAGTTGTTCTAGACGTTGCTCACGGAGACGTATTGGCAGCCTTCAACGGAGCCCATGTGTCGCCCTCACAGGCCACGACGGTTGCTTGCGCACTGCTTCGAGGCGGTCGGCATTGACCGGCGGCCGGGTGCGTTTTTAGATCACTTGATGTTCGCTCTTTGTTCGGAGGGCTGAACTTTTTTCCTGAGGAGGGAATGCTGGCCCGCTTCCATTCAAGGAGTGGCCCGACCTCTGGCCAACAAAGCATCACTGAGTTCGTGGTGGGCGCTAAACTGAATCGGTCAGCGTTTTGATTAGCTTTTCCATGCGCGCCAAACGTCTGTCCATCTCACGGAGATTGGAGGCCACGCTTCGAACGCTGGAGCTGATGTAAATAATCATAATGAGGCAGAGAAAAACTTCGGCGGACTTGGCTGGCGTTTTCCATAGCTCGCTGTGTAATGCCGTGACCGTATCCCACATGTGCTACCCTCTTGAGAAAACGCCGCTTGGCCTGTTTCTGTTTTCGTTCAGTTGCGGTGCGACGCTACTCCTCCAAAAGGCTAATTGCCTGCGCAACCGTTGATTGAGAAAGTTGCCCGTTTTCAATCAAAAGCTATTGGAGGAGATTTATGTCCAAAGTCGCTGCCTACCACACTGATTCGCCGGAATATCCGCCGTCCCATCGCAACGTCTATCACGACCACGACAATTGCCCGACCGGAAAGCAGATTAAGCAGTCACACCGCAAGCCCGGTTCAGCCGGAAGGCCGCGTTGTGACGATTGTAAGAAGCTGGGCTAGGGCCTGTTTGGATTCATCGGGAGTTTATCACGGCTGCGGCGAGATGGATCATTGCGGCGAAGCTCTGGTCGGTTTTGTCAGCGCGTAGCGCGATGCGTTTGAACTCCTTGAGCTTGCCGAAGAAATTTTCGATCAAATGACGCCATTTGTACATTTCTTGGTCGATGGCGAGAGGTCTTATGCGGCGCGGATGCTGGGAGATGACGATCTTGGCGCCGCGCGTGTCGAGTTCGGCGATGATGGCATTGCAGTCGAACGCCTTGTCGGCGATCAGCGCCTCGAAGGTCAGCCCCTCGATCAGTGGGGGAACGCCAACCGATCGCGGCACGAAGTCTAGGCCCGTGCCTGGGCCGCATCAGGTCTATGGGTTCTTAACGACTTCGCCAAACGCGGTCGTCGAGCCTATCCATCCGAAGGCTATGCCGGTCATTCTGACAACTGACGAAGAGCGCGACGTGTGGATGCAGCCGTATGCGCATCGAAATCTTGATGCTGTCATGGGCTTTGAGCGGCCGCGCCAAATTGCCGGACTTCCAATCACCAAGAAGCTGATGGAGCTTCGTGCTCGAGGGGCGCTGCAGTTCCAGGCCGCCCCAGCTCTGGAGTTCACGGGTGGCCGGAAGAAACCGAGGATCATCATCTGGTCGCCAAGACACCCTTGCGGCCGCCGAATGTTTAGGCGGCCTCTAACGCGATCGTTTCTTCCTGCTCGCGCTTCTTCAGGCGATCGGCCAAATGAATTTCGCCGGCCTGGATCGCATGGTTGGCTTCCTGGAATACGCTCGCAGAGACGGCGGTCTCAACCGGTATTTTCTTGTTGAGTGCCATCCAGTTGGCGACCTCAGCCCAATCATACAACGGAGCATCTGAAGTCACGCGCACGACCGGTGAGGGGAAATCTTTCCCTCTCGACCCCTTGGCATAGTTGGAGATCGCCGCGCGTGTCAGCTGTGTACGCGCGGCGATGTCAGTCAGGTTGACCAGCGGATCTGGTTCGATCCGGTCGACGTGTGCACCAGCAGCGCACACATTCTCGACTGCTGAAGAGATCGCTTCGGCAATAGTGCTCGCCTCTCGGGCAAAATCCAGAATGATGTGGCCCTTTTGAACAGCGATCAGCGCGTCGTCGCAGCCAGCATCGTAGAACTTGTCTTCGAAGCCGTCGGCAGTCGAATCAAGGCCGGATGCGATGATGCTAAATTCAAACGTCTTCATCGTTGACCTCCTCTTCGTGCGGGCATCGATCAATCACGCGGCGGATTTGCTTGGCGTGATTTTCTGGATTTCTAGGCGTCGACCAAATGGAAATTCGACAACCGTCCCGATCGTGGTGAGCACAAAGAAGCTGTCCCCAAGCGTGGCCATTGACCTTTCGCCAAGTCCAGCCTTTTGCCTCTGCCTCGGAAACCACGGCTTCGATTTCCTTGTTTGGATGTAATGGTCTTCCGGCCATCACATGTTCGCCAACTTAATAGCGTGTTGACAGATGTCAACGGATATTTTTACGGAACTACTCCTCAACTGCATTGATTACCTTCCGACGACTCTCTAACCAGCTGACAAATATACATATTTCTGGCCTGTAGTGGTATCCACCACGCCGACTACCCATAGTAGAATACCTCCGATTGAACCGGCTGTTGGGGCCGCGGCCCGGCTGAGCCAGGCGCCGGGACCGATTAAGAGCCCGGCCAGGCCGCGCGCTGGCGAGCGCGCGATCGACGATCAGCGGCGACGTGCCGCGGCAGTGCGCGCCGGGACGGATCCAGATGATGCTGAGCGTGCACCTCGAACTCCACGCCCGCCAGCAAGCCAGTAGCGGCGCCCGAACCGTTCGACGATCTTATTGCGGTGGAATGCGGATGGCGCTGAGAAGTGGATAGGCACGCCATAGCGCGCCAGCGTCTCCGTCATGGAACAGTAGCGACCGCGCTCTAATCGTCGTTCAACGACATCGGGTTCCGTCATTTGAGATGATCTCGTCGGAAGCGATCAAGTTGCGGCTGCTCGAGGTCGCGCTCAGCCTCGGCCAACTGCTTCGGTTAGAAGTTTGCGCGCAAGCGCGATCGCAGCGCTCGCCTCCGCAAACGTGCTATCGCGAGTACCGACGCTGGCCAGATTGTTTATCACGCGAATTTTCCTTCGTTGTCCGCTCGAAGAACCCTCGCGGGCCGGGTCGATTCCAGGTCCCGTAAAGCGGCAGCACCTCAACCGGCGTTCGCTAGTCTTGCGCGAACTATCTAGACAAGTCGATCTAGACGTGAAATTCTGTCCTCATTCAGATTTCCAGCTTCCAAGTTGATTTGCGCTGCAATTTCTGCCGCCTCGATGGGGTAGCAATATGATTGAAGCTGCTGCCGACCCGTCGTTATCCGAACACGTCCGACTCTGGCTGTCAGCGCTGCTCGGCCCTGCCGTAACTGCCCTAGGCTTTACGTTCATCTACAAGCAGCTCCAGATTTCCGCGCGGCAAGCCGAGGTCGCCTCAAATAACTATTTGCTATCAGTAGAAGCAGCCAAGCGCGCGACCGTGCAGGCTGCCGAGCAACAAAACTGGAAGAAGGCCGAGTTTCTAGCTAATCAGGTCAAGGACTTCTTTAGTGACGAATGCGTCGAGCGGACGACATACATGCTCGACTGGCATATCAGAAAGCTGGTCATCGCAGATGACGATGATGAGGAAGTGCTTACGCTGCATGATGATGCAGCGCACGCAGAGGCGCAAAATCGGCCAAAACTACGCGACGAATTCCTGAATGAGGGGCGAGCGGTCGTCATCGCGCGAGCTCTTCGAAAGCACGACGAAGAAGGCTTTACAGAGCATGAAGCTGTAGTTCGAGATAATTTCGATTGGTTTTCCTTTAGGCTCGGACAGTTTCAGCATATGATCCAATCCGGCTTATTTACTTACCAGGAAGTCGATATTCACTTGAGCTACGTGCTGGATCTAATCTCTGGCGGACTGGATCATGTCTCCTCAGAAGTAACGGCCGCCATTGCTAGCTACGTGCGCGAATACGACTTTCCGGCAACAAAGGCGCTCATGGACTCTCGGATCGACTGTCGCAAAGGACAGAAAGCAAAAGCATCAGATGGCCAATCGTAA
>NZ_JACMYP010000325.1 GCF_020889705.1 Bradyrhizobium altum | reverse complement strand
AGCGTCTGGATCGGTGGTCGAGGCATGGGTGTCATTCGAGCGCTTCTGGCCATGGAAGTCCGCATCGGCATTGCGGCCGCCGCCTTGCGCCGGCGGCTCGCCAGAGCCATCCTTCGGCTTGACACTCTTCGTCGAGGCCCAGGCCTCGATCAGCGTGCCATCGACCGAGAAGTGATCACTCGATAGAAGCCTCTTCACCCTGGGCTGCGCCAGCACCACCGCCAGGAACTTCGCCGCGATGTCGCCTTCCAGCAGCCGGTCGCGGTTCTTCGAGAACACCGAATGGTCCCAGGCTGCGTCGTCGACGCCGATGCCGACGAACCAGCGGAACAGCAGGTCGTATTCCAGCCGCTCCATCAGAAGCCGCTCCGAGCGGATCGAATAAAACGCCTGCAATAGCATCGCCCGCAGCAGCTTCTCCGGCGGGATCGACGGCCTCCCAAGGGGATCTGATTGTGAAGACTGACGATGTCTTGAGTGTGGGCAAGCGCCATCGCCTTCGTTTGCGTATGGATTCTCCGTCATCCACCCCCATTTGTGGCTCTCTCACCTCCACGGCTTGGTATACCTCGATGTGTTTACAAGCGGTTCAATGGTAAGGTCGCCGAGCTTGCCATCCAACTACCCGATCTGGCAGTCCTCGAGCGAATAGTCTAAGGAGGTGTCTCATGCCGCGTCGGCCGCAGGAGCTGCCTCCGGCGCTTCGCTCGAGGCCCGACGGGACGGCCGGCCGTTTTCATCAATCACTCAGCGAGCCGCACTGATTGAGTTCCAGCCGCAGTTCAAGAATCCGGACACTCCGGCTGGAGCGCGGCGAATGAGGCCTTGCACGACCTTCGGTTACCGGCACGTTGTTCTTCTAGCAGGGCTGGTTTGACAGGATATGAATGTCGAGCCGGACATGACGAGGAATGGACGGTGTCCACGATCCCCTCGCCAATACAATCGCCGCGCTGATATCGCGCCAGAATGGCTGGGCACGAATCCTGCAGCACCCGGCCAACATCGCTGATGCACCACAGGCGATGCTGATTCCTGCCTACGGACCATCGCGAGAACTGCTCCTTGCCAATTTGATCGTCCTCAGAAAATTCAACGACGGCATATGAAGCAGATCAATTGCCGGCCCGGATTTGTGCTCCGAGGCAGCAGGTCTTTCACTTCGGAGAACGGCAATGTTCGGGAACATATTGGTCCATATTCCCACGGAGCTCCCGGTGCGGGCTGTGGTCAACGGCTCGATTTCCTTCGCACTGAGCACCGGCGCGCATCTTGATGTTGTGGCGATCGGTTACGAGAGAACCATCATTCCGCTCCTTGCGCTCGGCATGGCGGCAGTCACTTCTGTTTTCGAAGTCGAGGAGGCGCGTGCGTTGGAGCGGGCCAAAGCAGCACTTCATGCCTTCGATCTCCAAGCACGGAATGCAGGCATTTCCTATACGAGCCGCGCGATGAGCGCGATTCCCGCCGACGCGCGCCGGATCATCTGCGCGAGCGCGCGAGTCCACGACATGACCATCGTCACACAGCCTCAGAGCGGCTACGACAGTTACGATAATCTGATTCCCAGGGAGATCCTTCTCCAGGCTGGTAAGCCTGTACTGTACCTACCATATATCTGCCACAGCGCTTTTTCGATCAGACGGGTGGGGATTTGCTGGGACGGCAGCCGGCGAGCGGCCCGCGCGTTGCACGACGCAATGCCACTTTTGTGTAAAGCCGATGCCCTCACCATCATCGCGACCACCGCTCCGGACAAGATCCCGGCAGAAAGTTCCACCGCCTGTCTGTGGGAGTACCTTGCGAAATCAGGACTTCCTGCAAAGGTCATTTCACTTCCGACATCCCGTTCAGCGCAGCGCGCCCTTCTCTCGCTTGCGGCCGACGAAAGCCTCGACCTGCTGGTGATGGGAGGATATGGTCGCTCTCCGCTGCAGGAGAGGCTGCTCGGCGCCGCCGCGGGGCATATGCTTCGGGCGATCAACATCCCGATCCTGATGTCGCACTGAGGGCAACAATCGTCCGGGCGACATGTCGCCGGATCCCGCCAGGATGCGGTCAGAATGCCGTCGCGATCGGCGTCAGCGACCATCCGAGGATGCCCGTGCTCAACTTCGGGCCAGATCACGATTTCCTCCGGTTTCTAGAATTGCTGGAGAGCGGCAAGGCCGGCCATTGAGCCACGTCAATATGTCGCGCGAGTCAAGCGCTATGATCCAGCTCCCAACTCGGGCCCACATGCACACCTATCGATCGATGACCGGGCGCGTGGTCCACATCCTCGAGCGTACATCGATCCGGATGATACCGCATCGTCACCTCCGCGACCCGACCGGTGCTGACGAGGATCAGGGTCATGGCGCCTGAAGCAGACTTCCTGCGGCAGGCTTAAAGTGGCGGTGGACGACAGCCTTCGGCCTTGCTGGAGCTCTTCACCGGTGCGACTTACGTGTAAATACTTAGTGGTTTCTACTTAGGTAAAACATCCAGATTTCACAGTTCGTCAAGAGCGACCAATCTGCGTCTCATCGACGTTAGCTTAAGATAGGGTCCGCCATGCACGCCCAGGGCACCAGTTTTCCTGAGACCAGCCGCCATCCGAATAGCGTCTTGCGTGGGCAAGCTCACAATTGCGGGCCGTTTGGTATGATTGCGACACCGATGCGGTTCACTCGCAATAGCGAGATCTACGGAGAGGACGAAGCAGCCGAATACCTTTATCAGGTGGTGTTGGGTGCTGTGCGAACCTACAAGATTCTGGAAGACGGACGTCGTCAGATCGGCGCGTTTTATCTGCCCGGTGACATCTTTGGCTTTGAGGCGGAAGAAAGCCATATCTCTTCGGCCGAGGCGATCAGCGAGACGCACCTGCTGATGGTGAAGCGCACTGCTGTCATTTTTCGCGCCAGTCACGAGAGGGAACTCGCAAGGCAGCTCTGGGACGCGATGGCGCTTGAGCTCCGCCGCTTCCAGGAACATCTGATGCTCCTGATCAGCAGCGCAGAAGAACGGGTCATCGCGTTCCTGCTCGATATGTCTCGCCGCGCTACGAAGGACGCTGCCATCGAACTGCCCATGTCACGGCAGGATGTTGCAGATTACCTCGGCCTGACGATTGAGACAGTGTCGCGCACCTTTACCCAACTTGAGCAGAATGGCGCGATCGCCCTGCCGAGCTCACGCCGAGTCGAGCTCCGCAAGGACAGATTGTCCAACCGCTTTGCGCAGACCTTTGGCTAAGGCGATTTGCGCCAGCTGCAGGCACGGCGGCGAAATGCGCTACTCCTGTACGCCGAACAGCGTCGGCAATGCAGCGCAGAAGAACATCGAACGTCGGCTTGGCGATCTGGCACAAGTGGCCAGAATCGCATTTACATTGTTCCTCCATGGAGCACCGCAATGATCATCGATCGTTTGCTTGGAGAGCATCGCAATATTGATCTGCTTCTGGTTGCCCTTCAACGCGAATTGGAGATTTTTGAGCATGGAATTCGTCCAGACTATGAGGTGATCCGCGCGATTATCAGCTACTTCGAGGTTTACCCGGAGGTGTACCATCATCCTCAGGAAGACTTGATCTTTTCCAAGCTCAAGACGCGCGATCCGGATGCGACTGCAATGGTCGGCGATCTCGCGCATGAGCATCAGGACGTCATCGACCGTTTGCACCGCATCGCTCGCGCCATTGATGGCGTCCTGGCGGATCGAGAAGTCCTTCGGCAAGACGTCGGCAACATCGTACGCGACTTTATAGTACGCGAGCGGCACCACATGATGTGGGAAGAGCGAGACTTCTTCCCCGCCGCCCGTAAGGCTCTATCGGCTCGGGATTGGACCGAAGTCGCTTCCTCCCTCACCGATCACGGAGATCCGCTATTCAGCGAGACAGCGGAAGCGGCTTCCGAAGCGCTAAGAGCGCACATTCTACAATTGGAACAAGAAGCTGAAGCCGAACGGAGCTCACTCGCGTTTTCGTCCGCAGTGGCCGGCAACCCGCGACACGGCGCCGAGACGGATGGCCCATAGTGATCGCTGCCGTCTCAGGAGAATGTGAGATCATGCTCATCCTGTCGAAATGAAGATGGCGATGCTCCGCCGGCTCGCAGGCTACGCACAGTCTGGACGCTTCCGCGCTCGATGATCGCTTGCTTTAATTACCGTCGCCAGGGGTATGGCCGAACCTCCATAGGATCTGGTTCCAACGTGATCGTCGGCAGGGATCGCAGCAGGCTCGGCCACACCGCATTGATCTCGCGCAAAAAGGGCATCTCTCATGTCCGCGACCGATGAGGACGAGTGCGGCCAGGCCGGGTACGGCGAAACACTCTCCCTCCTCAAGTCCTGCCCGGCATGGGCTGAATCGCGGGCCCGGCACCGGCTCGGCTCGCCGCACGCATCACGAGATGCCGCCAAGTCCCGGAAGTTCGGCACGAACAGCGGGGCGTTGGACGTCACGTTCGACATCGACAACGCTTTCTGCTTCGTTCGCCTCTCCCAATGCTGGCGCGATTGGATAACGACGAGCTATGGGTTCGCATCGCCAAGAATGCTCATTCCTGACGCGACCGCTTCATCGCGATCCCAAGCACGATGCATGCGCCGCGAGCATGACCTACCAATCAGGTTTCAGAGCCGCCACAGCCACCAGCAACCGGGATAATTTGAGGCAGCGCAAAGCTCATCCGGCCCCTGTCGGATAATCCGGCCTGGAAAGCAAGAAAGGCATCCGAATGCGACCGGACCTGGCACAATCCTACGGGCAGCACCGAGTGCCGCGCTACACCAGCTATCCGACGGCCCCTCATTTCTCAGAGTCAGTTCGCGAGATCGACTATCAAGCTTGGCTCAAGTCCCTGGGCCGCCAGCAGTCCGCCTCGATCTACGTCCACGTGCCATTTTGTCGAAGCATGTGCTGGTACTGCGGCTGCCACACATCTGTCACGAAACGCGACGATCCGATCGCGATCTATGCGGCTGGACTGCGCACTGAAGCCTACCTCGTTGCAGAAGCCGTTGGGCAACGACAGCCGATCTCTCATATTCACTTCGGGGGTGGCACGCCGACGATCATGACACCTGAAACATTCGCTGATTTGGTCGGTTCGTTGCGTTATTCGTTCGCCGTCCTGCCTGATGCCGAGATCGCGGTGGAGATCGATCCACGCATCTTGAGCGATCCGATGGCCGAGGCGCTGGGCTATTGCGGCGTCAACCGGGCGAGCCTTGGGGTGCAAAGCTTCGATCCGGTTGTTCAGCGGGCCATCAATCGTCTGCAGAGCTTCGAACAGACCGCAACTTCGGTCAATCGGTTACGCCGCGCCGGCGTTTGTCGGATCAATTTCGACCTGCTGTATGGACTGCCCCAACAGACAGTCGATTCGTGCCTGGACACCGTCGACAAATGCCTCGAGTTGCACCCGGATCGGTTCTCCGCCTTTGGCTACGCGCACATTCCTACATTCAAGAAGCATCAACGCAAGATCGACGAATCCACTCTGCCCAACAGCGTCGAGCGCTACCTCCAATCCGAAATGATAGCCGACGCTTTGGTTGACGCTGGATACGTGCGCGTCGGCATCGATCATTTCGCCCTGCCGCACGACAATCTCGCTCTGGCGGCGCAGCAAGGCAGGTTGCGGCGCAACTTCCAGGGCTATACTGACGATTGCGCGGACGCCCTTGTTGGTCTCGGCGCCAGCGCCATCGGCCGCATGCAACAAGGGTTCGTCGCGAACGCTGTCTCGACAAGGGATTACCTCGCTCGTGTCACCGAGGATCGGCTCGCGACCGCGAAGGGCTATTCGCTGACTGATGACGATCGCTACCGAGCGGAGATCATCGAGCGAATTATGTGTGACATGACAGTCGATCTCTCCGAGACATCCCGTCGTCACGGCAGGGATCCGGAGGTGGCCGTCATCGATCGGTCCCGACTCGACAGCCTTATCGCAGATGGCGTCGTCGTGGTTGACGATGGCCGGCTTTCCGTGGCCGATGGCGCCGAGTTCCTGGTCCGGAGCGTCGCGTCGGCGTTCGACGCTCACCTTCCTCGGTGCGGGGCTACGCACAGTGGGGCGGTCTGATCGTCGTGGACGGCCTAGCTTGTCACTCTAGCAGTCCCGCACTTCGGTCACCAGTGAACTGGCTTATGCCCGGGTCAGACCGATCTCGTGATTGAGGAACACCCGATTGGCATCCGCCACTTTCAACGTCGTGCGTCGATCCGCTCATCGATCCCAAACAGAGTCGCAAGCCGAACCTTGGCTATTGAGTGGAACCGGACAGCGACTGCCTGAGCAGGGTTCAGATCAATAAGAAGCCACCCATGCATTGGCTGATCGAGCGGCAGGAAAGCGCCGCCAATTGCACTAGCCTCGGCCGATACCACGACCGCCGGGCGTCACCCGCAGTCCTTGCTCGGCTCGGCACACCATTGTGAAAGTGCTGATCAGCGACAAACCTTGGTGTAGTTTTCCAATACTCGACTACATCGGCCGCATACCACAGCATAATTGAGCTACCCTGAGCTCGTGCTTTAAATTGGGTTCAGATTTTCGGCGAATGTCCTCGCCGGTGATCGGACCATCGGCTGTCCTCCCTCCGCTGATGGAAGTCGGCGATGCGTCAGCGTCGCTCCTCTCAGACTTAACTTTCGCCCGGCCTGCTAAGTGCGGCCGGGCTTTTTTTGTGCTCATCCAAGGCTCCGCCAAGATGATCGAGAACGCAAATGACTCAGAAGCGGATCAGCTTCCTCGAGGAGAGAGCCAAGTGCAGGATCAACGGCCTGGCCGATCGGATGCCGCGCGCCGTTCGCGGGCGGCGACCATGTTGACCAGCGCCGGGCGGCCCTCCTCCCATTTGCGCGTCTTCAGGCCACAGTCCGGATTGGCCCTGAGCTGCGAATCCTGCAGCCGCTTCCGGGCCAATGCCATCAGCTCCTTCATTTCCCCTGCCTCGGGAATGCTTGGAGAATGGATGAACTGATAGACGCGTTCAGGAACTACAAATATCCGAATCAGATCGGGCCAGGCGTGTAGATGATGTCATTGAACTACAAGTAGCACATATGCGTGTGAATCTGCGTCTGATCAGCGACGCCCGATGAGCAAATGCGGAAGCTATCCCCGGCCCACTCAAGATAGGCCGCCCACTCTGATCGACGCAATGGCAATCCTTCGCGGAGTGCGGCTTCGTCGATCTGGATCATGCTCGCACCAGCTATCTCGAGATCGCGAATTTCGTCTCTATCGCGAGCGCAATCTGACGGCAGACCTCGCTTCTTGGAAT
The DNA here is from genome assembly GCF_020889705.1 of Bradyrhizobium altum. GTDB lineage: Bacteria > Pseudomonadota > Alphaproteobacteria > Rhizobiales > Xanthobacteraceae > Bradyrhizobium > Bradyrhizobium altum. The sequence goes on along the minus strand of NZ_JACMYP010000325.1, from coordinate 1,276 downwards.
ATCATCGCAAGATCGTTACTGGTCCGGTCAGCATTGCCTTCATCGGCTTGCTGGTCAGTGATTGCGCGTAGCGCCACCAGCCGACGGTGATCCGCTTGGGCCCCAAAACATCGCCAAACAGGATCCGTGGCCTGACACAGCGCGAGCCATAGGATTGCACCCAACCGTTCCTGGTAAATGCGAAGCCAGCAAGCTGCTCGCCGAAGTACTGTACCATGTCATTGCGCTCAAACTCGCCGTGCACGAGGACGTCCAGACCGATGTCCTCCTGCCAACGTATAGCGCGCAGTCTCCTCCTTGAGGAATTTGTCGTATTGCTCGTCGCGCCTCGCGCGTGTGCCGCACGGGCATTACGGACCTCTGCGGTCTGCGAGAACGATCCGATCGTCGTGGTGGGAAAAGCCGGTAGTCCGAAGCGCTTGCGTTGAATCTCGGCACGACGGACAAGTGGGCTGGCGCGCCGGCGCATGGCCTGGTCGATCGCTCTCATCCGCACGGCGAGATTGGTATCACGGATCTTCGGCGAAGTCCGGCGGACGGTCACGCCAGATTGCGATTCAGCAAGAGCTTCCGCAACGTTCCGGTCGCCCGCGAGTGCCCGCGCCAGGATCGCAAGCTCACGCATCTTCTGTACCGAGAAAGTAAGCCAGCTCCTGACATCGGAAGCAAGCCCGGTATCGAGTTCAACATTGACCGGCACGTGAAGCAGCGAGCAGGATGGGGCGATCTGTACACGATCCCTGCCTAGCTTCGCAATGGCGGGATCCAGCCGCTGGCGGAGCGCCGACAGATTCGACCGCCATACATTTCGTCCGTCGATGACACCAAGCGACATGATGAGATCGCTTCGGCCGGTAGCAATGATCCGTTCCAAGAGCTTCGGCGCGCGAACCAGATCCACGTGCAGTCCGGCAACAGACATGTTCAAGGCTGTATCCAGATTATCACCGAGGTCGCCGGAATAGCTGGCAACCATGATCTTGACGTCCGGTCCCTCCCCGGCGAGCCGGTCGTAGGCGTGCAGCAAAGATTTTCGCGAACCCTCATCCAGATCAAGGACCAGGCAGGGCTCGTCGAACTGAACCCAGTTTGCTCCCCGTTTGGCCAGCTCCTGCAGAACCTCGATGTAGACCGGTATCAGATCATCCAGGAGCGACTGTGGCTGGAACGCAGGATCAGCACTCTTGCCAAGCTTTAAGAATGTGACCGGTCCTATCAGGACAGGGCGGGTCTGAAAGCCAAAAGCCTTGGCTTCCTCATACTCCTCGATAGGCTC
>NZ_JACMYP010000324.1 GCF_020889705.1 Bradyrhizobium altum | reverse complement strand
CGCTCGCCCGCGGCGCCGACGACCTGCTGGTCGCGTTCGGCGACACGCCGCTGATCTCGGCCGAAACCTTTGCGCGGATGCGCGCGCCGCTGCGCGACGGCGCTGCGCTTGCGGTGCTCGGTTTCCACGCCGCCGACCCGACCGGCTACGGCCGGCTGGTGACCGAGAACCGCAAGCTGATCGCGATCCGCGAGCATGCCGATGCCAGCCCCGAGGAGCGCAAGATCACGCTGTGCAATGCCGGCGTGATGGCGTTCGACGGCAGGAAGGCGCTCGCGATCATCGAGAAGATCGGCAATGCCAACGCCAAGGGCGAATATTATCTGACCGATGCCGTCGGCATCGTCAGGGAATTGGGACTGGAGGCCGTCGTGATCGAAACCAGCGAAGACGAAGTTCGCGGCATCAACACCAAGGCGCAGCTCGCCGAGGCCGAGGCCGTGATGCAGGCGCGGCTGCGCAAGCAGGCGCTCGAGGCCGGCGTGACCCTGATCGCGCCGGACACCGTCTATCTTTCCGCCGACACCAAATTCGGCAAGGACGTTGTGATCGAGCCGTTCGTGGTGATCGGACCGAGCGTTTCGATCGACGACGGCGCCGTGATCCACTCCTTCTCGCACATCGTCGAGGCCCGTATCGGCAAGAAGGTGTCGGTCGGTCCCTATGCGCGGCTGCGGCCCGGCACCTCGCTCGGCGACGGCGCTCGGATCGGCAATTTCGTCGAGACCAAGGCCGCGACGCTGGAGGCCGGCGTCAAGGTCAACCATCTCTCCTATGTCGGCGACGCCCATGTCGGCGCCAATTCCAACCTCGGCGCCGGCACCATCACCTGCAACTATGACGGTTTCCTCAAGCACAAGACGCTGATCGGCGAGGGCGCCTTCATCGGCACCAACACCTCGCTGGTCGCGCCGGTCACGATCGGCAAGGGCGCCTATATCGGCTCGGGCTCCGTCATCACCAAGGACGTCCCCGACGACGCGATGGCGCTCGAACGCAGCGAACAGTCGATCCGCGAAGGCGGCGCCGCCCGCTATCGCGCTACGAAGCTGAAGGCGAAGGCCGCGAAGGGGAAGTGAGGACGTCGCGCGAGTTTGCGAGCTGCCTCCGCGAAGATGCGTCGTCCCTGCGAAAGCAGGGACCCGTACTCCGCGGCGGATGTTGTGAAAGGGACTCGCAGTACCAGCATCGTGAAGCAATAGCCATCGGTGGTTATGGGTCCCTGCTTTCGCAGGGACGACACCGAATATGTTGCATGGTCATTGAGACATATATCTGCGTCCTCCCGGCGCGTTCGCCCGAATTTTGCTTGTCTTTTCCCCCTCTCCATCAACGGTGGGCGCAGGCTATCGAGTGTGGTCGTCCCCGCAGCGCGGTTCAGGCCGCACTCTTCGCATGGCCCTGCGCGCTGGTGTTCGGTTGAACCGGTCCGAGCAGGATGCGCCGCTGCATCTCGTCAAAGGCGAGATTGGCGTTCTTCTCCTGCGTGACCAGCGATAGCAGGATCGCGACCGCGAACGACAGCGGCATGCTGACAATCGCCGGATTGCGCAGCGACACGAACCACCATTGGTGCTCGATCGCGGCCGGCGGCTTGCCGAGAATGTCGACCTGGATGGTCGGCGACAGATAGATCAGCACCAGGGAGCTCAGCGTGCCGACGAGGATGCTCGCCACGGCTGCAGGCGTCGTGAAGCGGCGCCAGGTGATGGCGAGCACCAGCGAGGGGAAGTTGGCGGCGCAGGCGATCGAGAACGCAAGGCCCGCCATGAAGGCGACGTTCTGGCCCTCGAACGCGATGCCGAGAAAGATGGCGAAGATCGAAATCATGACGGTCGCGACGCGCGCGACCTTGAGCTGCTCGGCCTCGGAAGCGCTGCCGTTGCGGATCACATTGGTCCAGACGTCGTGGCAGAGCGTGGCGACGCCCGACAGCGTCAGCCCGGCGACGACGGCGAGCATGGTCGCGAATGCGACCGCACAGATGAAGCCGAAGAAGGCATTGCCGCCGACCGCGAGCGCGAGCAGGGGCGCTGCCATGTTGCCACCGCCTCCGGCCTTTGCCACCGCGTCGGCGCCGACCAGCACCATGGCGCCAAAGCCGATGATGAAGACCATGAGATGAAAGACGCCGATCAGGCCGGTGGCATAGAGGATGGACAGCCGCGCGGCCTTAGCATCCTTCACCGTATAGGCCCGCATCAGCACATGCGGCATCGCGGCGGTACCGAACATCAGGCCGAGTCCGAGCGAGATGGCATCCCACTGGCCCGAGACCACCTTCGATCCCGGCTGCAGGACCTTGGTGCCGTATTTCTCGGACGCCGCGGCGAACAGCTTGAGCGGGTTCATGTCGAAATGGGTCAACACGAGAACGGCGAGCAGGATGCCGCCGCCCATCAGCAGCGCAGCCTTCACCACCTGCACCCAGGTCGTCGCCAGCATGCCGCCGAACAGCACGTAGACCAGCATGACGCTGCCGACCACGACGACCGACCAGGTATAGGGCAGGCCGAACAGCAGCTTGATCAGCGATCCCGTCGCGACCATCTGGGCGATCAGGTAGAACAGGATGACGGCAAGTGTCCCGACGGCGCCGGCGAGGCGCACCGGGCGCTGGCGCAGCCGATAGGCCACGACGTCAGCGAAGGTGAAGCGGCCGACGTTGCGCAACGGTTCGACGATCAGGAACAGAATGATCGGCCAGCCGACCAGCCACCCGATCGAATAGATCATGCCGTCGAAGCCGCTTGAGGTGACGATGCCGGCAATTCCGAGCAGGGCGGCGGCGCTCAGGAAGTCACCTGCGAGCGCCCAGCCGTTCTGCCACGGCGTGACCTGGCCGCCGGCGGCGAAGAAGTGTTCGGTGGTGCGCGTGCGCCGCGCGGCCCAATAGGTAATCGCCAAGGTCAACGCCATGAAGGCGAAGAAGAACCCGATCGAAAGCGTGCTGCTGCCCATCTTTCTCTGCCCCTTCAGCGAAGATTGCGGATGCCGGCATCGAACACCCGGTTCGCCCACAGCACGTAGACCAGGCAGAGCGCGAAGGAGGAGATGATGACGAGCGGGCCGAGCACGATGCAGAGCGACAGGCCGGGCATCAGGATGGTGCCGAGCAACGGCTTGTCGAACGCGAACAGCCCCATGAAGCTGAAATAGATCACGATCATCGCGGCGCTGAGCACGAGCGCGACGATCAGCCGCTTCCTGGCCAAGGCGCTGACGCTCGGCGCCGGATCAGTATTGCCGGGAATAACCACGTTCATGTTTGGCCCCTCAAAAACTTCCGCGCGCCCTTGCCTTGCGCCAATCGGACGAGCTTCAGCCGGGCTCCGATGGAAGGGAACTATGGATTTTTGCAATCTGCCGTGCGCGGCTGCGGCAGGGCATCGGCCAGCGTGACCTGCATGTCGGGGTCCTGCTTCAGGGTATTTTTCAGAAACGCGCGGACGGCGCGGATGCGCGGGGCAAATTGCAGGTCGCTGTGGACGTTGAGCCAGACCTCGCGAACGGTGCCGGCGAGAGCGGGCAGCACCGGTATCAGGTCGGGCCGGTCGTTGGTGGCAAAGCTCGGCAGCATGACGATGCCGAGGCCGCCCGCCGCGGCGTTCATCTGTGCGATCATGCTGTTGGAATGGAAGGCGATCTTCGGCTCCTCGATGACGTCGGCGAGCCAGCGCACCGAGTCGACCTGGATCAGATCCTCGATATAGGAGACGAACCAATGATCCCCGAGGTCGCGAAGGTTTGCAGGCATGCCGTGATTGTCGAGATAGCTCTGGCTGGCGAATAGCCCGAGCCGAAACTTGCCGATGCGCTCGGAGATCAGGCCCGGACCGGGTGGCCGGAAGAAGGACACGAACAGATCGGCTTCGCGCTTGTGCACGTAGACCGTTTGCGCGGAGGTGACGAGTTCGACGGCGAGTTGCGGCGCGGTGCGCCGCAGTTTCGCAAAGCGTTGCGCCAGATAGAGCGAGGCGATCCCCTCCATGGTGGCGAGCCGCACGGTTCCGACCAGTTCCTGGGTGTCGCTGGCGCTGGCCTCCTCGCGAATGGCGATCACCGCGCTCTCGACCCGCTCGGCATGACGCAGCAACCGCTCGCCGACTTCGTTGAGCTTGAGCCCGGTGCGGTGGCGTTCGAACACCGCGATCCCGAGGGAAGCCTCCATCTGGGCGATCCGCCGGCTCACGGTGGAATGATCCAGCCGCAGCCGCTTTGCTGTCTGACTCAAATTCCCGGCGCGAGCGGCGCAGAGAAAGACCCGCAGATCGTCCCAGTTGATAGTATCGAACATGACCTGCCTCCAGATTTGCGGCCCCTGTCAGCAAAGCAATTCCCGTTCCAACGCGCGGCGGCTCCGATCCTTCGCAACCGACCTTGCGACAATTCCCATGCATGCCGGGAAGGCCGTGATGATACCGCTTCGCCTCCCTAGTCCTAGCCGGGATTTTCGTCATGCTCCCTCGTTTCAAGGCTGCTGCCGTCCACGCCGCGCCCGTCTTCCTCGACAGCCGGGCGACCACCGAAAAGGCGATCGCCATCATGCGCGAGGCGGCCAGGGCCGGCGCCGAGCTGATCGCATTTCCCGAAACCTACATTCCCGCCTTTCCGGTCTGGGCCGCGCTGTGGCCGCCGATCGACAATCACGATCTGTTCGTGCGGATGGCGGAGCAGTCCGTGCTGGTGGACGGACCGGAAGTGGCGCGGCTGTGCGCCGAGGCGCGCGGCCTCGGCGTCACCGTCTCGATCGGCATCAGCGAGCGCTCGGCCGTCAGCGTTGGGGGGCTGTGGAACTCGAACCTGTTGATCGGCGAGACCGGCGAAATTCTGGTTCATCACCGCAAGCTGGTTCCGACCTTCTACGAGAAGCTGGTGTGGTCGTCGGGGGACGGTGCGGGCCTCAAGGTCGCGGAGACACGGCAGGGCCGGATCGGTGGGTTGATCTGTGGCGAGAATACCAATCCGTTGGCCCGCTTCGCGCTGATGGCGCAAGGCGAACAGGTGCACATCTCGAGCTGGCCGCCGATGTGGCCCACAAGGCGCCCGGCGGGCGGCGGCAATTTCGACAACGTCGCCGCCAACCGCATCCGGGCCAGTGCCCATTGCTTCGAAGCCAAGGTATTCGGGATCGTCACCGCCGGCTACATGGACCAGCCGATGCGGGCCTTCCTCATTGAACGCGACAGAACCATCGCCGACGTGATCGACCAGACGCCACGTGCGGCGAGCTTCTTCGTCGATCCGACGGGTGGTGTCTTTGGTGATGAATTGCAGGACCAGGAAGGGATCGCCTACGCGGAGATCGATCTCAATCGCTGCGTCGAGCCGAAGCAGTTTCACGACGTCGTCGGTTACTACAACCGCTTCGACATCTTTGGCATCACGGTCGACCGCAGCCGGCTGACCCCGGCACGATTTCGCGATGAGGAACAGCCAATAGCGAAGGCGCAGGACGAGGCAATTCTGTCGGTCGACGCTGACGTCGTATCGAACGGGCAGAGGCGCGAATACCGGAACTGACTAAAGCTGGATCTCGGACATCGCAGAGCCCGGCGCTTTTGATCGGTGCGGAAACGAGCACCGTTGCCAATGCGGGAATGTGTGACTACGCTTGCCCGATAAGCCCCCAAGCGCTCGTTCGATCGGCCGGACGCTCATGCCCAAATTCCTTCGCATCGGAGTGCATCAGTCGAACGTGTCCGGATACACGTCAAAGGCATGGTGCATTCGACGGGCTGGCTCGACGGTCTTCCTGAAATGGGGCGCCGTGGAGGTTCAGGGCGCCGGAGCCGGGCGAAAGGTCTACTGGACGTTTCCGCCGCAGGAAAAAACCATTCGCTGCCGCACGGTGCAGCGTGCCCAGGACTATACGAAGGCCGCCGTCGCGCGGCGGCGCAGCCATAGCTATGAACCGCTGACGGGAAATATTGCGAACCGGCGCCGGACCGCCGATCGAGGCTCGGAGCTCAAACAGGCGCTCGCCACCATCCTCTTTGTCGATATCGTCCGATCCACCGAAAAAGCCGCGCGGCTCGGCGATGCGCGCTGGGCGACGGTGATGAATCACTATTACGCCGCCGTCCGCAGGGAGCTGAAGGCCTTGCGCGGCAAGGAGGTCGTGACGACCGGCGACGGTGTGCTGGCGACGTTCCGCGCGCCGGCGGCCGGGATCGGTTGCGCGACCGCGATCGTCAAGGCCGTCCGCACGCTCGGACTGGAGATCAGGGTGGGACTGCACGCGGGCGAATACAAGGTGAGCGGCGCGGAGGTCATTGGCCTCGCTTTTCACATCGGTGCGCGCGTCGCCGCGAAGGCCCGCGCCGGCGAGGTGCTGGTCTCGAGCGCGGTCAGGAATCTCATGCTCGAGTCGGAAATCCGTTTCAAGGATCGCGGCGCGCACCAGCTCAAAGGCGTGCCGGAGCGATGGCGGCTCTACCAGGTCGAACAATAGGGCGTCCTGCAGGAGTGGACGCCGGTGTTGCGATCAACGCCGACCGCCTGTAGCCCGCATGAGCGAAGCGAAATGCGGGACCGAAGACCCGGACATCGCGGAGCTCATCCGGGCTACGTGTCATGACGACAGAGAAGGCCCGCCTACCGCGCGCCGAGGATGCGCTGCCACAGCGTGCCGCCGACCACCTTCCAGCCGAGATAGAAATACAGCACGATCAGCGCGAACAGCAGCAGCGCGGGGCCGCCGGTCAGGTTGAAGCCGTCCTGCGTGGTCTGGCCGGTGGCGGCGCCGATGGCGTAGCCGCCGCCGAAGAACACGGTGATGAAATCGAGGAAGCCGGCAAGGCCGCGGCGCCAGAACGGTTTTGCGAGGGGCGGTGGCTGATCGCTTGACATCGAGGTTCCTCACCGACGGCGACAGGTTATCCCGCGCCGCCGTTCAGGTGAAGGCGACCTCGATCCGGTTATCGGCCTTCGCGGTGATGCGGCAGGCCCGCGACAGCGCGTCGGCGGCGATCGCGAGCTTGAACTGATCGGGGATGCCCGAGATGGACAGCACCTCGATCGTCGCGGTGTCGCGCGACAGCCCGCGCACCGTGCAGTCGATCGTGGAATGGCCGGCGTTGAAGCTGATCTTGCCGGCCTTGAACACGCGCCGCGCGGTCGGCGCAATCGACGGCGCCCGGTCGACCCAGGCCAGCGCCTGGTTGCGGCCGGCCTGCTTGGCGCCGTACATCGCAAGGTCGGCGTTGCGCAGCATGTCGTCGAAGCAGGTGCCGGGCGAGAGCATCGCGCCGCCAAGGCTACAGGTGACACGGATCGTGCCGGCCGGCATCTCGATCCGCGTTGCCGCGACGGCGGCGCGCACCTTCTCGAGCACGCCCATTGCCTGGTCGAGCCGGGTGTGCGGCAGCAGGATGCCGAATTCTTCGCCGCCGAGCCGACCGATCACGTCGGAGCCGCGCAACGCACAGCGCGCGGAGTCCGCGACCGCCGCCAGCACCATGTCGCCGACGGCGTGCCCATAGGTGTCGTTGACCTGTTTGAAGTGATCGACATCGAGCACGGCGCAGGCAAGCGGACTGAGATGCCGCGCGGCCAGCGCGGTGAGCCGTTCGCCTTCGCCGCGGAAGGCGCGCCGCGAGGAGCAGCCGGTGAGGCCGTCTTGCATGCTCAGGTTCCGCAGCATCATCTCGTCGACGGCGATCGCGGCGAGGTCGGTCAGCATGCTGACGGCATCGGCATCGAACTCGCGGGGGCGCGTGTCCATCGCGCACAGGGTCCCGACGATCGCGCCTGAGATCTTGAGCTGCGCACCGGCATAGAAGCGGATGAATGGCTTGCCGCGCACGAAAATATTGTCGGCGAGGCGCGGGTCGCGCTGCGTGTCGGGAATGATGAGGGGATGCTCCTGCGCGATTGCAAAATTGCAGAGCGCAGGTCCGCGTGCGGTCTCGCGATCCGCCATGCCGTCGGAGGCCTTGAACCACTGCCGATGGCCGTCGATCAGCGCCAGCGTCGACATCGGCACGCGAAAGATCTTGCGGCACAGCCCGGTCAGGCGATCAAAGGCGAGTTCGCGCGGCGTATCGAGGATGTCGAGTTCCGCCAAAACATCGAGGCGCTGCGTCTCACGGTCGTGCGTGGCTTGCATCAGGGTACCTCCGGGCGGCGGCACCCTCTCCGAAAGCCGCTAATGCTGCGTTGACGTGATCTGAAACGTTTGCCGGTGGCGGTTTCGTCGATCTTAGTATCGATGTTCAGCGGAATGATACCCTGGATCGTCGTGGGCTTGAGGACGCTGCGCCAGGCGACATGGACGCGCTCTTGCCAAACTAGTTAGCCCCGATTAACCAGCCTTTTGCATCAACCTTGCCGTTTAAGACTGTCGCAATCGGCAATAATTATTGAGTATCTTGCGACCGGCGATTCCCGTTAAGGGACCGTGTCGCCGCTTTGGCAAATTTTCGGCGATTTTTGGGGACATTGAACCGCATGTGCGGCATCGTCGGCATTCTTGGACGCGCTCCGGTCGCGGAGCAATTGGTGGATTCGCTCAAGCGGCTGGAGTATCGCGGCTATGATTCCGCCGGTGTCGCCACGCTGGAGAACGGCTCCCTGGCGCGGCGCCGCG
>NZ_JACMYP010000323.1 GCF_020889705.1 Bradyrhizobium altum | reverse complement strand
CCCGAGCCTGGATCGCCCGCGGCATCGGACCGACCGGGCCGTAGGTCGCGCTCATCTCCTCCTCGTAATTGTCGCCGAGCCGATAGGCCGGGGTGAAGCGGACGATGTGCCCGTCGCGGGCGTCGATCACCAGCCGGCCGTCGTCGCCGCCCCGGTCGATCACCGAGATCGTGTAGACGAAGCCGCGCTGCTGGGGTGCGCCGAGCGGCAGATAGCCGTTTTCGCGCAGCACGGTGTAGACCTCGACCGGCGGCAAAAGGCTCGGGACGCGGCCGAAGCGCGGCGGCGGCGGAACCTCGGGCATGGCGGCGTAGGGCCCGTCCATGTCGGATACCCTGACGAGAGCCGGGCTGCCGATCCGGGCTGATGTCACCAGCTGCGCCTGGGCCGAGGCTGCGCTGAGCGCGAGCGCGGCGGCTGCAATCGAACTTGTGAACAACTTCATCGCCGTAACTCCTGTCTGGCCCGCCTCTCGGAGCTTCCCGCTCTCTTGCCGGCTTGCCGGGCAAAATTTCGGTTTGAATTCCGGCGGTCCTTGGTCCCTCCTTGGGCCAGATCACGGCGTGTTTGCTTCGAATCAGGGGCGCGGCGGGCCCGCCGAGCTCTCCGATCCAAGCATGCGGGCGAGGACTTCCTCGCGCTTGTGTGATAGACAAAAATTTGGCAAGGTCGAGGTTAGGACAGCAAAGCTGTCTCAATTTCGAGGCCATTCCGGCATAGGGATTGCAACGAAACCTCGGCGCCCCGGGCTCCGAGAATGCTGCAGGCAGGGCCGTCCCCTAGGGGACGTTGAAACGCCCGTCGCCTGAATTTAGGAAAATGCGGCTCGCGGCGGACGAGCGGTGGCCCGGTGGGTGCCGCAACGTCCAAGGTGCGCCAAATACGGTGAGGCCCCTTACGAAAGGGAGAGGACACATGAGCGGGTCGGAATTCGAACGCGAAACCATCGTGACAGGCATGCTGTCGGCGACCGCGGACTCGAAAGCCGCCGATGCCGCGCATGATGCGTCCTATGGACCGCACACCCCCGAGCTTCACACCTGGCGCCCGCAGGCCGAAGGCCTGTACGACCTGGGCCTGGAAAAGGACTCCTGCGGCGTCGGCTTCATCGCCAACATCAAGGGCCAGAAGTCGCATCAGATCGTCTCCGACGCGCTGAGCATCCTCTGCAACCTCGAGCATCGCGGCGCCGTCGGCGCCGACCCGCGCGCCGGTGACGGCGCCGGCATCCTGGTGCAGATCCCGCACGCCTTCTTCGCGCGCAAGACCTCCGAGCTCGGCTTCAAGCTGCCGAAGCCCGGCGAATACGCCATCGGCGCGCTGTTCATGCCGCGCGATGCCGCGTGGCGGAACGTGATCAAGAGCATCATCGCCGACGAGATCAAGAACGAGGGCTTCAAGCTGCTCGGCTGGCGCGACGTACCGTCGGACAATTCCTCGCTCGGCGTCACGGTGAAGCCGACCGAGCCCTATCACATGCAGGTCTTCATCGGCCGCAACAATGCGGTCAAGACCGAGGACGATTTCGAGCGCCGGCTCTATATCCTGCGCAAGTCGATCTCGCAGGCGATCTATCAGCGCCGCGATCGCGGCATGGCGGGCTATTATCCGTGCTCGCTGTCGTGCCGCACCGTGATCTACAAGGGCATGTTCCTCGCCGACCAGCTCGGCAAGTACTATCCCGACCTGCATGAAGCGGACTTCGACAGCGCGCTGGCGCTGGTGCATCAGCGCTTCTCGACCAACACCTTCCCGACCTGGTCGCTGGCGCATCCCTACCGGATGATCGCCCATAACGGCGAAATCAACACGCTGCGCGGCAACGTCAACTGGATGGCGGCGCGGCAGGCTTCCGTGCATTCGGAGCTCTACGGCAAGGACATCAGCCGCCTGTGGCCGATCTCCTATGAAGGCCAGAGCGACACCGCCTGCTTCGACAACGCACTCGAATTCCTGGTGCAGGGCGGTTACTCGCTGCCGCACGCCGTGATGATGATGATTCCGGAAGCGTGGGCCGGCAATCCCCTGATGGATGAGCAGCGCCGCGCCTTCTACGAATATCATGCCGCGCTGATGGAGCCGTGGGACGGCCCGGCCGCGATCGCCTTCACCGACGGCCGCAAGATCGGCGCGACGCTCGACCGCAACGGCCTGCGCCCGGCGCGCTATCTCGTCACCAAGGACGACCGCATCGTGATGGCGTCCGAAATGGGCGTGCTGAAGATTCCGGAGGACCAGATCGTCACCAAGTGGCGGCTGCAGCCCGGCAAGATGCTGCTCGTCGATCTCGAGCAGGGCCGCCTGATTCCCGACGACGAGATCAAGGCCGACCTCGCCAAGAGCCATCCCTATAATGACTGGCTGCACCGCACCCAGATCCAGCTCGAGGAGCTGCCGGATGCGCCGGCCAAGGGCGTGCGCTCCAATTTGCCGCTGCTCGATCGCCAGCAGGCGTTCGGCTACAGCCAGGAAGACATCACCATCCTGATGACGCCGATGGCGGCCACCGGTGAGGAGGCAGCCGGCTCGATGGGCAACGACACGCCGATCTCGGCGCTGTCGGACAAGCCGAAGCAGCTGTTCACCTACTTCAAGCAGAACTTCGCGCAGGTCACCAACCCGCCGATCGACCCGATCCGCGAAGAGATCGTGATGAGCCTCGTCTCGATCATCGGGCCGCGGCCGAACCTGTTCGACCTGCAGGGCGTCGCCTCGACCCAGCGCCTCGAAGTGCGGCAGCCGATCCTGACCGACGCGGACCTCGAGAAGATCCGCTCGATCTCCGACGTTGCCGAGACCCATTTCAAGTCGCGCACGCTCGACACCACCTTCCACGCCGGCTTCGGCGCGGCGGGCATGGAGCAGGTACTCGACGAGCTCTGCGCGCGCGCCGAGGGCGCGGTGCGCGAGGGCATCAACATCATCATCCTGTCGGACCGCATGACCGGCACCGACCGGATTCCGATCCCGTCGCTTTTGGCCTGCGCCGCCGTGCATCACCATCTGATCCGCACCGGCCTGCGCACCTCGGTCGGCCTCGTCGTGGAGTCGGGCGAGCCCGCGAAGTGCATCACTTCGCCTGCCTCGCCGGCTACGGCGCCGAAGCGATCAATCCCTATCTCGCGTTCGAAACCATCCTCGCGATGAAGGACCGGCTGCCCGGCGCGCTCGACGACTACGAGATCGTCAAGCGCTACATCAAGTCGATCGGCAAGGGCCTGCTCAAGGTGATGTCCAAGATGGGCATCTCGACCTACCAGTCCTATTGCGGCGCGCAGATCTTCGACGCGGTCGGCCTAAAGGCGGATTTCGTCGCGAAGTATTTCGCCGGCACCCACACCAGGATCGAGGGCGTCGGCCTCGGCGAGATCGCCGAGGAGACCGTGCGGCGCCACACCGATGCGTTCGGTGACGGCCAGATATACAAGAGCGCGCTCGATGTCGGCGGCGAATATGCCTACCGCACCCGCGGCGAGGACCATGCCTGGACCGCGGAATCGGTCTCGACGCTGCAGCATGCCGTGCGCGGCAACTCGCTGGAGCGCTACCGGGCGTTCGCCAAGATCCTCAACGAGCAGTCCGAGCGTCTGTTGACGCTGCGCGGCCTGTTCCGGATCAAGAGCGCCGAGGACGACAAGCGCAAGCCGGTCAGGCTCGAGGATGTCGAGCCGGCCAAGGACATCGTTAAGCGCTTTGCGACCGGCGCGATGTCGTTCGGCTCGATCTCGCGCGAGGCGCACACCACGCTTGCGATCGCGATGAACCGGATCGGCGGCAAGTCGAACACCGGCGAGGGCGGCGAGGAATCCGACCGCTTCAAGCCGCTGCCCAACGGCGACTCGATGCGTTCGGCGATCAAGCAGGTCGCCTCGGGCCGGTTCGGCGTGACGACGGAATATCTCGTCAACTCCGACATGATGCAGATCAAGATGGCGCAGGGTGCCAAGCCCGGCGAAGGCGGCCAGTTGCCCGGCCACAAGGTCGACGCGACGATCGCGCGCGTGCGACATTCGACGCCGGGCGTCGGCCTGATCTCGCCGCCGCCGCATCACGACATCTACTCCATCGAAGACCTCGCCCAGCTGATCTACGACCTCAAGAACGTCAATCCCGACGGTCAGGTCTCGGTCAAGCTGGTGTCCGAAGTCGGCGTCGGCACGGTTGCGGCCGGCGTCGCCAAGGCGCGCGCCGACCATGTCACCATCGCGGGCTTCGAGGGCGGCACCGGTGCCTCGCCCTTGACCTCGATCAAGCATGCCGGCTCGCCGTGGGAGATCGGCCTCGCCGAAACCCACCAGACGCTGGTGCGCCAGCGGCTGCGCAGCCGTATCGCGGTTCAGGTCGACGGCGGTTTCCGCACCGGCCGTGACGTCGTGATCGGCGCGCTGCTCGGTGCCGACGAGTTCGGCTTCGCCACCGCACCGTTGATCGCGGCGGGCTGCATCATGATGCGCAAGTGCCACCTCAACACCTGCCCGGTCGGCGTCGCGACCCAGGATCCGGTGCTGCGCAAGCGCTTTACTGGCCAGCCCGAGCACGTCATCAACTACTTCTTCTTCGTCGCCGAGGAAGTGCGCGAGATCATGGCGCAGCTCGGCTACAAGTCGTTCGACGAGATGATCGGTCAGGTCCAGATGCTGGACCAGACCGCGCTGGTCTCGCACTGGAAGGCCAAGGGCCTCGATTTCTCCAAGCTGTTCGTGCGGCAGAAGGAGGAGAAGGGTCAGACGATCTATCACTCGGAAACCCAGAACCACCATCTGGAAGCCGTGCTCGACCGCCGGCTGATCGAGCAGGCGCAGGCCGCGCTCGATCGCGGTGCGCCGGTCAAGATCGAGGAAGAGATCAACAACACCAACCGTTCCGCCGGCGCGATGCTGTCGGGCGCGGTGGCCAAGATCTACGGCCATGCCGGCCTGCCGCTCGACACCATCCATGTCGGCCTGAAGGGCACGGCGGGGCAGGCTTTCGGCGCCTGGCTCGCCAAGGGCGTCACCTTCGAGCTCGAGGGTGAAGGCAATGACTATGTCGGCAAGGGCCTCTCGGGCGGGTGCATCATCGTCAAGCCGCCGAAGATCTCCGGCATCGTGCCGGAAGAATCGATCATCGTCGGCAACACCGTGATGTACGGCGCGATCGCGGGCGAGTGCTATTTCCGCGGCATCGCCGGCGAGCGCTTCGCGGTGCGCAACTCCGGCGCGGTCGCGGTCGTCGAAGGCGCCGGCGACCATTGCTGCGAATACATGACCGGCGGCATCGTGGTGGTGCTCGGCAAGACCGGGCGCAACTTCGCGGCCGGCATGTCCGGCGGCATCGCCTATGTACTGGACGAGGCCGGCGACTTCAGCAAGCTCTGCAATCTTTCGATGGTCGAGCTCGAGCCGGTGCTGTCGGAGGAGATGATCAACGCCGACACCTACCACCACTCCGGCGATCTCGAGGCGCATGGCCGGGTCGACGTGTTCCAGAACCTGCTCGACTCCGACGTGGAGCGGCTGCATGTGCTGATCACACGTCACGCCAAGCTGACCGGCTCGAAGAAGGCGGCCGAGATCCTGGCCGACTGGAAGAGCTGGCTGCCGAAATTCCGCAAGGTGATGCCGGTGGAGTACCGCCGCGCGCTGAAGGAAATGAAGGCCAACGCCGACGCCGAGCCGAAAATCGCGATCGGCGCGTAGTTTCACCAAGCGTCATTCCGGGGCGCGCGCAGCGCGACCCGGAATCTCGCAAACCAACCTCAAGATTCCGGGTCTGCGCCTCGCGGCGCATCCCGGAATGACGGAACAACTGAGATGCAGGGGCATCGGGTTTCAATGGGCAAGATCACAGGTTTTCTCGAGATCGAGCGGCATGAGCGCAAGTACGAGCCGGTCGCCGAGCGGCTCAAGAACTTCAATGAGTTCGTCATTCCGCTGAGCGAGAAGGACACGCGCGACCAGGCCGCGCGCTGCATGAATTGCGGCATCCCCTATTGCCACGGCACCGGCTCGACCGCGCCGGGCACGCCGGGCTGCCCGGTCAACAACCAGATCCCCGATTTCAACGACCTCGTCTATCAGGGCAACTGGGAAGAGGCGTCGCGCAACCTGCACTCGACCAACAATTTCCCCGAGTTCACCGGCCGCATCTGCCCGGCGCCGTGCGAGGCGTCCTGCACGCTCAACATCGACGACAATCCGGTCACCATCAAGACCATCGAATGCGCGATCGTCGACCGCGCCTGGGACAATGGCTGGTTGAAGCCGGAGATCGCCGCCGCCAAAACCGGCAAGAAGGTCGCCGTGATCGGCTCGGGCCCCGCCGGCATGGCCGCCGCGCAGCAGCTCGCGCGCGCCGGCCACGAGGTGCATGTCTACGAGAAATTCGCCAAGGCCGGCGGCCTGCTGCGCTATGGCATTCCCGACTTCAAGATGGAGAAGGGCATCATCGACCGCCGCGTGGCGCAGATGGAAGCCGAGGGCGTCACCTTCCACTACGGCAAGGCCGTGGGCGGAAGCACGCCTGGTGCGATCGACCCGCAGGAGCTCGCCAAGCAATATGACGCCGTGGCGCTGACCGGCGGCGCGGAAGCCCCGCGCGACCTGCCGATCCCCGGCCGCGATCTTGCCGGCATCCACTTCGCGATGGACTTCCTGCCGCAGCAGAACCGCCGCGTTTCCGGCGAGCCGCTGAACGGCACCGCCGACATCCTCGCCGGCGGCAAGCATGTCGTCGTGATCGGCGGCGGCGACACCGGCTCGGACTGCATCGGCACCTCGTTCCGGCAGGGCGCGAAGTCCGTGACCCAACTCGAGATCATGCCGGCGCCGCCCGAGCATGAGAACAAGGGCGTGACCTGGCCGAACTGGCCGCTGAAGATGCGGACGTCGTCGAGCCAGGCCGAAGGTGCGGTACGCGAATACGCCGTGCTGACGACCAAGTTCGAAGGCAAGGACGGCAAGGTGACAAAACTGCATTGCGTCAAGGTCGACGACAAGTTCAAGCCGCTGCCCGGCACCGAGTTCACGCTCGACGCCGAGCTGGTGCTGCTGGCGATGGGCTTTGTGCATCCGGTGCACGAGGGCTTGCTCAAGACGCTCGGCGTCGAGCTCGACCAGCGCGGCAACGTCCGCGCGTCCCTGCAGGATTACCAGACCTCGCGCGTGAAAATCTTCTCCGCCGGCGACATGCGCCGCGGCCAGTCGCTCGTGGTGTGGGCGATCCGCGAAGGCCGCCAGTGCGCGCGCTCGATCGACAGCTTCCTGATGGGGAAGACCGACCTGCCGGGGTAAGTGCCCCGGCGGTTTCGCCGAACTGCATCATACAAACTCTGCCGTCATCGCCCGCGAAAGCGGGCGATCCAGTATTCCAGAGGCGTCAGAGATCGAACGGAGAAGCCGCGGCGTACTGGGTGCCCCGCCTTCGCGGGGCACGACACCTCATTTGAAATGCGACTTACGCATCCTCGCCGCTAATTCTGCACCCGCACGCCGAGCATCACCACCGTCGACGCCGAGCTCTGTCCGGCCAGGTTCGAATCCAGCCAGTCGCGGCGCACCGTGCCCTTGATCCAGAGGCTGCGGGTCATCTTGTAGATCAGGTCGGCCGACACCGAGTAGATCGTGTCGTTGCGGTTGTCGCCCTGGTAGTCGAGCGTGCCGTAGGTGAACTTACCGATACCGGTCAGCCAGCGGCGGAAGTCGTGATCGACCTCGATCGTGTAGGTGCGCGACAGCACGCCGGAGGTGCCGGGCAGCGTGGTCTCGCCGAGCTGGGTGTCGGAATAGAATTTGGCCGTGGTCAGCGGCGTCGCATTCCAGGTCAGCGATGCGGTGGTCAGCAGGCCCTCGAGTGGGCTAAGCCGCGGGTCGACATAGTCGCGCCTAGCATAACCAATCGAGACCTCGCCGAACAGTATCCGGGTGAACTCGAACGACGTGCCGACCTTGGCGTAACCGCCCGACGAATTGCGCGCGTAACCAGCGCGGTCGAGATAAAGATCATGGAAGCGGCTGTCGCCCTCCACTTCGATGAAGGGTTTTACTGCGGGATTGAGCTCATAGCTGACGCGGCCGATGCCGCCATATTGGGAGAAGTTGCGGTCGTCGTTCGACGACGAGGTGCCGTCGGTCAGCTTCGACCATTGGTAGTCGGTGCGGTCGACGGTGGCGCCGAGCGAGACCTGCATGCGGTTGAAATGCTGGTCGATGCCGAAGGTGCCGCCGACCGTAGAGTAGAGCGGATATTTGGCGAGGCCGGCCTGCACGTTCGGGCTGCCGGGATTGTCGGTCGAGACCAGCATGCGGGCCTGTCCCGTCAGATGCGTGTCCCTCGACACATCGAGACGGCCGTCGATATGGCCGGTGAAATTCGGACGGTCGATATCGAGCGGCGCCGACAACGGCGTGCCGTCAATCGGCGTGAGCTGGGAGCCGTAGCCGGTGAACGAGCCGCGCAGGTCGGCGACGACGGCGTGGCGCTCCCAGTCCGACATCGCGACGAATTCCGGCGCGACCATGTAGAACGCCTTGCCCTGCGGCGAATTCAAGCGGCCCGGATTGGTGTCGTAGCCGGCCATCACCTCGACTGCCGTCTTGACCATGAACGAACCGGCGTAGTCGCCGATCGCGCCGAACGGATCGTCGTCGAGCTTGAGCCGCCTGCGCGGCGGCTGGCCGACATGGTGCCGGCCATCGCCGCCGGCAGCGGCGGCTTGTTGGCGGTCTCC
>NZ_JACMYP010000322.1 GCF_020889705.1 Bradyrhizobium altum | reverse complement strand
CGGCATCGACGGGCGCATCTGCAGCAGCATCAGACGTCGCCTCAGCCGGCGGCGTCTCCGCGGCGACGGTCTCGGTGGCCTCAGCCGGCGCAATCTCGACAGCCTTCGGCGGCAGCGGCGGACGGCGGTCCATGCGGTAGCCGAGCGCGCGCAGGATCGAGGCAAAGTCCTCACCGGCGGAGCCGGTCAGCGAGGTCATCGCCTGGGTGACGACAAAGCCGCGGCCGTCGAACGCGCCCGCGGGCTTCTCGCCCGGCGAGGTCTCGCGCCAGGCCAGCGCCGGGCGGATCAGATCGGCGAGCCGCTCCAGGATGTCGACGCGCACCGCGCGCTCGCCGCACTGGCGATAGCCGAGCACGCGATAGCCGTCGCGCGGCAGGGCCTTGTCGACCGGGAACGAGGTGCGGCCGCTGGAGGCGAGATGCTGCACATTCGACAGCGCGCCCATGTCGACATTGCTCTGCTTCTCGGCCCACAGCAGCGAGGCCAGCGAGCGCGCCGCGGGCTTCAAGAGCTGCGGGAAATAGATGTGATAGGCGCCGAACCGCACGCCGTATTTGCGTAGCGCCGCGCGTGAGGGCTGGTCGAGATCCTTCATCTCGGCGGCGATCTTGCTGCGTTCGAGCACGCCGAGCGCCTCGACGAGCTGGAAGGCGATGCCGCGGGCGATGCCCTGGATATCCTCGGCCTTGGACAGTTCGAACAGCGGCCCGAGCAGCTTTTCGATATGCGTCTTGAGCCAGAGATCGAGCCGGGTCTGCACGGCTTCGCGCGAGGCGCCGGTCAGCCGCTCGTCGGAGATGATGCGCAGCCGCGGATGCAGCGCGTCCTCGGCGGCGACCAGCTTGGCCACCGCATCGCCGGTCCAGCGGATGGTGCCGTCGGAGGTCAGCACGAACTGCTCGTCGGGAGCGGCGCCCAGTTTCTCGGCACGCGTATCGATCTCGCGCGCCAGCACCTGCTGGGCGGCGGCTTGCAGCGCCTTGGCGTCGCTGCCGGCCTCGGCCGCATCAGGTGCGAAGGTGAAACCATCGAGCCGGCCGATCACGTGGCCTTCCACGATCACTTCACCGGTCTTGCCAATTTCCGTATTCAAAACTGAGTTCTCCCGCAGGCGGCGCATCAATACACTGGTCCGCCTGTCAACGAAACGCTCCGTGAGCCGTTCATGCAGCGCATCGGACAATTTATTTTCGAGCTCGCGCGTGATCCCCTGCCAGTGGTCCGGGTCGTAGAGCCAGTCCGGCCGGTTGGCAACGAAGGTCCAGGTCCGGATCTGCGCGATCCGGCCCGATAGCGTGTCGATATCGCCGTCGGTCCGGTTGGCCTGGTCGACCTGGGCGGCAAACCATGCGTCAGGGATACGCCCCTTTTGCATCAGGAAGCCATACAGCGTGGTCACGAGTTCGGCATGGGCGGCCGGCGCCAACTTTCGGTAGTCCGGAACCTGGCAGGCCTCCCACAGCCGCTCCACCGCGGCCGCCCCATGCGCGAATTCGCGCACCTCGGCGTCGCGTGCGACATGTTCGAGCACGCGGAGGTCCTCGGCCACCGGGGCCCGCGTCAGTGCCTCATGATTGGGCGTCAGCGCCAGCGACACCTGCAACGCGCCGAGCGAGGCGAAATCGAGCTTGGCGTTGCGCCATTGCAGCATCTTGACGCTGTCGAAGGTGTGGTTCTGCAGCGCATTGACGAGCTCCGGCTCGAACGGCGCGCAGCGGCCCGTCGTGCCAAATGTGCCGTTGCGCGTGGCGCGGCCGGCGCGGCCGGCGATCTGCGCGAATTCGGCCGGCGTCAGCCGGCGGAACTGATAGCCGTCATATTTGCGGTCAGAGGCGAAGGCGACGTGATCGACGTCGAGATTGAGCCCCATGCCGACCGCGTCGGTGGCGACGAGATAATCGACGTCGCCGTTCTGGAACATCTCGACCTGCGCATTGCGTGTGCGCGGCGAGAGCGAGCCCAGCACCACGGCCGCGCCGCCATGCTGGCGGCGGATCAGTTCGGCGATCGCGTAGACCTCATCGGCCGAGAACGCGACGATGGCGGTGCGTCGCGGCTGCCGCGTGATCTTGCGGTCGCCGGCGAATTCGAGCTGCGAGAGCCTCGGCCGCGTGACGATCGAGGCGCCGGGCAAGAGCCGCTCGATGATCGGCCGCATCGTCGCGGCGCCCAGTAGTAACGTCTCGTCGCGGCCGCGGCGGTTGAGCATGCGGTCGGTGAAGACGTGCCCGCGCTCGAGATCGGCCGCGATCTGGATCTCGTCGACCGCGAGAAACGACACATCGAGATCGCGCGGCATCGCTTCCACGGTCGAGACCCAGAAGCGCGGCGCCTTCGGCTTGATCTTCTCTTCGCCGGTGATCAGCGCGACATTGTCGACGCCGGCGCGGGCCGCGATCTTGTTGTAGACCTCGCGCGCGAGCAGCCGCAGCGGCAGCCCGATCAGGCCCGACGAATGCGCCAGCATGCGCTCGATGGCGAGATGCGTCTTGCCGGTGTTGGTCGGCCCCAGCACCGCAGTGACGCCTGCGCCGGGCACGCGGTCATTTCCGAACGAAGTTGAGAAAGCCATATTTTGCAGGTGTTTCTTTTATTGAAGGCGAGATCCTTGACCCGTCATCCTGAGGAGCGCGTCAGCGCGTCTCGAAGGATGCACGGCCGAGATCGATCCGTTTGCGGCGATCTTGATGAGACAGCGGGGCTGTCGCCCTTCGAGACGGCCGCTGCGCGGCCTCCTCAGGGTGACGGTCTGGCTGCATGTTTCGCATTGGCAGCGTGTTTCGCAAATCTGTCTCACAATGCGACGCTTTCTGCGCCGCCCTTAAGCTTCGGAACGACTCCGGAACGAATCGCGCCCGAATCGGTGACTCCATTCCAGACCTGAAACGTTCACCGCAACATCTCGGGCAGGCTGACGGCGGCGGCACTAGATCAAGTTTGAGAGGGCTCCACAAGCACAGGATATGCGGACTGAATTCCTTAAGTTCCAGGGGCAGGCGAGTCGAATCAGAAGCGGGCAAGAGTCAACTGGATTCCGGCGACGTTTGTTGCATTCCCTGACAAGTCGCCCTCCCTGACCCGTCATCCTGAGGAGCGCGTAGCGCGTCTCGAAGGATGCACGGCCCGGCCCGTGGCGTCGCCCTTCGAGACGGCCGCTGCGCGGCCTCCTCAGGGTGACGGTCTCGCTGCCTCGTAGCCCGCATGAGCGAAGCGATATGCGGGACGACTGTCCCCGGATGGCGCTTCGCTTATCCGGGCTACGAAGAAGCCTACTGCGTCTTCGCCACGCGCGGCGGCGCGGCTGTGGTGACGAACGAGGTGGCTTCCAGCATGGCCTGGCCGAGCGGGGTCGGGATCGTCATGCGGAATGGCACCAGCAGGCGGGTGCCCGCGATCGGCACGAAGGCGATCTCGATGTTGCGCTGGGCGGCGAGGTATTTGATGACAGGGCGATCCGGGATGTAGCCCGAGACCGGCACGAAATAGAGCGCGCAGACCAGCGCCGGGCCGTGATAGCCGCGCTCGGCTTTCACGATCTCCACGCGCTTGAAATCGAGCTTGAGGTCGTAGCGCATGCGGCCGTCGAACACGCCGGCGCCGGTGCGGCAGACATCCGGGCTCATCAATTCGGCATTGCCGGGCGCGCGCAGGAACGAGCCGGTCATCGGGTCGAACACGTTTTTCTTCTGCGCATCGCTCACGGGAAGCCGGTCGGCGTCGACCGGCGGCTCCGGCTCGATGGTGGATTCCTTGATGCCGCCACCCGCCAGCACCATCCGGATCGTCTCTGATTTCTTCGAGGTGGTGGTGGTCGCGGTGTAGGAGGTGGCCGTCAGCGCGCCGTTGACGACGCGGCCCTGCGAGGCGCCCCCGCCGCTGCCGCCGGAGAACGCCTTCAAGAGGCCCGCGGTGCCGCCCTGGGCCGTGGCCGAGAAGGTGTCGTCGCCGATTTCGATGGTCCAGGTGCCCTTGCCGACCGGGATACCGGCGAGCGTCGCCTCATAATGGGCGTCGAGCCGCCCTTGCGCGCTCGCGCGCTCGGCGCAAAACAGCAAGAGGGCACCGGCGCACAGGCCGATGAGCCGGCCGAGCGGGGGCAAAAGGGCAATGGCGGTGGTCACTTAACCTACCTGACGGTCCTGCTATCGGCGCTCTTTCGTCATCCATTTGGTCCTTCAATTCGGCCGGACAACGTGCGCATCTGTTATGGAACCAAGACTTGCAGCCGAATACGCCCTTTATATGGTTGCCATATCCGCCGTTAAGTGGCTGGTAGCGCTTATGAACCGCCATTTCCCGCTACGTCCATGCGGCGATATAATCTTGACGCTTGGGTATTCTCCCCCTATACACCCGCGGTTCCTGGAAAATGGACGCGAATTCGAAACCCCCGCGCGGGCCGCGTGATCGCACGTGCCGCCGGAAGCGGGGATGCAATAAGGATTTTTGGTAATGTCCCGGCGCTGCGAACTGACGGCCAAGGGCCCCCAGACGGGCCACAAGGTGAGCCACTCGAACATCAAGACCAAGCGGCGCTTCCTGCCGAACCTGGCCAACGTGACCTTCATCTCGGATGCGCTCGGCCGCAACGTGCGCCTGCGCGTCTCGACCAATGCGCTGAAGAGCGTCGACCACAATGGCGGCCTCGACGCCTACCTGATCAAGGCCAAGGCCGAGGTGCTGTCGCCCCGCGCGCTGGACCTCAAGCGCGCGATCGAGAAGAAGGTCGGCAAGCCGGTGTTCGTGAAGAAGGCGAGCTGAGTTAGATCAGACGCGGAATTCGCGGAGAGAGTTTTGAACGGCCGGGTCGATGACCCGGCCGTTTTTGTTTTGCGACAATTCGACCATCGGAGAAGTAAGCGAACCCTATGCCGCCGACAAACCACCCGCTGTGATCGCAGGAACGAGAACGCTCAACTGCGATAGGGAAGGGGCGACTGTTGGCCGTCAATGTCGAAGAGCTGAGCGGGATCGCGGCCCAGCGTGAACCTTACCTGGGTCAACTCAATCGCCTAAAGAAACTCAACAAACAGACATCCTGCGTGGAGGCTGCGGTTTCAGGCGCCTGCGAGACTTTGCGTGCGGGCACGAGTTCGTTCGTGATCTACGGCGAGCCACAAAGCGGCAAGACGGAAATGATGATCTGCCTTACCGCAAAATTACTCGACGATGGAAACCGAGTTATCATTCACTTGTTGAACGACAGCGTTCAGCTGCTCCAGCAGAATCTTGATAGATTTCAGCGATCAAATGTGTCGCCAGCCGCACGTAATTTCTCTGACGTCATTGATCCCGAGTACTCTTTCGCGACGGGATTCCATGTCATCTTCTGCGAGAAGAATGCTAACGATCTCGCAAAGCTGAATCAAAAGCTAAAGTCGAGCGTAAGGCCACTGAGGTTCTCGTGCGCGCTCGGAGCGACTTTAGCTGCCGCCGTACTGCCGACGCGTATCCGGGCCACGCTGACGACGAGACACGAAAGTTCATTCGATACTGGTTCGACCCGTATGCGCGTCGTCAGCTGGCGGCTCTAGCGGAAGCTATTCTTAGGGTCCAAGACGACCGTACGAGAGATGTACTTTGGTGCGCTTTCTCGCGTCTTATCATCACGAAACAAGCCGGTGCGTCTCTTGCGATGGATCTTTCGCACAGCCGCCCACACAGGGTTTTCGAAACCGCCCAGTGAAACCGTTTGGGAAATTTCTTGGGGCAACAGGTCACGTTCTCAAGAATTGCATTCGACAAGATCAAGCTCACAACAGTCCCGCGACACAGGCTGCACTTGGCGATGCACGATCATTAGCAATCGCCAGCGGAGCTATCGATCTTGTTCTGACCTCCCCACCCTATCTGAACGCAATTGACTACATGCGCTGCAGCAAATTTTCGCTAGTTTGGATGGGCTACAATATTGAGGAGCTCACGGACATCCGAGCGGAGAGTGTTGGAATGAGACGAGCGACAAAGATGCTCACAGGGATGACGTCATTAAGAATATCATGTCGGGTCTCAAATTGAGCCCTCGTTTATCCCAGAGACGTGAGGCCGTGCTTGCGCATTATATTGAGGACATGCGCCAAGCTGTTGCAGAGGCGGCACGCGTTCTCAAGCCAGGTGGCAGAGCCATTTATGTAGTGGGGGAAAATACGGTTCGCGGGACGTTCATTCCAAACGCAAAGATTGTATCTGCGGTCGCGGAAAGAGCAGGTCTGAAAAATGAAACAAGACGCGTTAGGCTCCTGCCAGCCAACCGTCGCTACCTACCTCCTCCATCCGCTGGAAGCGGCCAAGAGCCGCTCGATGGGCGCATGCGGCGGGAGGTAATCTTGTCATTTTCTAAACCTGGCTAGGAAAATCCGCCCTGGCGGAGCCCAAGCGCTTGTCCCGACGCGTGCACCAAGCCGTCACCGGCCACGAGGGCGTCAGGACCACACGCTTTCACCGTCCGCGATGAGCGGTGACAACCAAGCCCAGTCGCGCCGGCGCTCCCTGTACGCTCTGCGTCACGAGCGAGGATCAAGCTGCCGCACGGCTTGGGCCGATCGCGGCGCGCATATGCGGGCGTCACCCCTCGCAATGTTCTAAATCTGCATCGAGCGACGGACCGCTTGCGGTACTGCGACCAGCGCCGTCGAATTCACCGATGGCGCGGCCGCTGCCGGATCACGCGCTCCGGATCGTGACGCGTCGCGAGCACAGCACGGATCGCGCCATCGCCCGTCTCACTTCGGCGATCGTAACCCCGGCGACGCCACCCACGCGTTGATCTGCGAGGCGGTTTCGGCCTGACGGGCCATGCGGATCAGGCGGTCGCGTGCGACGCCGGGAGGCATGACGCGCGCCTGGTCGCGCAGGCGGATCGATTCATCGGCAAGGCGCTGCTCCGGGGATCTGCGCGGGTCGGGAAGGCTGATCTGCATCACGCTGCTCCATTGCATCCGAAGGCGGGAGCGCGACTGGCGTTCTCGGTCACCGACAGTGCCGGACATTGGCGCGGTGATGGAGCGACAATACGCCCGCGGGGCGTGGCTTGACGGTGCACTAGTGAACACAGCGAAGGAAATCGACTGCGACCATTTGAAGGGAGTTGGCGCCACGGGGGCTGGACCCCCGGGAGCTGGCGCCCCCGGGGGAGTGCACGGCCCTGGCTTTGGGGGCAGGAAATTGCAAGGCCGTGCAGGCCGGTAACCAGCCCGCTGCATCAAGTCGATGCCGCAGCGCTTGTTCCACGGCTGCGGCAACCATGCGCCAAAAACGAATTTCGCCAGCAAGTTCAATGCGACACAGCCTGTCCAGTCCTTGCTGAGAAAATATTCCTCTTCCCTAAGACCCCAACTCAGCATTAGAAGACCGCGTCCCGCCTCCTCTGAGAGGGGCGTATCGCGATCGTCACGGACGTTGGGTGCGGGATGCGGTGGACGCGAGAAGCGCGCGAGACGAGCGCCCTCATCGCGGACGGTGAAATCGTGCAGGCCTGACGCCCCAGTGGCTGGTGTCCTCCCGCAAGGCGCGAAAGCGCTTTTGCGGAAGCGGCGGCAAACAAGCCCGGTCTCGCCGGGGAGAGCACGTATAAGCCGTAAACCATCCGCGCGGGGAACGCCGGGATTGCCCGGCCGTACCTGTGGTCCTACCCCCGTGCTTTTTTGTTGCACGGGGCCCATGGGTGCGTGCTGGCACCCGGCGCTCCCTGCGCCCTCTGCTTAGAAGCGAGGGTCAAGCTGCCGCAAAGCTCGGGCCGATCGCGCCGCGAGACTACGCGCGCACGCCCTCTCCCGCTGTCTGACAGGTGAATCGATCCGACCACGACGTGCATGCGCGGCGCGAGAGGATTCTTCTTCGTGTGATGACGCGAGGAGCAAAACAATCCACCTCACAACGTAAGGAAAGATGGATTGCTTCGTCGCTTCGCTTCTCGCAATGACGACGAGTGCGACAACCCCGCTGACAGCTGTTGCCAATGACAGCGGTGTCATTGCTCTCGCAACGCTCACGTCACGCGAATCCGTACTGATGCGTTGGGAGCGGGTGAAGAAAGGCTTAATGCACGCGCCTTTCGCAGCAAAGAAAGCCTCTAATTGAGGCGGGCTTGTCGCGCCGAAGCCTTTGGCGAAGGCGGATTAATCACAACCTCACGCGATCGATCACGAGCGCATGAGGCGCATGCAAAACGCCACGATCTCTTCCAACTCATGGTGTGCAAACAAGCCGTCCGACACGAATGCGATTCGACGCGGCCGACGCCGCATCGTCTCGAACACCGTGAGGGACATCACGGCCGGCACAACTGATTGTGAGGCATGTGCGCCGCACTCTTGGGAAGAAGCCTGGCCGTTCTTACATCACGTCCAAAGAACGACCCCAATAAAGGAATTGGTCAATGCAAGTTCGCGCAGCCGATACGCGCGGAAGACTGGTGCCTGCGCTCGCAACCGCCGCCGTGGCGGTGCTGGCCACGGCAGTCCTCGTCATCCTCGAATTCAACCCGCCCCGCGATGTGCAGGCCGCGGCCGAGCCCGGCATGATCACCTCCGCTGCCGCCAGTAGAGCCGGCGCCACGGTGCTGCCGACCGACCCGGTCACGACCGGCAGCGTGCGCTACCGCTGAGGTTAGGAGTTCTCCCTCGCCCCGCTCTTGCGGGGAGAGGGTTGGGGTGAGGGGCCCTCTCCGCCAGCAAGACTCGCGGACGTACCTGTACCCCCCTCACCCGGATCGCATTGCGCTACGCTTCATGCGATCCGACCTCTCCCC
>NZ_JACMYP010000321.1 GCF_020889705.1 Bradyrhizobium altum | reverse complement strand
CAATCACGGTGACCGGCGGCAGTTCGGTCGGGGCGGGGGTCTGGGCCTGCACCATCGTCAGCGGCGCTGCGGCTCCGATGGCGGTGAGCATGGCCGCGGCGCCGCGCGTAGTGGCCGAACCAGACAAAAATCGTGTTGCCGTACGCAACAACGCACCAGCCATAACGCCCACCCTGTTGTCCCGGTTCGGCTTTTATCCCCGCCGAACCTTGGTTTCGAGACTGCGGGAGCGCTGGTGCTTTGGCAAACAAGATGTGTCCCGGAGGTCCGGGATTCTTTTCCATCTGCAATCGGGAAAAATTCCCGATGCCGGTCGACGGGCCGCCAACCGGCTGCGCGGTGGCGATTCTCGCCGATTCTGCGGAGACTTACGCCCAAGAGGCAGGCATTCCGCCTCCTGGGCAGCGGCCGCAGGCTAGTCCTTGAACTCGCAGCCGAGCCGTTGCAGCGCCTCATCGACCCAGCGGCGGTCGCTGGTGCCGGCGAGGATCTGCTGGATGGCCTTTTCTTCGCTAGCCTTCTTGGCCTCGGTCAGCTTGCAGACGGCTTCGGCGTCGTCATGGGGTACGCAGAGCGCGCCGTCGTCGTCGGCCACGATGAGATCGCCGGGCTCGACGATCATGCCGTCGATCGAGATGGCGCAATTGATCTCGCCCGGGCCATCCTTGTAGGGGCCGCGATGGGCGACGCCGGCGGCGAACACCGGGAACGATCCAGCGCGGATCGCGCCGGCATCGCGGATCGAGCCGTCGATCACGAAGCCCGCGACGCCCTTCTTCTCCGCGAGCGTCGACATGATCTCGCCGATGATGGCATTGACCAGGACGCCGCCGGCGTCGACCACGATCACGTCGCCCGGCTGGGCGAGATCGATCGCCTTGTGCACCATCAGATTGTCGCCGGGCCGGGTCTTCACGGTCAGCGCCGGGCCGCCGAGCCAGCCGCCGGCATGCATCGGCCGCAACCGGTTGGTGCCCGCGATCCGCGACATCACGTCGCTGATATTGGCGACCGGCAGCGTACGGTAGCGCGCGACGAGGTCAGGCGACACTTTCCGCTTCGCCTTGTGAATTGCAAATCCTATGGCCATCGGTGTTCTCCGGTGTGTTGTCGGCGCGGTCGCCTAATGCGCGCGGCGGTCGAGATGGGCGTTGAGGCGGGGATAGACGCGGCGGGCATTGCCTTCGAAGATCTTGGCCTTGTCCTCCGCGCTCAGCGGCAGCGCATCGATGTAGCGGCGGGTGTCGTCGAAATGATGCCCGGTCTCGGGATCGATGCCGCGGACCGCGCCGACCATCTCCGACGCAAACAGGATGTTCTCGACCGGGATCACCCTGGTCAACAGTTCGATGCCGGGGAGATGATAGACGCAGGTGTCGAAGAGCACATTCTTCAACAGATGCTCCGACAGCGGCGGCAGCTTCATGTCCTGCGCGAGGCCGCGGTAGCGGCCCCAGTGATAGGGCACCGCGCCGCCGCCATGCGGGATGATGAACCGCAGGGTCGGGAAGCGCTTGAACAGATCCGAGGTCAGGAACTGCATGAAGGCGGTGGTGTCGCCGTTGATGTAATGCGCGCCGGTGCCGTGGAAGCAGGGATTGCAGGACGAAGAGACATGGACCATCGCCGGCACGTCGAGCTCGACCATCTTCTCATACAGCGGATACCACCATTCATCGGTCAGCGGCGGATCGCACCAATAGCCGCCGGCGGGATCGGGATTGAGGTTGCAGCCGACGAAGCCGAGCTGCGTCACGCAGCGCTCGAGCTCCTCGATGCAGTTGGCAGGCTTGACGCCGGGACTCTGCGGCAGCTGGCAGACGGGAACGAAATTCTGCGGGAACAGCGTGCAGACCCGGTGCACGAGGTCGTTGCAGATCGTGGTCCATTCACGGCTGGTCGCTTCCTTGCCGACATGGTGTGCCATGCCGGCGGCGCGCGGCGAGAAGATGGTGACGTCGGTGCCCCGCTCCTTCTGCAGGCGGAGCTGCGCGCCCTCGACGCTCGAGCGGATCTCGTCGTCGGTGATGCCGAGATTGGTGGTGAGCGGCCGGCGCGATCTGTCGGCGAGGCCGGCGAGCTGCTTGTCGCGGAAGATCTGCAGCTTGGCCGGCTCGGTGGTGTAGTGGCCGTGACAGTCGATGATCATGGTTGCGTCCTTGTTGGTCCCCTTGGCAGGGTTGTCAGTGTGCGACGGATGACGGGATCGCGCCCGTCAATTCCGTCTCGCGCGGTTTGACGCGCATGGTGGCGGCGATGGCGGATGCGACGAACAGGAAGCCGGCGATGCCGACCAGCGCCCAGGAGAAGCTTCCGGTGGAGTCCTTGATCAGGCCGATGCACCAGGGGCCGATCAGGCCGCCGAACTGCGCCAGCGTGTTGACCGTGGCGATCGCGGCGGCGCCGGCCGCACCGGTCAGCAGCGAGGCGTTGATGCTCCAGAACAAGGGATTGCCGGCGTTCAGGCTGAAGCCGACGACGCAGAGGAACACGAAGGCCAGCACCGGGCTCGCGACATAGGCGCTGCCGAGCATGGCGACGGCGGCGAGCAGATAGACGGCCGCGAGATGAAATTTGCGATCGCCTGTCTTGTCCGAGCTGCGGCTGACCACGATGGTGCCGACGACGCCGAGCAGCGGCGGGATCGCCGACAGGAAGCCGACCTCGATGTTGCTGAGATTGCCCATGCCCTTGATGATCTGCGGCAGCCACAACAGCAGGCCATAGATGCCGACCAGCGCGCAGCCGAACAACGCAGCCAGCAGCCAGACCCTGATATCGAGGACGCATTCGATCAACCTGTGCTGCCCCTGCTGTTCGATCTCGGCCCGCTCGGCGGCGAGCTCGCCCTCCAGCCAGGCGCCCTGCTCTTTGGTGAGCCAGTTCGCCTTGGCGGGACGGTCGGTCAGATAATAGAGCGTGAAGAGGCCGAGCAGAATGGTCGGCACGCCCTCGGCGATGAACATCCATTGCCAGCCATGCAGGCCGGACGCGCCGTCGAGGAAGGTCATGATGCTGGTCGAGATCGGCCCGCCCAAGACCGCCGAGAACGAGCCGGCGATGATGTAGCCGGCCACCGCGCGGGCGCGATAGCGCGCGGGGAACCAATAGGTCAGATAAAGCACCACGCCGGGCATGAAGCCGGCTTCCGCAATGCCGAGGCCGAACCGCATCACATAGAGGCTGAGCGGATTCCAGACAAAGGCGGTGAGCGTGGCGACGAGGCCCCAGGTGATCAGGATGCGCGCCAGCCAGATCCGCGCCCCGAGCCAGTGCAGCATCAAATTGCTCGGCACCTCGAGCACCATGTAGCCGAGGAAGAAGATGCTGGCCGCAAAGCCGAAGATCGCGGGGCTGAGGCCGAGGTCCTTGTTCATCGTCAGGCCGGCGTAGCCGAGATTGATGCGGTCGAGATAGTTGAAGAACATCATGACGAAGAGGATCGAAATCAGCCGCCAATAGACCCGGCGGATGGTTTGCTGTTCGAGCTCGCTGACGGACGCTTGGCCCATTGGAATCCTCCCTTGCTTTTTGTTATCGCGCTTGCGATCCGAACCGGGCGGAGCCCTGTTATTCGCGGCGATTTCGCCTGGCTGACCGGCTGCGCGTGTTGCCCCTTGGAGCGTCCGCGTTTTGGCGCCAAGATCGGGAAACGGACCTGGGAGGTCAAATACCGCTTTGACCCGTCACTTATAGGGAAACGGAATAAGCGATGGACTACAGGCAGCTTCGCTACTTCATCGCGGTCGCCGAAGAACTCAGCTTCAGCCGCGCCGCCAAGCGGCTGCATGTCAGCCAGCCGCCGCTGAGCACACAGATCAAGGCGATGGAGGAGGAGCTCGGCACCCAGCTGTTGTCGCGGACACGGCGCGCGGTTGAACTCACCCAGGCCGGCCAATTGCTGCTGGAACACGCGCGACGCGCCGTCAGCGAGCTCGACCTCGCATCGGAGACCGTGCGCCGCGCAGCGCGCGGTGAAGCCGGCGCGGTCCGTGTCGGCTTTACAGACTCGGTTCCGATGCTCGACATGTTCGCCGAACTGTTCCGCAGCTTCCGCGGCAGCTATCCGCGGGTGAAGATCGAGCTCAGGCACATGTCGACGGCGAAACAGCTGCAGGCACTCGCCGACGCCGAGCTCGACGTCGCGATCATGCGGCCGCCGCTGGATTTCCGGCCCGCGGCCGATCTGCAGGTTCACGTCGTCTGGCGCGACCGGTTGATGGTGTTCCTGCCAATCGATCATCCGCTGGCCGCCGCGCCCGGCAAACTCAGCGTTGCGGACCTCGCCGAGCACGAATTCGTCGGCATGGCGGAGAGCGGTTGCGGCGTCGGCGACCAGGCGGCGATGCTGTGCCGGCGCGCCGGCTTTGCGCCGCGGATCGCGCAGGAGGCTCACGAACTGCGCACGGTGCTCAGCCTCGTCGCCGCCGGAATCGGGCTTTCGATCCTGCCGTCCTGTTACCAGCAGGCCGGCGTCATGAACGTTGTCGCCAAAGCGCTCGACACGCCGGATGCGGAGAGCCGCATGCTGGTGGCGATGCGCTCGAACGCCTCGCTGCTGCCGCGCCGGTTCGTCGAATGCGCGCTGCAGGCGGCGTCGCGAAGCGCGCCGCCGCTGGTTCCCGAGGTCGCTGCGGCGATCCGCTGATCGAGTTGCGCCGAAGGCGAACGCGCGCTTGAGATGGTGACCTGCCGTGCGTGGCACGCGACGGTCCGCGCTCCCATACTTTCGTCGGCCGTAGTCTCCCGGAATGCAGTCTGGCGTCGGTCTTGCATACTTGAATGCAAGGTGCTGGGGCGCCGATTCGTCGTGTTTCGCCCGCAACGGCAATGTCGCCGGCGAATGGTAAGTGATGCGCGCCCGCAGCTGGATCAGATCTGCGGAGACCACAACATGCACGCCATCACGCGTGCGGCACTGCTGCTGGGGGCGATGTGGCTGACATCGCCGACCCTGGCGCGCGACGACGGCCGCTACGCCAATTCACCTCTGAAGCCCTGGTTTGAAAGCCTGCACAGCGGCTACGGACAATGCTGTTCCGACGCCGACGGATCCGTGGTCGCCGATCCGGACTGGGAGTCGGACCACGGCCATTATCGCGTGCACATCGACGACGAATGGGTCGTGGTGCCGAACGAGGCCTTGATCACCGAGCCGAACAAGATCGGCCGAACCATGGTGTGGAAGCACTATATCGACGGCCACCCGCGCGTGCGTTGCTTCATGCCGGGCAGCATGACCTGAGGCGCGTTATCCGGCCCGCAAATCAGGCCGGCGGAACGAAGACGCGGTTCGGGAACGCCTGCTCGACGACGTCGAGAAACGCGCGAACCTTTGCGCCGACCAGCCGTCGCGAGCTCTGGAGCGCCCAGATCTCGACCGGAGGCCTGGCGTCCGTTCCCCAATAGGCAAGCCGGCCTGCGGCAATATCGTCGTCGACCAGCAGCTTGGGCAGCAGGGCGGCGCCGGCGCCTGCCAGCACGGCATCGCGCATCATCAGCATCGACGAGAGACGCAACACCGTCCGCGGCCTGAGCGTGATCTCATCGCGTTCATCCCGGATGTGCCAGAGCGTGTCCGGTGGCGTCTGCGACATGAGCACGGCATCGACGGAGATATCGTCTGAATCGCGAGCGGAGGTCGTCGGCCGCTGTCGATCGGGATGCGCCACGACCAGCAGCTCGTCGTTGAGGAAGCGGCGGCCGACGAGACGCTCGTCCGGTGACGGATTGATGCGGATGACGAGGTCATAGCCGTCCTCGACCGGATCGACCAAGCGGTCCTCGGCGACGATCTCGAGCTGGACGTCGGGATAGGCGCGCGCAAAGCGCGCACCGATCCTGCCGAACGCGACATGCGCGAGAAGGACCGGCGTGCTGACCCGCAACCGGCCACGCGGCGTCGAAGCGCCGAGCACCACGGCTTCGCCGGCCTCGGCGATGTCGGACAGCGGACCGCTGGTGCGCTCGTGCAGCGCGCGGCCTTCGTCGGTCAGTCGAAGACTCTGTGAGCCCCGCTCGATCAAGCGGACGCCAAGTGCCTGTTCGAGCTCGGCGACGCGGCGGGACAGCGTCGCCTTGGCCCGTCCGGAAGCGCGGCTGGCGCGGCCGAATCCGCCGTGCGCGGCAACCAAATTGAAGTCGGTGAGTGCCTGAAGGTCCATCCCAAGTGTTCCATATTCGGGACGATATGTCCAAATAATGGCATCTCCAAGAAAAAATTGGAACGGTTAGTTTCTCCCCAACGGCAGACGGTCTGCCGCAAAAGAGGAGTATTCGACATGGCTATTCTGGTGACAGGCAGCACAGGCACCATCGGCACCCAGGTCTTGAACCATCTCGCCGGTCATGGCGTCGAGGTGCGCGCCCTGACGCGCTCGCCGGGCAAGGCTCAGTTCCCGCAGCATGTGAAGGCGGTTCGCGGCGATCTGACTGACGTGGACTCGGTCCGTGCGGCGCTCGAAAGCGTCAGCACGCTGTTCCTGCTAGTGCCGAACGCCGCCGACGAACTGACCCAGGCGATGCTTACGCTGACCGCCGCGCGCGAGGCCGGCGTCAAGGGCATCGTCTACCTCTCGGTGTTCAAGGGCGAGGCCTATGCCGACGTGCCGCACTTCGCCGGCAAGCATACGGTCGAGCGGATGATCGAGGCGCTCGATCTTCCCGCGACCATCCTGCGTCCGGCCTACTTCATCCAGAACGATCTGCGGCTGAAGGAGCCGCTGCTCAATTTCGGCGCCTACGGCATGCCGATCGGCGCGAAGGGCATCTCGATGGTCGACATCCGCGATATCGGCGAGGCGGCTGCGATCGAGCTGCTGCGCCGCGAGCGTGCATCCGCACCGCTTGGCCGCGAGATCTATGCGCTGGTTGGCCCCGATGTCGTGACCGGCGAGGGCGCGGCTGCGATCTGGCGCGATGCGCTTGGCCGTGCCGTCAGCTATGGCGGCGACGATCTTGCGGTGATGGAGCAGCGTCTGAAGGCTGCGATGCCGGGCTGGCTCGCGCTCGACATGCGCCTCATGCTCGGCCGTTACCAGAGCGATGGCGCGGTCGCGACGGCTGATGAGGTGGCACGCCTGACGCAGCTACTCGGCCGCGCGCCGCGCGCCTATCGCGACTTTGCCCGCGATGCTGTCGCGCAGTGGCGCAACAGTTAAGTTGGGCGTGTGAGAAAACGCGTGACCACGCCGCCGAGCGTGGCGTGGTCGAGAGGTGCGGCGAGCGATGCCTTGGCCGTCTTGACCACGGCATCAGGCGCGAGGCCGCGGCGCAGATCGCACAGCGCGTCGGCGTAGTCGACGGTGAATTCCGGATGCGGCTGCACCGACAGCGTGGTGCCGTTGGCATAGAGCAGCCCGGCATGCGGGGTGAACTCGGACGCCATGATGGTGCGCGCGGAGGCGGGCGGGTTGATCACCTGGTCCTGATGCGAGGCGGCCGCCGCGATCGTCTCGCCGTCGATCAGCCCGTTGTCCGGCGCCAGCTGATAGACGTGGCGGCCGATGCCCCAGCCCTTCTCCGATTTGCGCACGGTGCCCCCGAGCGCCTGCGCGATCAGCTGATGGCCGAAGCAGACGCCGACCATCGGAATGCGCTTGTCATGGGCTATGCGCACGAAGGCTTCGAGCGGCGCGATCCAGGCGACATCGTCATAGACGCCGGCCGCTGATCCCGTGATCAGGATCGCATCCAATGTGGCCGGATCCGGAAGTGCCTCACCGTTGGCGACGCTGACGACGTCGCAGGCGATCGAGGGATCGGCCGTGGCCACCATCCGCTGGAACATCTGCGGATAGCTGCCGTGGCGCTCGCGGAACTGCGGACTGACGAGCCCGGTTTCGATGATGGTGATGCGGGGCATGGCTAACGGATGGGCGGGATGCCTCAGCGTTTACACCGGAAGCGCTGACGGCCGCAAGCCGCGCGGCCGCCGCTCAATTCCGTGACGGCGCCGCCGCGTCGATCGTTGCAGTGTGCTGCGCCGCCGGCGTCGTGCTGACGATCGCCGGTGCCGGGCTTTCGATCGCCGGCGTCGTCGCGACGATCGCAGGCCCGGTGCGGTAACGCGGCAGCTGATCCTCGAGCGAGTAGCCGACGCAGAGCGCGAGGCTCGACCAGACCGCCATGCTGAAATACAGCGACATCCAGGCGATCTCTTCGCGCCACTCGGCGATGTCGTGGGTCACGACCCAGCGCCGGCTGACGTCGCGCAGGCCCTCGAGCGGATGCAGCAGGGTGCCGCCGGCGGCGAGATTGGCGCGCCAGCGGTTCAGATACATCGGGACGTCGACGGTCATCAGGAAGGCGAGGAAGGCGGCGATGCCGACGATCGCGACGATGAAGGCCCAGCGCACCGGGCCCTGAAACTCGGGCAGCAGCCGGCACAGCGCGATCCCGACCAGGAAGAACACCACGGCCCAGATCGAGTTCTCGATCGCGTTGCAGAGATAATGGGTGGTCAGCACCGCATACCAGGAGAAGCATTCCGCAATCACGATTAGCGGCACGATGATCCAGGCGATATTGATGGTGGTCTCGGCGCCGGTCATGGTGCCGAGCTGATGCAGGATGATCGCCCATTGCGCGGCGAAGCAGACCTCGGCGACGGTCGCGACGGTGCGGCCGACGACGACGCTCGACAGCCAGGTGTCGAACAGGCAGATGCGCTGCACGTCAGCGCGCGGCAGCACCGAGCGGAAGGCGCAGCCGAACACATAGGCCGCGCAGAGCAGCAGCATCAGGCCGATGCCGGACG
>NZ_JACMYP010000320.1 GCF_020889705.1 Bradyrhizobium altum | reverse complement strand
GCGCGGATGCACGCCAGGAGGCTCAAAAGCGAGAAGATCTAGCGTGACCATGTTTCCTCAAAGCTAAGGATCAGATCCGTCGATCAATTTTGTCGAGAACTGTCACGTCGACCGGTATCGCGATTCTGGGACCAACTGCGCCAGTGCTGTGCTGGCTCCAATCAAATCACGAGCGGATTTCTGGATACCGGACGAAAATCCTGCAGAACGCCTTGAACGCGTAGTGGTCGAGGCCGCGAAAGAGATGAAGCGATAGGGTGTTTGCGGCTAATCTGATTGGCACACCAGCCCGAGCAGGACTGATGGAAGCAGGAGAAAATCGCAGGGGTGCCGCCACTTGCGTCTCGCTGGCTGCGCGATCCTGCAGCTTTGACAAACAAGCATACCAACGCGGCGCGCGCTGCGCACGAAGTCAGCGAGCCTCGCGAAGGCGTGCAAATGACAAGCGATCAGCTTTCGGTTCATCGTATGAACCGGACTGATCGTTGCCGCCGATCGCCTGTTCGCTCGCAAACCATACAGGGCTGTCTGCTTCAGTATTTGGGATCAGACCTGCCAAGTGGGGTTCGATGTCACTTCGGGCTCTTGTTCGTGTTCGAGAGTTTCTCGCCTGCGCTGCTCTCCAGCCGCCACGCCGCCACTGTATAGCAATTTTGCTCTGTCGCCTGTCTTGAAGGTGAAGGTGTCGGCGCCGGCGCTGATGCCATTCCATACAACCGGCTCCGCAAGTGACAGCAGCCAAAGCCCTTGAAAGCCCGACGCACTGTTGAGCTGCCCGGTCCAAACGGTGGTTGAGCCGCATCCAGCGAAGTTCACGGTGAAACTGATCGCAGTTCCTTGACTGGTCTGAGCAAGCCAGCCACTTACTGCCTGAGGCACACCTTCGTCGCAGCTGTTGCTTGCATTGTTCGTGTAAGTGCCGGAGATTGCGCCTGTGTTCTGGTTAAAGCTGTCGACGCTCAGCGTTGAGCCATATTGATTCGTCCAGGTCCAGATCGGTTGCGCGTCGGCCGGAGTCAGCTGTAACGCTCCATAGCACAGGCATACCAAAGCCATCCATCGCGCCATTTTCCAAGTCTCCTGTGTCATCGTCCACTCCACGGAGTTCCGCAAGCAGCCAATCATCCATGAGCGGGGTAACACCCAAATTTGTGAGAACGGCCATGAAACGTCGTTTCCACAGATTGTGCTTGGCTTGGTTCTGTTCTGCTTAGGAGTGGTCCCCCGAGAAAAAAGACCTCGTTACGTGTAGCGGTTACGAGCCCAGTGTCAGCGCGAGGAAGAAGAGCGGAAGCACTGCGCGGTGCTTAAAGCGTCTTTGTAATGGGCCCATGCAAGTAGTGCTGTTCGTGACGAACCCTCGGCTACTAAGACTGGCTCAGTTGCGCGCATGTTGCGCCTGTGGCTCGGCCGTGTGGCCGCTTTGTTTTGCCGCTGGCGCATTCTTTCATCGCCTTCCCGGAAAACGTGCACTTATGTTGCGCGTGTGATCATGATCACGCGCCCTGCAGTAGTCGCTCGGAAGGGGCGGACAGGCCGATCATTAAGAATGATCCTCGCTTGCGAGCTTATCTGACATTGTGCTTGAGCGTCGACCTGCCAACAGCGGTGGGGTGACTAAAAAGAACGCAGCGAATTTGAGGCGTACAATCCTGAGATTCTGACCCGGTGCTGCATTTTACGGCCCCACCCGAATACAGTCGGAGGGCTCGGCCAGACATTCGCTCCACATGGCGCCGCCGACGACGTCTAGCGGAGGTGCATCTCCGCAGCACAGGGATCTTCACGCTCGAAATCAAACGGCTATGTCTCGGGGCTCAAGAGCCGAAGGAATTACCGCCGTAGGTCGGGTTTGGCGCTCCAGTCCCGTGTTGTGGCGCACGGTATTCCTGATCCGCACACCATCTCTATTCTCAGCGGTAATCCGCGACCAAGCCCTACGGATAGAGCAAAGGCGCAAGTCACAGCCGGACCGTTCAATCACGATCAGGTGCGCAGATTCCGCAAATGGTGGGATTGAGTCAGTTGTTAAACTGCAATTGCAGTTGCAGCGTTCAAGTTTTGCGCGTCGCTGATTCCGGCGAATTCAGAGCCATCATGTGATGATACGCGCGTGCATTTAAACAAGCCGCAAACAAGGATTGTGTGCACGCACAAGTAGCGCTATAGGGTTAAACGACAATAGGTTGAGCGCGCGGCTCTTGCTGCTCAATGAGATCGCCGAATAATGCGT
The DNA here is from genome assembly GCF_020889705.1 of Bradyrhizobium altum. GTDB lineage: Bacteria > Pseudomonadota > Alphaproteobacteria > Rhizobiales > Xanthobacteraceae > Bradyrhizobium > Bradyrhizobium altum. Next base: position 6,618 of record NZ_JACMYP010000320.1, on the reverse strand, counting down.
TCGTTCATTAGTCGTGCGGATGAGGCCATGTGGATCGCTTCAGTGGCGTATCCACCGTCGGGTCAAATTTCTTTCAGGGCCCCGTTCGGCGACGAGCGAACGTTGCTGAAGATCGGGAAAGAAAGCTGGTTTCGTTTCATGGACTGGACATGGATTGCCTCTATGATTTCTGGTGTCCCCGCGAGGCTGTTGATCGACCAGCAAATCGATCCGACGGCGTTATACGCGAGTGTCCTTTGGTCGAAGCCGGACAGACGCGTGACATAGACCGCGGGATTTTCGGCCGAACTGATGTACGCATGCAGAGGGAAGCAGAGCATAAAATGACGGTGATCCACATCGGAAATCCTGTTTGGCTCGTTGCGCGGCGTGGATCGGGCAATTCGGATGCGCGTCATCAATATCGCTCGTCAACTCGCCAAGCATCATCACCAATCTCGGGGGCATTGTTTAGACATCGACAGAGAGAGGCATCGTCATGAGTAGCAATGTGATCGTTGATAACGTCATTCCACGAGCAGACATCGTCAGGTATGGGGAGCGTCTTGGCGCCGAAATCAAGAACGTTGCGCTATCGGACGGTTTGCCAGTCGAGGTCATCAGAGCCATTAAGCGGCTGCTGCTCGAGCATAAGGTCATCTTCTTCCGTGATCAGGGGCATCTCGATGATGCCCAGCAACAGCGTTTCGCCCTTCGGCTCGGCTCGCTGATACCGCATCCCATAATGCTGGACACAAACGAAGAGTCGACGATCCCGGAAACGCTCCCTGATCGCCTATATCGTTATGTCCGGCAGATGAATGATGACGACGCCTTCAGTGCCGGCCGTCCGAAGATCTCAATGCTGCGAGGTGCCGCGATCCCGCCTTTTGACGGTGATATCGCCTGGTCGAGCACTGCAGCTGCTTACCTTGATCTTCCCGATCCCCTGCGGATGCTTGCCGATAACCTCTGGGCTGTGCGTTGCGCCGCATTCGATTACGCTGTGGCGGAAGGCGTCACGGACATCGACAAGAGGCGATGGGACGACGTATCCACCGGAACGATCTACGAAACGACACATCCGATCGTTCGCGTTCATCCGGAGACCGGCGAGCGCATGCTCTCGCTAGGCGGTTCCGTGCAGAACTTTGTCGGCTTGCAGCGTTATCCCAGCCAAAGACTGTTTGAACTGCTTCAATCCTATCTTACTGCGCCGGAGAACACGCTGCGCTGGAACTGGAAATCAGGCGACGTTGCAATCTGGGATAATCGCGCGACAGAGCGGTACCCCATCAATGAAATCGGCAGTCCTCATCTGGCTATGGACCGGCCTGCGGTTGATGTCGGCTTACCCCTCATAAGAAGGCTGAAATCACGGGCCGCTGAGGCTGCCTAGCGGGGATCGCACGTCCAGCTTCTAAGACACTGGGGTTCAATAGAGCCATCCAGTGTCGGGCAGGATCCTTTCAAGTTTGTTGTAAACCCGCCAGAGCGGCCTGGCCTGCGCGAGCGATCTGCTTCTTCATTGCTGAGAAGGCGTGAGCACGCCTGCCATGTGAGAACGCCGCTGAGCCACAATGCGAGCCGATTGTTGCGACGCTATCTGTGCTGGGCAGCGAAAAGATGGAGCGGTCGTGGCGATGGTCGAGAGGCGCTATTCAGTCTAAAAGCGACCTCGCACGACTGAAGGACCTCGAGAATGCAGGGCATCGGCAGATCAGCGCCCTGATCATCGATGAGGACCTCAAAAAGTATCCTTCGTAATGGAGGTGGCGTCCACCTCCCTTATGAAGAGGCGGCGATCGTGTTTGTACGCGCACCAAAGACGTGGGCGCACTTGTTGCATATTTTTGGACGACGCTGCGCGATCCACTAATGGCAGCGATCTAGGTCCGCTGCTGCGCATTATTCTCGCGCGCCGGTATCTGGCGAGTACGAGAGTGCCTCTCTCAACTCTCGAGTCTGATAGTCCTCACCACAACAGGTAGGTAGCGATCCACTATTGATACTGTAGTGTAGATGAACAGACCGTACTGGTGCAAGCGCGCTGATCAGGACAGACGAGGTATCGCAATGGAAACCATAGCTGATCCGCTGGACGGCAGAGCACACGTACTGAAGTTCATCGAAGAAACGCGCGTCGTCAGCGAGAGCGAACTGCAAATCAACAACATCACGCCTTATCATGTCACAAAGTTCTATCGCGAGCAGATCGCGAAAAATGGGTACTATGATCAGCTGAAGCGTATTGTGGAGCCCTCGGTCGAGGAGTTCGAGAGCCCAGGCACCTTGGATACGAGCGGCGAGCACGACAACACGGTCGTGCCGGGACTGCAGCATAAGTACCCTCAGACCGGCCTGTTGCTGGTGACGGAACGCTGCGGTTCATATTGCCGCTATTGTTTTCGCAAGCGGATCGTCGGCAAGGCGTCCGACGAAGTCGCGCCGGACTTCGGTCAGGTCGCGCAATATATCGCGCGTCATCCTGAGATGACGAACGTGCTACTATCGGGAGGCGACCCGTTCGTGCTTAGCACGGCCAAACTCGACAAGATCCTTGATCACCTGCTGCCTATCAATCATTTGAGTTCGATCAGATTTGGCACGAAAATGCTGGCCTATGAACCAAGGCGGTTTGAAGATACCGCGCTGCCGGCGCTATTCGAGCGGATTCACAAGTCAGGTAAAACTCCAATAATCGTCACGCATTTCGATCACGTAGGTGAGGTCTCGTCCGATGCTGAGCACAAAGTTCGCACTTTGCGAGCGCAGGGCGTGCAATTCCTCAATCAGGCCGTGCTCCTCGCGAAAGTCAACGATGATCCAGAAATCCTGGCAGAAACGTTCGCCAAATGCCACGAAATCGGAGTGCGCCCTTACTACCTCTTCCAAGCCAGGCCAGTGAAGGGCGCATCCCATTTTCAAGTTGCACTCCGACGGGGAATAGAGATTGCGCGCGGCGTCAACCAGCGTCTCAGTGGCATCGAGAAGACATTCAAATACATTATGTCTCATTACACAGGAAAGATCGAAATCTTGGATTTCGGAGACGATGGCCGCGTGTACATGCGATACCACCAGAACAAAGTGTCCGAGAAGATCGGACGGATCTTTTCCCGGCCTCACGTCGAGGCGGCCTGCTGGCTGGACGATCTGCCAGGACAATGAGATCTGACGGCGCGCAAAGCTGATTGCGAACTCGGAACGAGTACGGCGCGACGGCTACGGGAAATAGCGAGGTCGGGAGTGCCCTCAAAAGCAAATGTCAAGCAGAGCTAAGCGAATGTCCGCCACGGGCCTTGTAGATTCCATGGGGGTGAGCGTGGCCGATCCGATAGATTTGGGTTTGCACACTCGAACCATCGGAGAAGTCGGATGCAAGCATCGACCGCAGTCACGCCCACCATCAGCCATTGTGGCAAACTTTTCGTTGCGATCGGACAGAGTCAGAAGACGTGGCTTGTGACGCTTTACAGCCCGGACCGGGAGCGGATGTCTCGCCACAAGCTCGATGGGGGCGATCACCCCGAGCTGCTGGCATTGATCGATCGGACCGGCGCCCGCGTGGCGGAGACGCTCGGATCGGCACCGCGTGTGATGAGCTGTTATGGAGCCGGTAGCTTCTGGCTGCATCGGCTGCTGGAAGCGGCCGGGATCCCAAGCTTCGTGTTCGACGCGGCGAGCTGTTGCTGCGCACCCTGATGGCCTTATTTACGGGGGGAACGACGGGTGGTTCGGATCGCCCGGGTGCCAAGAGTGGAAGCTGAGGACGCCGGCGCGCCAGGCGCGAACGCGACCGACTGATCACCGAGCAGGCCGCCCATAGCAACCGGATCAAGGCGCTGCTGCGCCTGCGCGGGATGGCGGTCGGCAATCCGCGGCGGCGGGACTGGCTGGCCTGGCTGGCACGGCAGCGCGATTGGCGCGGACAGCCGCTGCCGCCGCATCTTCTGGCCGAGATCAAGCGCAAGCACGCCCGGCTAATGCTGGTGCGTGAGCAACTCGCGGGGCTGGAGCGGATCCAGGCCGCGGACGCTTCTGCGGCCGTTCCGACGCCGATGGTTGAGCGGCGGGATCAATTGCAGCGCCTCAAAGCGCTCGGCCCCGCCTTTACCACGACACTGATCAACGAACTATTTTACAAGGACTTCCGCAACCGCCGCGAGGTCGCCAGCTATTGCGGCTTGACGCCCAGTCCCTGGAAAAGCGGCGGCATCGACGCGAGCAGGGCATCAGCAAGGCCGGCAATCGGCGTGCCCGCCACAAGGCGATCGAACTGGCCTGGCTATGGCTTCGGCACCAAGGCGACACCGCACTTAGCCGCTGGTTCCGCACCCGTACCGCCGACGCCGGCAACCGCGCCAAACGCATTGCCATCGTCGCGCTGGCGCGCAACCTGATCGTGGCGCTGTGTCGCTATCTCACCACCGGCCTCGTTCCCGAGCGGGCAACGCGCTTTTGCTGCTTGATCCATTCCGACAACGTTTTTGGAGACGATCCTTTGCTCCGGCGTGATGATGTCTTCGGATTGTCACGCACAGCTTCCGCCGAACGGGTGCGCGGCACTTCCGTTTTTCTGACACCCCTCAAGTCGATAGTCGATGCTTCTGCGGCTTCTCTTTCGAGACGGAGCTTTCTTAATCGCGCCATCTTGTCGCGCTCGGCTTCTGTTTCCGGCCTTTCGGACAGGAGTGTTCTTTGTTGCGCAGACTCTGCAGAGACCAGGATCCCGATAACGGTTATCTCCCCAAGCGCCTTGCATGCTTCGAGCCGATGCAGCGCTTCGTCACTATGGGAGCCAGAAGAGGCCTCGTCACCCGGGCTACATCATCCCGGACGGGTGAGCGACATCATCTCGGAATGGGTGGGCGACTTCAAATCAGAATGATGGACGAGATCATCTCGGAATGCTGGGCGACATCGAGCGGAATCCGCATGTTGAGCGGCGCCGGTTTTAGAGTCGTTCTCCGTAGGGAAGGGCAACATTTAACATCAGGGGGACGCTATGCGATCGTTAGCGGGATCCGTCCAGAAAAGTTTGAATGGCCGCGAAAATATTCAGGCGATTCCGTTCAAAAGTCGGAAGGTGTGTGCCCTCACCAAAACAGATGGATTGCTTGCGCCGCGAATTGACGAGAAGCGGAAACAATGTGCGACCCATATAAGGTGGGGTTTCGGCGTCCCATTCGGCCTGTACCAAAAGAACTGGAGCCAAAATCTCTGCAGGGTCGTAGAAGGGCTTTCCGGCTAACCAATAGTTTCGCCAGTCCTTAGAAGCGCCGTTTGGAACCCGAATGAAGCGGGGATCTGCTGTTGCCCCAAGCGGGTCGCTCGACCAAATAGCGTCCAAGACGGCTTGGCTCCAATCAGGGGGTAAAATTTGCTCTCGCTTGTGATTTGGAACGCCAGTAAGCCATCGAGCAAGAGCGCGGTCTCGCTTCAGAATACGATAAGCCGGGATTTTATCAGGATAGGGGTCAGGCAATGCGGGCACTTGAAACCAAATTGGTCCGAGAAACACAAGTCGCTCGACTTTCTCTAGATTCTCTGTCGTATAGCGTCCCGCTAGGGTTGTGCCCCAAGACCATCCGATCAGGGCAAGCCGCGATATTTGTCGGCGGGCGAGGACGAAATCCACGACCGCCGAAATGTCGCGGACGGCCGTTTCGCCATCCACAATTGCGGAGTTGTGGTTCGGATCCAGTAACATCTCAGCAGGACGAGTTGATCTCCCGTAACCGCGAATATCGAGAACGTAAACGTCGTAACCATGTGCGGCTAAGTAGTCCATCCATGAGAAACCCTCAAGTGGGATGTCGTACATTGCATGTCCGGGATATACCGATCCATGAATGCACACCACGGTACGCTCAGCTTGCCATGTGCACATCGAAGCCAAATATTTGTTTCTGACATAGAGTTCGATGCCTGAATCATGAGAAGCGACCATAAACTCCTCCACTTGCACGCGGCGAGTTCGCCAATCCGCCGTCTTTGCGCGGCAAGACGAGATGCTCACGTTCCTACCCTTTCACACTTTCAAATAGCTGGCGCGGATCCGCATGCATGAAGTAACGAGAACTGGAACTTGTCTTAAGGATACTACCGTACAGGCGCGCCTATCGAAGCCATAAGGAAAATGACCAAGTAGGTGCCTGCTCTTCTTCTTCCAAAATAGTCACGAAACATGTCTCCCAGAACAGCTTCACCCACTTACTTGAGAGCTGGGTAACAAGAAACTACTAAGCTTAATAGTATTGCGTGTGAGACAGGGATGCGCATGACGCTCTTCCTCCAGGCCCAAGCCTCGATGAGCGCGCCATCAACCGAGAAGTGACCACTCGATCGAAGCCTCTTCACCCGGATTATGCCAGAACCGACGCCAGGAACGCGGCCTTGGGCGTTTTGTTGCGCAGTTGCACGCCAAACTCGCGGTAGACACGCCGTATCTTGTTCTGGCCGCGGTGTTCCCCTTTCACGACGCAGCAGGACGTGCATGCAGTCAGCCACCAGTTTAGTCAGCTTGCTGTTTCCTCCTCCAACTGCTTCAACCGCAGCATCTCGGTTGGCAGCAATAGTCACACTTCTTCTTCCAATTGAAATTAGTCGCCCGCCTGATCGCGACCTTGCCACAGA
>NZ_JACMYP010000319.1 GCF_020889705.1 Bradyrhizobium altum | reverse complement strand
CGGTCGACGCGCGCCAGGTAGGACGCCGCGCTGAAGATCGAGGTTCGGCGCGGCTTCGATCAGAACTTCGCCGTCTACGGCGTGCGCAAGGTCTGGCGCCAGCTCAAGCGCGAAGGCTTCGATGTTGCCCGTTGCCACGGTGTCGCGGCTGATGCGGGACATGGGTTTGCAAGGGGTCATCCGCGGCAAGTCCGTCAAGACAACGATCAGCGACAAGGCGGCGCCATGCCCGCTGGATCACGTCAACCGCCGGTTCAAGGCGCCACGGCCGAACGTCCTTTGGCTCTCCGGCTTCACCTATGTCGCAACCTGGACCGGCTTCGTCTACGTCGCCTTTGTCATCGACGCCTATGCTCGCAGGATCGTGGGCTGGCGGGCCTCGCGCACGGCGCATGCAAGCTTCGTGCTCGATGCGCTGGAGCAGGCCCTACATGATCGACGGCCGGTCCATCGTGGCGGGCTCGTGCACCACAGCGACAGGGGCAGCCAATACGTATCCATTAAGTGTAACCGGTATGAGCTCCCACGTCCGCGATGATTAGCGGTCGCGTGCGTAGCGGATGGGCATCCAGTGCTGGCGCAGCGCCTCGACGACGGTTGGGATATCGAGGTAGGCGTTACGGAGGAAATCCTCGGCTTCGCGACCGTTTCGTGGCGGTCCGAGCAGCGGACGGGCCTGATCGTCGCGACAATGCAGCAGGATGGGCAGCAGCAGGCCGTGATTGACGTTGTTGACGTCGAGCAGCGACGCCCACGCCGACAGTCTGAGCCGCATCGCGGCATAGAAACCCTGGCACCAAGGATGCGCATCGATGTTGCCGCTGGGGTCGCGCCGGTGCATCGGCTCGAACCGATCGGGGGCAGTCGAGAGGGCGTTGCTGATGTCGTTGTGACGCAGCGCGACGGCGGAGATCGCGGCGAACTCCGGCGTGCCGCCATGGTTGAAAGCGTCGGCATCGATCGCGAGCAGCGGGCAGATCCAATCGAGCGGGCTCATCGACACCGGTCCGGCCACGATCGCAGCGGTATAGCCGTCGAGCATGGGAATGCTGGTGGCGGCAGGATGGCGATCGACGCGATCCTGGAGCCATCGCTCGAGCTCCGCAAGCGACATCGCGGCTGACGCCATCGACGATGCTGCCTTATGGCGACGTGGGCTCATGCCGCGGCCTGCGGTGTGTGCCGGCGCGCCTTCTTCCAGTTCCAGGCGAGCAGCTCGTGCAGCTGATGGCTCTTGGTTCGCCCGGACACGATGCGCTCCAGCACATCGGTCAGGTAGGCCTGCGGGTCGAGCTCATGGAGTTTTGCCGTGTTCACGAGCGACGCCAGGATCGCCCAGCTCTCGGCGCCGCCTTCGCTGCCGCTGAACAATGAGTTGCGTCTTCCCATCGCAATCGGGCGCATGGAACGCTCGACTGTGTTGCTGTCGACCTCGACACGGCCGTCGCGGAGAAACAGCGTCAACCCCTCCCAGTGATTGAGTGCGTAGTTGATGGCCTCCGCCAGCTTCGATTGGGAGAAGAGCTGGCCGACCATTGCGGTCAGGCGCGTCCTGAGCGCCTCCATCAATGGAGCGGACCTGGTGCCGCGGGTGGCCAGCCGCTGCTCGGCACTGCTGCCACGGATCTCTGCTTCGATGGCATAGACCGCCTGCAGGCGCTCGATCACTTCGCGCGCGAACGGCGACTGGGTCGTCTTATACACCTCGACGAATTTGCGGCGGGCGTGGGCAAGACAAAAGGCGAGTTGGATCGCGCCGCCATGATCGCGGGCGAGCGCCTTGTAGGCGGCATAACCGTCGACCTGCAGAATGCCGGAAAAGCCCGTCAATTGTCCGGCGATCTCCGCCGTGCCGCGGCCGTCGGCGAACACGTAGGCCACCGCCGGCGGCGAGGGACCGCCCCATGGCCGGTCATCCATGGCATGCGCCCAGAACTGGCAGATGCGCGGGCGATGTCGTCCGGGATCGAGCACCGGCATCGGCGTCTCGTCGCAGAACAGGCGCGGCGCGGCCTGGATCGTGCGCAGCTGAAGCGCATAGAGGCTCCTGAGCCACCAGGCCGTACGCTTCACCCAGCCGGCGAGCGTCGCCCGGTCGAGATGGACACCCTGGCCGGCCAGAATTTGCACTTGTCGGTACAGCGGCAGATACCAGGCGAACTTCGAGACTACCACGTGGCTCACGAGTGCGGTCGAAGCCATGCCGCTCTCGATCAGGCGCGGCACCACCTTCGCCTGGATCACACCATCGGTGCAGCGGCGGCAGCCGTACTTGGGACGGACCGTCCGCAGCACCCGCAGGATCGCCGGGATGATGTCCAGCACCTCGCTGACGTCCTCGCCGATCTTGTGAAGCTAGCCCTGGCAACACGGGCATGCGGTCGCCTCCGGCTCCAGCACATGCTCGCAGCGCGGCAGGTGCTTTGGAAGCGCGCCGATGTTGCGGCGCGCCTTCTTCCGCAGTGGCTTGCCGGGCGGCTTTGCCGCAGCTGCATCGTCGTTGGCAGCTGCAGGCGGCGTGACGTCGGTCTCAAGATCGCCAAGCTCAAGCGCGAGCTGCTCGGCCACGAGCGCGGCAAGCCGCTCCGAGCGCTTCCCGAAGATCATGTCCTTGAACGTTTGCATTGCTACGCGCAGCGTCTCGTTCTCAGCGTCAAGCCCATCTCGGTCAGAGCTGCCGGATCGGTCGGGAGAGTGTCGGGGCGAATCGCCATGACCAGACGATACATCCGTGCGCCCCATGCTCCAGTGAAATCCTCACTTCTCAGCCGACAATGGCCGGCTGCTTCACAGGCTTGGGCGACACACGCGTCCACTCGAGCCCGTCGAGTCGAGTAGCATCGCTAGCTGCGTCGCACTGAGATGCACAACGCCGTCGCGGATCGGCGACCAGGTGAAACGCCCCTGGTGCAACCACTTCGTTACCAACACCATGCCGCTGCCGTCCCACGCCAGAAGCTTCACTCTGTCCATGCGCTTGCTGCGGAACACGAAGACGTCGCCGCAATATGGGTTCGCGCGCAGTGCTTCGCTCACCGCGCCGACAGCGTATGCACCGACTTACGAAAGTCGACCGGCTGGGCCGCCAGCACCACCTTGAGGTCTGACCGTAGAGCAATCACCGGATCCCTCGAAGCGCCGATAGCACCACCGAAAGCGTCGCCAGTTCCACCCCCGGCTCGACCCGGATGCGCGCCCCGTTCACCTCGATCTCGACCACTCCACAGACCTTGGCCGGCGGCGTGGCAATCTCCACGGGCTTCGTCTGTACCGGCGAAATACACTCGGACTTGCCAACCCTCCCGCCATCGCTCTCGGCGCCAATTTGGATAGGCACGAAGTTCTGGGCTTTGCCGGCCAGCGCCGCCGCTACCTGGCGTCGCCACGCCGTGAGCAGTCCGCGGGAAACGCCATTGCGCCGCGCCACCTCGGAGATGTTCGCCCCCTCCTCAAAGCTCTCTGCCGCGATCCGGGCCTTCTCCTCGCTCGTCCACCGTCGCCGCCGGCGCTCCCCAGTGATCACCTCAACGCGGCGATAAGAGTCACCTTCCTGCCTGGCATCAAGCATGGCATTTGCCATCGCGCCACCTCCACCGATCAGCTCTTGCCAGCCTGTATCGCAGACAAGCTTCGTCACTGCGAGGTGAGGCCCTCATGCCGGTTACCATTAAGTACATCGAACGCCTGGCTGAAGCTGGCGTCGAGCCTTCTGTCGGTAGTGTCGGAGATTCTTACGACAACGCTCTCGCCGAAACCATCAACGGTCTCTACAAGGCCGAGGTGATCCATCGGCGCGGGCCATGGCGCAGCTTCGAGGCCGTCGAGTTCGCCACGCTCGAATGGGTCGATTGGTTCAACAACCGACGGCTCCTGGAGCCCGTCGGAAACATCCCGCCGGCCGAAGCCGAGCAACGCTACTACGCCATGCTGGGCCAATCGGCCATGGCGGCATAACTTAAACCAAATGGCCTCCGGCAAACCCGGGGCGGTTCAAACCGCCTGAGAAGGCTTCGTTCATTCATCCCGCGTCGAGCTTTCTCGACGTTCTTGAGGGGCCACTTGAGTCGGGCATTGGGTACAAGTCAGAGTTCGCCCGGTACTTCTTGAGCGCCGGTGAGGTTCGCCGCAAGCGCATCCTCGCTGTCGAGGGCGGCACCATCGGCGAACCTCGGCCTGATCTAAGGAGTCGACGCCGATCGACGAGAATAACCGACACGCGACCAGCGTAGGTGACCAGGTAGGGCAAGCAGCGACCACGCGGCTAAGAGCAGAACAGAGTCTATACCAGCCGGATCTCAGAGACGCTTGCTAACGCGCTAGGCGACATTCTCGGGCGATTGTCTGGTGGCTTTTACGCGCGTTACGCTGCACTGGCCATGGACGCTTACGGGTACCTCTCCCTCAATGGTCACGCGACAAGCGACGCGACGCTGTTCGCCGTAATCATTGACCCCATAGTGTTGCGTGGCACGGTTGTCCCAGATCGCGACATCACCCTCCTTCCAGTTCCAGCGCACGGTGTTTTCAGGTGCAGTGACGTGAGATTGGAACAGATCGAACAACCTTTGGCCGTCATATTTCTCGATCCCGACAAAATGCTGCACGTAGTTGCCGAGCACCAGCGCGCGCTCACCGGTCTCGGGGAGAACACGCACCACGGGATGCTCGGTCTCATAGATCGTTCTGGTCATGACCTCGTCCCAATACTTCTTATCGGCCTCGCTGATGCGTGCGATTACGGCCGAGTCGAAGGCATTGCTGTGAACGGCCCAGAGCTCGTCGGCAAGGTGTTGCAGCTGCGGCGGGAGGTCGAGATAAGCGGCCGCGGTGTTTGACCAGACCGTATCGCCGCCGAATGCCGGGATCACAACACCTCGTAGCATCGTAATCTTGGGATAGGCATCGAAGAAGGCCAAATCGGTGTGCCACGCGTCGGCCCGGTAAAAGGCGCCGGTGGAATCAACTTTGCGGACCGACGTCGTTCCGTTCGTGACAGGGCCCATCGGCGGCATTAGCTTTCCTAAACGAAGAGCAAAGCGCTCCTGGCCCGCGTCATCGAGATGACCCTGGTCGCGGAAGAAGATGACTTTGTGCTCGAGCAGCACGCTGTTGATTGCAGCAATGGTCTGGTGCGGCAATTCGCCCGACAATTTTATGTTCCGGATTTCAGCGCCGATGCGCGCTGCACGTTTGACGACGTCGGCAGTCGGAATGAGATTGTTGATTAAGGCCGTTCCACTCATGGTAGGTGTTCTCCAAAGTTGAGGTTCCTTCGCCAGACCAAGCCATTCAGCTGCGGCCATTCAAACTGCGATACGGGCTTGACGCTCGCCGCGAGCCTTCTGAGCAAGCAGCGTGCCAATCACCAAGAGTGGGCGTCAGGCCGTTCATTTTGCCGAAGGAAATCCCTCACCCGGACAACGACAGCGAAGTCACCTATTGTCCCGGATACGACAAGCGCATGTCAAAGTTCGGTCAGAACGCTGGGGCCCACTCGGTATGAGCGCAACACCCGGCTCTGTGCTTGTTTCAAGCAAAATGATTATCCTTCGCTGCTTTTAAGAACAGTGCATTGACGCGGCAGCGACGCATTCGCAACGGATCGACTACGTTGGCGCGGCACACAACGATGGCGATCACGCCAGAGGTTTGCAGCGTGCTCTGGACCATTATGGGTCGGTGCGCTTTGGATGCTGCGACCCTAGATCTATGCAGCAGATCTTCTCTTCCGGTTCAAGCGCATCGGATTCCGATCATGTCGCCCGGATGTACCAATTTGAAGTCGTCCGGGGATCCCGGGACGATTTCGCCACCTTTCCGATTCATCTCGCCCGGGTGCGAGGCGTTCCGGCCGGTATGTTCTCCGGTATTGGACGAGCCCAAGGCCAATCTGAAATCGCAGCTTGAACCTCTTTTGTTTCTGTTTCTGTTGCGGTGAGCATGTGGGCAACGCCCAGGAGACTGGGCAAGAACGTCTCGCAAAGCCTGACAGGATACGTCGATTTAGGGCAGCCAGAGCAGTCCTTGCCGGACAGCTTGTCTTCGTGTACGGCAGCAGCACTCTCTCGATCTGGAATCGCGCCAGACCTCGCAACTACCTGGCCAGGCCTGCGATCAACCCCTGAATGCGGAATAAGCTCAATAGCAGGGTGACGTTATAGCTCAACGCTATCAGCCTCCACTTGCCGCGTACCTTGTCAAAGCCACGCAGCAAGAAATGTCGGTGGCCAGCACGGCAGTTAAGTGTGCCGAGGGGGGGCCCGACCATCATGGCACCGGCATCGCGCATCCGGGCAAGATGTCGCTCGACAACGTCCTCATGCTCCCCGCGGTAGACGATCCGCAGCTTCGCCTTTTCCGTCAAGCAGGCCACGCGCAAGTCGGGGGGGGCGCCGAACACGACAGACTACCCCTATTCTTGAGCGGGTCCTGTCTCACGTCACGATCACTGACCCGCATCATTTCCGATTTGGGCACCGCCCTGAGGTGCTGAAGGAGCGGTCGGGGCGCGGTCCCGCCTACATTGTCGTCGCGCTGCCGGTCGGACCAGCAAGGCAGCGTTCTGTGCCATGAGGTCCCGGCCTTGGCCGTTGGCGCCTTGATCGAGCGGGTGGTCCTCGACGCCTTGGTGCCGGATCAGATTGAGATCGCGAAGGACCAACTGAAGCGGGAGAGCCGTCAGCTCGAGCTCCAATGGGCGCTCCGCGTGGAGCGCGCCCGCTACGAGGCCGAGCGCTCGGCGTCAGTATGACATCGTGGAGCCCGAGAATCGTCTTGTGGCGCGCTCAGTTGAGCTGGCTTGGGAAGAAAAGCTACATATCTTCAAGGCAATCGAGCAGCAGCATGCGCGTTGGCGCGCGTAAGAGCCGCTTCTGATTGGTCCGGCGGAGCGCGCTGGGCTACAAGCGCTCGGAGAGAACCTGCCGCGGATTAAAACGCGGCACCACTTCGGCAGCCGATCGCAAGCGCATTCTTCGATTTGTCATCCACGCAATCGTTCTTGATCAGAAGCGGACCCGCGGTCAGGTCTCGGCTCGAGATCGTCTGGCAGACCGGCGCAACCAGCGAGCATCACGTGCAACGGCGCGTCCACACTTGCCGCAATTACATCAACATCGATCTGTTGCGGCAGCGCATCGCCGAGTTGAATGCTGAACACAAAATGGACGCGAGATCGCGGCAATACTCAATCAGCAAGGCTTCGTCGCGGCTCGTGCCAGCGCCTTCAAGGGCGAGAATGTCCGGATGCTGCGTACCCGCTTGGGGCATTCCAACTGTCAAAATCAACGACGCAGGCAAGACTCACGGTCGCTTCTCGATTCAGGGCGCGGCGGTTGAGCTAGAAGTGCCCCGCAAATAGTGTTCGATTATCTCGCGCTCGGATTGCTGGGAGGTCGTCAGTTAGTCACCCGCTCGGCAATCACGCCATGCCGTTGGCCAACCGGCAGCTGGCCGGTGACGAGCGTGAAGCTTGCCGCGTTGGCTCGGCGCTCAACCTTAGCCGTGCATGGCGGACCATCAGGTCGCGTAGCCAGGGCTGATGCGATCGAGCCGGCGTTTGAGCGCCGCCCAGGGACGCTGATCCTGATTGTAGTGATTATGCTTGTACTGCGACGCAGTGTAAGCGGCGACATCTTCGGACGGTAAAGTAATCTTTTGCCCACCTTGCGTAGCCGAAATCTGAACGCGGCACGCTTTCTCCAGTTGGTACATATTGAGGAACGCTTCGGAAACGGTTCGTCCAACCGTGAGCAGACCATGATTTTTCAGGATCATCACATCGCTGTCGCCGAGATCACGCACCAGCCGTTCACGTTCGTCGAGATTGAGCGCGAGGCCTTCATAGTCATGATAGGCAACACCCCTGTAGTGGCTCATCGACTTTTGACTCAACGGCAGCAGCCCCTGCTCCTGCGCGGCCACCGCCATGCCAGCCACGGTATGCGTGTGCATGACGCACCGGGCGTCATCACGACGCATGTAGACCGCTGAATGGATCGTGAAGCCAGCAGTATTTATCTCAGACTCATCTTCCTCCTCGAGGACATGCGTCTCGAGGTCAACGACGACGAGGCTTGAAGCCGTGATTTCATCGAACATCATGCCGTACGGATTAATGAGGAAATGGTGTTCCTTGCCAGGCAGGCGCGCCGATAGATGAGTGAAGATCAGGTCGTCCATGCCGAAATGGGCGATTAGGCGGTAGGCCGCAGCCAGATCGCAGCGAGTCTTCCACTCCTCGGCGGCGACGTTACCCATGCCTTTTCTCCTCATCGAACGTTTCATTACGGGGGAAGGGAAGTCGCCGCTGTGCTTAACCGTAGATGCGCCCAAGTGAACTTATTCGATCTGTCCCCTAGTTAGACGAATTAAACCACGGGCTATGTCGCTTGAGCAGCTATCACATCAGATAGGGCTAGTCTGACTGAGTCACAAAACCGCAGGCTCTAGCCGGCCAGAATCAGCGATGGTTGAAGCATGGACCATTAGCCGACGAGGCCGACATGAGCGGGCGTGGCACCAAGACGAGCGAGAAGCGATTTGCGGTGGTTTGGAAGGGCTTGCCAGTGTCATCGGTCATGCTGATCGGAAGGCGCCGCTGCGCGACTATTGCGTCGGCTTGATTGCCTGTGGCGGTCGCAAGAGCGTGGAGCCGATGGCGGCGGTGACAGCTCCAGAACGGACGGCCGCCCAGCATCAATCGCTGCTGCATTTCGTCGGTAGCGGTGCCTGGTCGGATGAGAAGGTGCTGGGCAAGGTACGTGAGATGGTCCTGCCGGCGATTGAACGCCGGGGCCCAATCGAAGCCTGGATCATCGACGATACCGGATTTCCCAAGCAAGGGAGGCATTCGGTTGGAGTTGCACGGCAATATTGCGGGCAGCTCAGCAAGCAGGATAATTGTCAGGTGGCGGTGTCG
>NZ_JACMYP010000318.1 GCF_020889705.1 Bradyrhizobium altum | reverse complement strand
GGGGTTACGGTCCCTCGTCAGACCTGCGGCCCCTCACCCGATTTGCTCCGCAAATCGACCTCTCCCCGCGGGGAGAGGTGGACCGCCGGCCGCCTCAAGCCCATCGTCGAAACACCAGGCTGGCGTTGACGCCGCCAAATCCAAAACCGTTCGAGATCGCGTGTTCGATCGCCATTCGCCGCGCAACGTTCGCGACCAGGTCGACGCCCTGCGCGGCCGGATCGGCGTTCGCGAGGTTGAGCGTGGGCGGCGCAACCTGATCGCGCAGCGCCAGGATCGTGAAGATCGCCTCGATGCCGCCGGCTGCGCCGAGCAGATGTCCGGTCGCCGACTTGGTCGCGCTGACGGCAATCCCGCCCGCGCGCCCGAACACGCGCTTGATGGCCTCCAATTCGTTGAGATCGCCGACCGGCGTCGATGTCGAATGCGCGTTGAGATGCTGGATCTGGTCGGGCCGCAGTCCCGCCTGCTCGAGCGCCGCCTGCATCGCGCGGCGGGCGCCGTCGCCGTCTTCGGGACCTGCGGTGATGTGATAGGCGTCCGCCGTGGTGCCGTAGCCTGTGATCTCGGCGATCGGCTTCGCGCCGCGCCGCAGGGCATGTTCGAGCTCCTCGATGACGAGCACGCCCGCGCCTTCGCCCATCACAAAACCGTCGCGGTCGCGGTCGAACGGCCGCGAGGCGCGGGCCGGCGTGTCGTTGAATGACGTCGAAAGCGCCCGCGCGGCCGCGAAGCCGCCGAGGCTCACGGGATCGATGCAGGCCTCCGCGCCGCCGCAGATCGCAACGTCGGCCTCATTGGACCTGATCAGGCGCGCGCCGTCGCCGATCGCCTGAACGCTCGCGGCGCAGGCGGTCACCGGCGCGCCGATCGCACCCTTGAAGCCGTATCGGATGCTGACGTGCCCGGCCGCGAGATTTGCCAGGAAGGCGGGCACGGTGAACGGCGACAGGCGGCGTGTGCCGCTCTTTTCCACCGTGCGCACGGCGTCCGCGATAGCGGGAAACCCGCCGATCCCGGTTGCGATCACCGTGGCGGTGCGCTCCTGCGCACGCGGCTCGGCCGGCATCCAGCCGGCCTGAGCTGTGGCTTCCGCCGCGGCCAGCAGCGCGAACAGGATGAACCGGTCCATCTTCTTCTGGTCCTTGCGCGGGGCCGCCAGATCAGGATCGAACCCGCCCTCGGCATCCCCGGCCTTATCAGGCACCTGTCCTGCGACGCGCGCCGGAAGGCTCATCGCCCATTCCGGCAATGCCCGAAGCCCCGAATGCCCCGACAGCAGCCGCGACCAGACCAGTTCGGTGCCACAGCCCAGCGGCGACACCGTCCCCAGGCCCGTCACAACAATTCGACGCATGGTACTCCTGTCGTGGTCTTACCGGTGTGGCCGGAACTCGAAACTGCCAGATTTCGAGCTCATTATATGATTATCATCATTTATGACCTTGACCGACCGGACGTCAACCCGCGACGCCACGTCGCGTTGTGGTCCAGCGCTTCCCGCTCGTCGATTGACTTCAGAATATTGTGTAACTACAATATAACTGGTGAAGATCATTTGGGACGAACCGAAGCGGCTCGCCAATCTCGACAAGCACGGGATGGATTTCGCTGATCTCAATGAGCGGTTCTTCGATACGGCTCTGGTTCGGAAGGTGAGGCTCAATCGATATCAAGCGATCGGTGTCAACATTCGCGGCGTGATTTCGGTGGTCTTCGCGGTCTACGGCGCGGAAGCCGTCAGCATCATCAGCATGCGGGCCGCCAGCAAGGCAGAGAGGGATCTCTATGAAGAAAACCGTCGTTAAAAAAGCCTACACGAAGGCGGATATGCGCGCGGTGAGCGACAATCCGGAATGGACCAAGGCGGACTTCGCGAAGGCCGTTCCCTTTGACGAACTCCTGCCCAAGCTCAGGAAGGGCCGCGGTCCCAACAAGGCGCCAACCAAAAAGCAGGTCACGCTGCGGCTCAGCCCTGTTGTCCTCGAGCATTTCAAGGCGAAGGGCAAAGGGTGGCAGAGCCAGATAGACGAGGCTTTGGTGAAGATTGTAAAACGGAAGGCCGGCTAGGTGTTCCTGAGCCTTCCGATGAACAGGGAAAACCATCGCTTCGCTTTTCGTAATTGCGCAATTACCAATTACGGTGACAGTGCAGTTAGATCCTCGCGATCTAGTGTAATACCACCGCAATTATGACCGTAATTGCGCATAAACTCGTGAACGCTCGCGCGAGCGTCGATGAGTAGCCATTCGAGGCCTTCCGCAATGCGCGCACGACCAAAGATAACAGGTAGAAGCTCTTCCCTCGCGGCTGTGTTCGTCCAAGCAATCATTCCACGAAGTTCGGATGCCGACCAGTTGGAAGAGGGCTTAGAAAAATTTGGGATCGCGCGAGACCAGTGTGCGTACTGCGGTGCGAGAGGCTCGGACTTAGACCACTTCTTCGCAATCGTGAAAAACAAGCGGCCATCCGGATATTTTCATTGCGCCAAGAACTTAGTGCCGTCATGCGGAACCTGTAACCAATCGAAGGGCGGTCATCATTGGGAAAGGTGGATGCTGGGTACCGCCAAGAACTCTCCACGGACGAGGGGCGTCGCAGACTTGGAAGAGCGCGCCGAAAAGCTGCGCAAGTTCGAGAAGTGGGGGGGCCTGACGGCGGTAAATGAGGATGATCTTCGGGTCGCGGTCGGAGCCGCGTGCTGGGACGCATATTGGGAAAGACTTGAAGAGATCAAACGTCTCATGATGTCCGCCCAACGGGAAGCGGATAGCATTCGCGAGGCCCTCGAAGTGAAGTTCGGCGACCCGAAGTCGCCTTCCCGAATTAGTGTTGAATGACCGCAACGCGCCGGCGATGCGGGCTGGAAGCCGTTGAAGCGTGTCGCGTTGCACGCTTCTTGAACCTTCAATTCAAGCTCACTTGTGTCGTCATCGCACCACGTTACTGAACGCGGCAACGTCGCGCGGACCAACTCGAGAATAGAAATTGAGCGCACGGTGACCGTAGCGGGCCAATGCCGGATCGCGCGAAGTAACTCTACTCCAGAGCACGTCGGCAAAAGCCCCGTTATCTTGTTGTTGGTAAGACTTAGTGACGAAGCAATATCGCAATCCGTTGCTTGACTGCCTAGGAAACGAGCACCCATTCTGGACGAATGAAATACGACTTTTCAACTCTGTCCCCCAGCGATTTTGAGGATCTGGCCCGCGACCTCGTCGGACGCGAGACAGAGCTGCGCTTCGAGGCCTTTTCCGAGGGCCCGGATGACGGGATGGACGGCCGCCACGCGCGTGCCGACGGGTCGATCGTGCTGCAAGCCAAGCATTACCGCGGATCCGGTTTCGCGACGTTGAAGTCGAGGATGATCAATGAGCGGCAGTCGATCGACCGGCTGGCGGCGACGCGCTACATCCTGGTGACATCGGCGCCGCTCACGCCGAGAAACAAGATTACGTTAGCTCAGCTCATCGGCCCGTCGCTGCAAACGCCCGGCGACATTTTCGGACCCGGCGACCTCAACGCCTTGCTGCGCAAATATCCGGAGATCGAGAAAGCCCATCAAAAGCTCTGGGCGCAGAGCACGACGGTCCTGGAAACAGTTGTCACGGAAGCTGTCGGCAAGGCTCTGGCAAAGACCGGGGTGGTCCCCGCGGTACTTGCCAATCTCCTGCCCCCTGCGGAGGCTGCCGGCAACGTTGCGCCTGTCGAGAAAGCCACGCGCGACACCATATTTCTGATCAAGGCGTCGCCAGCCGACGACGAATTTGCACTTTGGCTTGCGCCGAAGCTCGAAGCTGAAGGCTATCGCGTGTTCGCCGACATCCTGACGCTTCAGCCTGGCGATCGATGGCGCCGGCAGATCAATCAGGCGTTGCAGTACCGGGCAGCGAAAATTCTGCTCATCTGCCGCGATGCGACGCTCGCTGACCCCCATGTCCAGGATGACCTCGACATCGCGCTGGAGATGGGCAAGGAGCTAGGCGATACCCGATTCGTCATTCCGCTGCGGCTCGAACCAGGCAAGAAGATCAAGGGCGTCGGGGATGCGATTGCCGTTGATTTCGTTCGCGGCTGGGGAGAGGGGGTCGGCCTTCTGCTCGACGCGTTGCAGCGCCAGAAGGTGCCGCGCCCCGAAGGGGCGCCGATGATCGATCCGAACTGGGAGATATTCCGGCGGCGCGGCGCGATCCCGCTCGTCGAGGAGGCCGAGCGGTTGACCTCGAACTGGTTGCGCGCAGCCGAAGCACCCGACGTCATCCGATATTTCGAGAGCACCGGCGCGACCGAGGTCCGGTTGCTGGACCGCGCGCTCGAGGATTTCTCGTATCCGTGCGCGAAACAGGGCTCCGGGATCATCACCTTCGCCGAGCAGTCTGAAGTCGATACCGCTTTCGCTTCTGCCGGCCGCTTCAAGTTGAAGCACGAGATCCCATTGCTGGAATTCGTTGAGCACGGGTTTTCAGCGATCGGGATCGAGCGACAGGCTGCGTCTAACTTGATCATCGCGATGATCAAGTTGGCTTGGCTGTCGTTCTGCAGGGAGAAGGGCTTCGTCGAATATCACTATTCCAACGCTGTCGGCTTCCACGCCTCAGTCGCACAGGCACCGACCGGACATCGCATCCCCTGGGGCAAGCAAGGCGATCGGCGATCCTCGATGCTTCGTAATGTCGCGAAGGGACATATCTGGCAGTTCGGTGTCACCGCGATGCCCTACTTTTGGCCGTTCTGGCATCTGAAGCTCAAATCGAGGGTCCTGTTCTCGGTCGACAACAATACGCCCGAGGGACTTGGCATCGATGATGCGAGGAAGTTGCATCGCCTACGCCGAAGTATTTGCAAGGGTTGGCGCAACAAACAGTGGCACGGGCGCATGCTCGCATTCCTGGAGCTATTGTCCGGCGAGTCCGCCTACATCCGGCTGTCGCTGGCGTCCAACGCAGCCCTCGCAATCGAAGCGGCGCCGCTGCTATTCACGTCGCCGGTGAGCACCGCGCTCCCCGATTTGCTCGACGCCGACGAGGAAGAGGCTGACATCAGCACCTTGGGTCGTCCGGATAATGATGACGAGGACGAAGCATGAGATTTCTGGAGAGATCGCTTCGGGTCGAACATTTCGGCGAACCGCAGCTGGAGTTTGCGTTCGCGCAGCGCAGCCCGCACCCCAAGGACGGGTTGTTCCTGTATGGCCCTCACGCCAAGACGAAGAGAAGCCGCGATATCAGGGTCGGCGTGGTCGGAACAACCGACGGGGTCGCACATTTCCGCGGATGGGGCCGCAAGCTCAAATCCGTTGTCCGGGTCCCGCCGCCCGGAAAAGGCGAGAAGGCCGACCGGCTGCACCTGGCGAACTTCCCAGGTCTCGAAGAGGCATTCGGAATCTCTTTCGAGCCGGATGAATGCAGCGCGCTGTCGATTCAGCTCAAGGACATTGATCGCGCAACGCGCATCATCAACCTCAACGAAGCCGTCGACAAGGTCGCTCGGCTCTACATCGATCGCGTCAAGCAGCACCTGCGCAATGACGAGCGATCGGTCGACGTCTGGATCCTGGTGCTGCCCGAGATCGTGTACGAGCGATGCAGGCCGCAGTCCAAGCGAGCCGGCCTGCCGATGGAAAAGGGAGAGTTCGCCAAGCGACAGAAGGCGAAGGAGAGTATCCCGCTGCTCGCCGCCATGGGTGCCGTCGATCAGACTGAAGAGGCGATTTTCGAGGACGTTGCCGATTTCCATCGCAGGATCAAATCCGAGTTCCTGGCGATAGCGCCGACGCAACTCGTACGCGAGACAACGATCGCGCCCGATGCTTTCCTCAACAAAGCCGGCTATCCGCAGCGCAAGACGCAGGACGCCGCGACTATTGCGTGGAATCTCGCGACCGGGCTCTACTACAAGACACAACCCAAGCCTCCCTGGCGGCTGGCGGATGTTCGGCCGGGAGTGTGCTACATCGGTATGGTCTACAAGAGCCTGCCGAACGACCCCGATGGGCACTCCTGCTGCGCGGCGCAGATGTTTCTCAATGAGGGAGACGGTGTCGTCTTCCGCGGCGCCAATGGACCGTGGAAGACCGGAGACTACGAGTTTCATCTCAAGGCGCCCGCGGCGAAGAACCTGCTTGCTCTTGTGCTGAAGACCTATTCCGAGACGCATGGTGGCCCGCCCAAGGAGCTGTTCATTCACGGGCAAACGTATTTCAACGACGAAGAGTGGAACGCCTTTGTCGAGGCGGCGCCGAAGGAGACCAACGTCATCGGTGTGCGGATCCGCTCGACCGGCGGCGAGACCAAGCTCTTTCGCGATGGCGACTATCCCGTGCTGCGCGGGACCGCGCTGCTGCTCGATGAGCAGACAGCCTATCTTTGGACGACCGGCTATGTTCCCCAGCTCGACACTTATATTGGGCCGGAGACGCCGAACCCCCTGCACATCACCGTTATGAAGAGCAAGAACGCGAAGCCCGACATCCACACGGTGCTCGGCGACATCATGGGTCTCACCAAGATCAACTACAATTCCTGCAACTTCAATGATGGACTGCCCGTCACTGTCCGCTTTGCGCGGATGGTCGGAGATGTCCTTACTATGGGGTCGGCGAAGGGCGAGGAACGCCAGCCGTTCAAGTTCTATGTATGAGGGCGCGATAGCGTCCTCGCCACAGGTGGAGTGCATTGGTAGTTTGTGATGATCAGTTTTAAAGAAGACGACCGAGGGCTGGACCTAGGTGCACCCTCATCGTAACCAATCACCTCATTCCCTCCAACACCTTCCGTACGTCCCCCAGCAACGCCCGAATCTGCCGTCGCTCGGCGATCGCGTCCCTGCTGAACAGGCCGTGCTTGTGCGCGTTCTGGTTTGCCCTTGGCGCGCCGGATCCCTTTGCGCCGCCGTGCATGCGGCAGCGCGTCTTGCCCTGCACCGCCGGCGCGCGGCATGCGCCACCGCAACGGGTTTTGGCGCCGCAGCGCCGGCTCGCCAGCATCGGGCCGGCATTTTGAATGTGATCGCTCATGCCTGTGCTTCCGGCTTGGCATCGGCGCCTTCGCGCCGTCGCCTGGAACGCGAGGCCTTCGGCGCTTTCCGCGCTGTGGATGCCGGGCCCTTGTCCGAAACGATCACGCGCGCATGCTGCGTGACGTTGCCGACGATGGCCTTGCCGCCGTCCTCCACCTTCACGTTCTGCACGGTGATCGCGGGCTCGCCGCGGCTGCGGTAGCGGTTCAGCGCCTCGATCTGGGCGGGAAAGGTGTGGGCGAGCCGGCCCAGGGCGCGCGCGGCGCTGTCGTGCTGGGCGAGGTCCTTGGCATGCGCGAGGTGATGGGCGCAGCGCATCGCCATCACATGAACCGACACCATCTGCGCCACCAGCATGGCCTCGATGGAATCCCGTGGGCCAATGCTGCGCACCATCGAGATCATGAAGGCGAGGTTGACCCGGTCGGCACGTCCGCCGCTCACGCTGGCCTTGACCAATTGCCGGAGGATGCCGTCCATCGCCTCGCGGTCGGGCACGCCCAGTGCGTTCATCATCAGCTCTGCGCCGAGCTCGGGATCGGGGTGGTCGATGCAGAAGCCGTGCGCCGAGAATTTGATGCGCGGCGCAGCGGCGGCCTGGGCCGGGCCGGATGCGGCGATCGCCGTTGGCATCGTGAGGTCGGGAGCGGTGTCCATGTCGATAGTGTCCATGTCGAGTTCTCCTGGCAGGCGCGCGGCCACGCGCCGGCGATCATCATTCGCCGCGGCGAGCCGGTGCAGTTTCAATTGTGGGTGAGCATTTTCGGCCGCAAACCGGCGCGCCCGCCGAGGCGGGACGACACGCGTTTGCGCGATTTCGGAATATTGGAAGTGTGCCGCTGAGTTGCCCGACGTGTCAAGGTGCTATTCGAGCGTTAACAGCCGCCTCGTACTTTGCATGGGGTTGTTCCTCGATATTTGCAAGGCGCGGCGCGGCCTGCATTTCCGGCAGCCCTGAATCCGGCGACATCGCAGCGGCAGCAACTCTGCTGTGTGTGACATCACAGTCCACGCGTCGTGCACGCGGTTTCGCATTGGTTGTATTTTCATCGAATTCGCTCACGGGTGGTCAGCTCCGGGATTGCGGATTAGGATCGCTGTGCGTGGCGCGGCTTTACGCGTCGGTTCGGAAAACCAGTCCATTTCATCAACGGAGAATTGCCATGCAAGTGAAAGAGGGAAGTGCAAATTTTGAGACCCTGGGGCCGGGGACGATGGTCGTCGACATGACACTCGTCGACGGCAGCAAATGGAAAGGACGCTTCTTCGTGACGCCGGCGGTTCGCACCAGTCTGTCCGGCGCCGTCTTCAACGGCGATTTTGATGCAGGCCGCATGAAAGGCGGAAACCTGGTCGGGATAGGCTCGATCGTGGCGGCGATCGGACCGAACGGTCCCGTGTTCCTCAGTTTCTCCGATGACGACAACCAGCAAGCCGGACGCTTCGAGGTCGGCACTGATCTCCAGGGAATTGTCGATGCCCAGGGAGGCGGGACCTGGGAGCAGATCGGCTGACGAAGGCGGCGATTGAGCAACTCACCTGCGGATTTGATCGCGCAGGTCGGAATCGGCGCGCGGCGTCACGCCGCGCGTGGCCGCCTGCGTTTCCGGCAACCCTGAACCGGGCGACATCGCGGCGCGGATCGCTATACTGGCGACAGATTTGTGACCGGGCTCGATGCCCGCTGCGAAGGACGCCGCTGAATGAGCGAGACCATTGGCACCCCCGATCCCGGCCTCGATCTGTCCGATGGCTTCAAGCCGCACACCTCGCATTGGGGGGTGTTTTCGGCGCGGCTCGGCAAGGCGGGCCTCGAGGTCCGGCCCTATGGCGGCGATCCCGATCCGAACGGCATCATCAACAATTTCCCCGGCGCGCTGCGCCATCAGGCCCGCATCGTCCAACCGGCGATCCGCCGCGGCTGGCTCGAG
>NZ_JACMYP010000317.1 GCF_020889705.1 Bradyrhizobium altum | reverse complement strand
GCGCTGGCGCACGCCGGCGCCGACGTCACCTTCATCGCGCGCGGCGCGCACCTCGCCGCCATGCGCAGCGAAGGGCTGAAGGTTCAGGGCGGCCGCGGCGAAACCCACCTGCTCCCAACCCAGGCGACCGACGACCCCGCAAGCGTCGGCCCGGTCGATATCGTGCTGTTCTGCGTCAAGCTGTGGGACGTCGAGAGCGCCGGCGAGCACATCAAGCCGATGGTCGGTCCCGAGACCGCCGTGATCCCGCTGCAGAACGGCATCGACGCGCCCGACCGGCTGATCCCGATCCTCGGGCGCAACGCCGTGATGGGCGGCGTGGCGCAGATTTCTGCCTCGATCATCAAGCCCGGCGTGATCAACCAGGTCGGCACCTTCATGCGGATGATCTTCGGCGAGCTCGACGGCCGCATCACCTCGCGTGGCAAGGCGCTGCTCGCGCTCTGCCTGAAGGCCGGCTTCGACGCCACGCTGAGCGAGCAGATCAACACCGAGCTGTGGATGAAGTTCGTTGGCCTCGCCACCAATGCCGGCATGACCGCGGTCACGCGCCAGCCGATCGGCAGGCTGCGCGACGATCCCGACCTGCGCCCGTTCTTCGTATCGGCCTGCGAGGAGATCATCGCCATCGCGCACGCCAGCGGCGTCAAGCTGCCACCGGACCCGCTTGCGAAAGTGCTCGACTTCATCGGCCATGCGCCGCCGGCGATGAAGGCGTCGATGGCGCTCGATCTCGAGCGCGGCAACCGGCTCGAGCTGCCCTGGCTAAGCGGCAAGGTGGTCGAGCTCGGCTGCAAGCTCGGCGTGCCGACCCCGACGCACGACTTCCTCTATGCCGTGCTGAAGCCCTATGCGATGGGTGCGCCGTCGTAGGCAGGCGGCCGCGCGTTGGAGCAGCGGCGCCGCTCAGGCATGTTGCGGCGGGGCAAGCGTGGCGACCTGATCAGGATGCACCGTGATGGCCGTGCCGCCATGTCCATCGCTCGCGGCGACGAAGGTGGATGCCATGTAGTTTCCGAGCAAGGCGATGCTGGCGGCGTGGACGCCGTCCGAAACGGAGAGCGATCCGCCTGCGGTGTTGCCGGCAAAGCCCACGGTTTGCCCAGCCGCAAAACTGATATTGGCGAAATCGATCACGTCGGCTCCCGTCATGCCGGCGACGGTGCCGGAGACGTCGGCGGGATCGTCGAGCTTCAGTGTCCCGGAGCCTGATGCGAAGGAGATTTGCGCCGAGCTCGGGGACGCAAGCTCTAGGGTCTGTCCGGCTGGAATGATCGAGGGATCACTGATCTTGAAGGCGCTGGACCAGGCGCCCCAGACGGTCCCGTCATTGGCCTTGATCCAGAGCGTGTCCGTGTCAGACCCGACGTGATACGCAAGCTGGGAGAGCTGCGAGGCCGCGACGACGTTGTCCTGATTTGCTCCGAGCGCAACACCGTTCAGCGTGAAGTAGCCGTTGCCGCCTCCGCTATTCCAGACATCATATGATGTCGCGGAACTGCCGAACGGATCCGAATAGGTGAAGAGCGAGGACACCGAGAACGTCTGGCCTTGAACGGACAGCGTGCTCGAATTGGTCGGGGTCACCACTGGACCCGTGTCCACCGGCGCGGTCACGGTGAAAGCACTTGACCATGATCCCCAGACGGTGCCGTCGTTGGCGCGGACCCACAGCGTGTCCGCGCCCGAGCCGGATTGATAGCTCAGCGACGCCAGCTGGGCCGCGGTGAGGTAATTGTCCTGGTTGGGCGCAAGTGCCACCCCGCTCAAAGCAAAATGCCCGCCACCTGTGCCGGTGTCCCAGACGTCATATTGGGTCGCGGCGCTGTTGAACGGATCGCTGTAGGTGAACAGCGACGAGACCGCATAGCTCTGACCGTGAGCCGCAACGATGCTCGACACCGCTTCAACGGGCCCGCTGTCAACCGGAGCATTGACGGTGAAGGCGTTCGACCACGCCCCCCACAGCGTGCCGTCATTGGCCCGGATCCAAAGCTTGTCGAGACCGGAGCCCGATTGATAGCTCAGCGACGCCAGCTGGGCGGCCGTGATGTAATTGTCCTGGTTGGCGGGCAGCGCCACGCCGTTCAGAAGGAAGTGGCCGCCGACGGTGCCGCTATCCCAGACATCGTACGCGGTCGCGGCGCTGTTGAACGGATCGCTGTAGGTGAATAGCGACGAAGCCGCATAGCTCTGGCCGTGGGGTGCAACGATGTTCGACACCGTCTCAACGGGCCCGTTGTCAATCGGAGCATTGACGGTGAAGGGGCTCGACCACGCCCCCCACACGGTGCCGTCATTGGCGCGGATCCAGAGCGTGTCGATGCCGGAGCCGGATTGATAGCTCAACGAGGCCAGCTGGGCGGACGTGATGTAGTTGTCCTGGTTGGCGGGAAGCGCCACCCCGTTCAGAACGAAGTGTCCGCCACCGGTTCCCTTGTCCCAGACGTCATATTGCGTTGCAGGATTGTTGAACGGATCGCTGTAGGTGAACAAGGACGAGGCCGCATAACTCTGGCCATGCGCCGCGACAATGTTCGACACCGCCGCAACGGGACCGCTATCGACCGGCGCGGTGACCGTGAAAGCGTTCGACCATTGGCCCCACACCGTGCTGTCGTTGACCCGGATCCAGAGCGTGTCCGCGCCGGAGCCGGATTGATAGGTCAATGACGACAGCTGCGCGGCCGTGATGTAGTTGTCCTGATTGGCGGCAAACGCCACCCCGTTCAGGACGAAGTGGCCGCCACCGGTGCCGCTGTCCCAGACATCGTATTCGACGGCTGCGAGGCCGAACGGGTCGTAATAGGTGAACAGCGAGGACACGGCAAAGCTCTGGCCGTGCGTTGCCGTCATGTTTAGGCCCGTCACCACGGGCCCTTCCGGGGTTGCCGTAAATTCGGTCCAGGCGCTCCAGAATACGCCGTTGAACGCCTCCACCCACAGCTGGTCGCTCGCGGGACCGAACTGATAGGCAATGCTGGACCATTGTGAAGCAGCGACGTCGATCTCGACCCCGCTCGCCTGCGCCACCCCGCCCACGGTGAAGTGCCCGTTACCCGTGGAGTCCCAAAGCGCATATTCGATGATGGGCAGAGTACCGCCCGTCGTATAGAACATGGACGACGCTGCAATCGAGGTTTGCACGCGGCCGGTGATGTTTGACGCGACCACCGTGGGCGCGACGTCGACGGCGCCGGAATTGTCGATGACGAAGTCGCCGCCCTCGCTGGCGATCTGTGTCAGCGAAACCTCAAATTGCACATCCCAGTTCTGGCCGGGATAGCTGTTTCCCCATGGATTACGAACAACGAAATTGCCCGTCGCGCTGTCATAGCCGACGACCCCGAACGCGTGATCCGGGACCAGCTGGACGTTTCCGGCACTGTCATACGTGTACGGAGACGTCGAAGGAATCTCGAGGATGATGTCGTCGTGGCTGGAGAGTGCCGCGATATAGACGGACTTGTTGCTGTACCAATTGGACGCGCTGCTCAGATAGTAGTTCACGCTCGTCGCGTCGGTCAGGTTCTCGAAGACATTCGTCAGGGGATCAGCCGAGATATTGTTGTAGCTGTTGACGGCCGGGTGCCCGATCTGGCCCGTTGCGCTGAGCTGCGCGTAGGCCTTCTCCACCAGGGCAACCCACATTGCAGTGGGTTGCTCACTGTAGTTGTGGCCATAGTCAAGTTCGGTGCCACTGACGACCGGAAACTCGTCATTGACGGTTTCCCATGTCTCCTGACCATTGACATAGAAGCGCACGCCATAGGTGCCGTTTCCATTGTTCACGATCATGGAACTCATGACTTGAGGATGAAAGACGACGACGTCGATCAATCCCGACATCAATTCGCAATCGCCGTCTGCGCCCTGACAAATGTCGTTGACGGTGGCCGCGCCCGCCGAAGAATACAACGGCCCGACAACCGCGCTGTAGCCCTGCAATGTCCAGCCGCTCCCGCCTGCATCGGGCGGCAAAGTCGGATCCGGAAGATCGGTCCCCTGAAACCACTTTCCGATCAGTTCAGACATCTGCGTCGACGTCGTGCCAACCTGCAGATTGCTGAGCGTGATGTGAGCAGTGCCGCCCCCTGTCCAGGTGGCGTTGGCCGGATTCCCATCTACGAGCTGGTTGAAAAGATGAGAGACATAGTCCGATGTGTAGAGGCCGCTGTTCAGATTGGCCGCAATCAGCTGCAGCGAGTTCAGCTCATTCGCGGTGACACTCCCGCGATTGGCGACATCCGCCAGCAACTGGATGGCTTCAGCGTCGGTGAAGACGCCGTCCGCAGCAAAGTTGAGCATGTCGGACTTGACGCCACTGTCGACCAGGGAATTGACCCAGCTTGCCGTCATGGAATTCCTTCGCAAATCTTGACGCGATACGATTGTTGTCGGCCAGGCCTGTCCTGGCGAGGTTGCGCGCGTCCCGTCGCGACGAATCCAGCAATAGATTGCGTAACTATCGCCATAGCTGTGAACGAATTCGGGACCCGTGTCGATCTTGCCGACCGCGGCCAAAAGCCAAAGCAGCCCGCATGATCGTGAAGATTCGTTAACGTCTGCCTGATGCGCGGCCCACCACCCGGGATCGAGGCGGGGTTTGGCCCCGACCGCAGCGCCGGGTCCCCAGGAAAGCCGAACCTGGTCCGGGTTCCCTGCAGCGCATCAGCCGCGCCGCCGTCCCTTCGATGCCCCGGCTCGCGCGGCATAAAGGCAGGGCTGAGCGCCGCCGGCCCGATCGTATCACGCGCGTTCGGGAGCAGCCGGCTCAGCACCCTGAAATCCCAGCAGAACTGAAATCTGCCGGCCGGCCTCGCGCACCAGCCTGGAGAATTCCAGCAGCTTTTGCTCGTCGATGCGCGCGCCCGGTCCGTAGAGGCCGACCGAACCGACGACGTCGCCGCGGTGATCGAAGCAGGGCGCGGAGACCGCAACCGTGCCGGCGAAGATCTCGCTGTGGCTGGTCGCATAGCCGTTGCGCAGCGCAAATGCCAAGGCTTCCTCCAGCCGCGCACGGTCGGCGCTGCTCGGTATGGTGGCGAGGAGTTCGGCCTGCCGCGCCGGGTCCATGAAGGCCAGCATCGCCTTGCCGGTCGAGCCGCGGGTCAGGCTCAAACTGTCGCCGACGCCGCGGCTGATCGAGAGCACGTGACGGCTCTGGCATTCGAGGATGCAGATGCCGCGATCCTCCTGGACGCGGAACAGCGCGGCGGTCTCGCCGGTCGCCTCGCGCAGGCCTTCGACAACCGGGCGCGCGATCGCGACGACCTCGAGCCCCGTCAACCAGACGTGGGACAGTTTCATCACGCCATGGGACAGCCGGAAGCGCTGCGGATCGCCTTCGGCCTGGATCAGGTCGCGCTGCGCCAGCGTCTGCAGCAGACGATAGAGCGTCGGCCGGCTCAGCCCGACGCGCTTCTGGATCTCGATCACGCTCATCGCCGGCTGATCGGGGGTGAAACATTGCAGGATCGCGATCGCGCGGTCGACCGCGCGCACGCCTGACACCCCCTGCTCCTCGTCGTGAGCTTCCGCCTTCGGTTTCTTCGCCATCCGTCCACATCCGCAAATTCGGCAGGGCGCGCTGCATCCAGCGCGCTTGACCAATCGGCCCGCATGGATACTATCTCATATTATGAGAATTATGTCCACCAGATGGACATGTCAAAAATGACGGGAGGATTGGAATTGCTTCAGACAGACGCCACGCGCAGCTGGTCCGCGATCGCCGTGCTGATGCTCGCGACGTCACTGGCGTATGCCGCGCCCGATGGCTCGGGCATCTCCGACGGCGTGGTGCGGATTGCGGTCCTGGGCGATTACGGCAGCGGCCGCGATCTCGGCGGGCCGGGCTCGGTGACCGCCGCCAGGCTTGCCGCCGCGGATTTTCACAACAAGGTGCTGGGCAAGCCGATCGAGATCCTCTCGGCCGATCATCAGAACAAGCCCGACGTCGCGGTCGGGATCGCCCGGCAATGGTTCGACGTCGAGCATGTCGACGCGGTGACCGATCTTGCGGTGAGCTCGGTCGGCCTCGCCGTCGCCGGGCTCGCAACGCAGAGCAACCGGACCGCGCTGGTCTCGGGCGCCGCGACCTCCGATTTGACCGGCGACAAATGCTCGCCGGTCATCACGCATTGGGCCGACGACACCTACGCGCTGTCGGCCGGACTGGTCGGCGAGCTGAGCCGCCGCGTCGGCAAGGAATGGTTCTTCGTCGCGGTCGACTATTCGTTCGGCACCGCCATGGTGAAGGATGCTTCGCGCGCGGTGACCGATGCCGGCGGCAAGGTCGTCGGCGCGGTACGCTATCCCTTCAACACCACCGACTTCTCGTCCTTCCTGCTGGCGGCGCAGAATTCCGGCGCCAAGGTGGTGGCACTGGCCGGCACTGGCGCCGACACCGTCAACGCGGTCAAGCAGACCCACGAATTCGGCCTGCAACAGGGCGGGCAGACCATCGTCGGCATGCTGACCTTCATCTCCGACGTCCATTCGATCGGCCTGCGCGATGCGCAGGGCATGTACATCGCGTCCCAATATTATTGGGATGACGACGACGGCACCCGCGCGTTCGCCAAGCGCTTCATCGAGATCGAGAAACGCGAGCCGACCAAGCTTCAAGCGGCGACCTATGCCGCCGTGCGGCACTATCTGAAGGCGATCGAGGCCGGCGGCAGCGACGAGGCCAAGGCGGTGAATGCCGAGATGCGCAAGCTGCCGGTCGATTTCTTCGGCCGCCCCGCGCACGTCCGCAAAGACGGTCGCGTCATCTACGACCTGTCGCTCTATCGCGTGAAGAAGCCGGACGAGAGCAAATATCCCTGGGACTACTACCAGAAGATCGCGGTCATTCCCGGCGACAAGGCGTTCCGCCCCGAGGGAACGGGCGGCTGCAAGCTCGACAAATAGGACGCACCACCAATCGCCGCGGCGCACGGTCGCGCATGCAAGAAACAAGGAGGAGCCGATGCCGCTTCGCAACGATTTCGATCAGCTTGTTGACGTCAAGAGTGGCTTCATCAGCCGCGAGATCTTCGTGGACGCCGATATCTATCGGCAGGAACTCGACAAAGTGTTCACGCGCGCCTGGCTGCTGGTCGGCCACGAAAGCCTCGTGCCCAATCCCGGCGACTTCTACACCTCGCGGATGGGCGAGGAATCCGTCATCCTCTGCCGCGACAAGAAGGGCGAGATCCACGTCTTCCTGAACTCGTGCCGGCACCGCGGCATGAAGGTGTGCCGCTACGAGCAGGGCAACACCTCGCTGTTCACCTGCCCGTATCACAGCTGGACCTACACCACCGACGGCAAGCTGCAGGGTGTTCCGCTGCACCGGACGCTTTATGACGGCGTGCTCGACCGCGAGGCCAACTCGCTGGTCTCGGTGGCGAAGCTCTGCAACTACAAGGGCTCGATCTGGGCGACCTGGGACAAGGATGCGCCCGACTTCATCACCTATCTCGGCGATGCCAGGATCCACCTCGACCAGGCGCTCGACTGCCGCGACGGCCGCGAGGGCGGCTCCGAGGTGATCGGCGTCCACAAATGGGTATTCCCCGCCAACTGGAAATTCGCCGCCGAGAATTTCCTCGGCGACACCTATCACAATCCGAGCCACCGCTCGGTCGATCTGATCGGCATCGGACCGAGCGCAGCCGCCGGCAAGAAGGGCCGCCGCGACGACGAACTGGAGAAGGCACAGCACGTCTGGATCAGCTTTCCTGGAGGCCACGGCGTGCACAGCGCGATCCAGCCGGAAGCCAACGAATACACCGAGTCCTTCCTCGACAATCCGATCCTCGAACAATACTTCCGGCACTGCTTCGAGGAGCGCAAGCGGCGGCTCGGCGAAGGCGCGCGGCTGCTGCCCTTCGTCGGCACGATCTTCCCCAACACCTCCTATCACGGTCGTCAGCCGCGCGGACTTTGCGCCTGGCATCCGCACAGCCCGACCTCGACCGAAGGCTGGCGCTTCTTCCTGGTCGACAAGGATGCGCCACAGGAAGCCAAGGACTATCTGCGCCACTACTACATGCGCTACTCCGGCCCGGCCGGCATGACCGAGCAGGACGACATGGAGAACTGGCTCTATGCGACCGCCGCGAGCACCGGCACGGTCGCGCGGCGCTATCCCTTCAACTATCAGCAGTCGATGGGCGCCTACGTCACCGATCATCCGCTCGGCGGCGATGTCTCCACGCAAGTCACCGAGCAGATCGCGCGCGGCTTCTACCGCCGCTGGTCCACCTACATGCAGGGTGGCGGCTGGCACGAGCTGCTTGGATCCCCTGCCGGCAACCGGGAGGCCGCAGAATGACCGCGCCCCGAAAAACCATCCTCGTCAGCGGCGGCACCTTCGGCATCGGCCGCGCGATCACACTCGGCCTCGCCCGTCGCGGCCATGCGGTGGTGACGTTCGGCCTCGAGGCGCCACAGGTCTCGAGCACCGCGCAGAACGCCATTCCGGCCTTGCGCCAGGAGCTCGATCGCGAAGGCCTGTCCGCCGAATTGATCGAAGCCGATGTGTCGCAATCGGGCGATGTCGGCAGAGTGGTCGCACAGGCCATGGCGCGGTTCGGCCGCATCGATGGCGTCGTCAACAACGCCGCGATCGGTCCGCTCGGCACCGTGCTCGACACCGACGAGGCGCTGTTCGATCGCATTATCGCCGTCAATCTGAAGGGACCATACCTCACCAGCCGCGCGGCGATCCCCCACATGATCGCGCAGGGCGGCGGCTCGATCGTCAACATCGGATCCGGCGCCGGCTGGGGCAAGCCGAACATGGCGGTTTACAGCGCGAGCAAGGGCGGCGTTATCGCGTTGAGCGCCGCGATGGCCTACGACTTTTTCCACCAGCACATCCGCGTCAACACCGTGATCCCTGGTGGTGGCGGCATTGTCAGCGGCATGAGCCTCGGCCGTGTCGGCGGCGATGCGGCGCGCTTCGGCAAGGGCGCGCCGGGCAC
>NZ_JACMYP010000316.1 GCF_020889705.1 Bradyrhizobium altum | reverse complement strand
GCACCGCCGCGCCGCCCGGGCCCGCCGCGCCGCATGATGTTGCTCCGCCGCCCGACCCGACCGCAGCACCACCCGAGGAATTGACCGAGCCGACAGCAGCAGAGACTTCACACCAAGCCGATCCGGATCACGCCGTGGAAACGCCGCAAGAAACGAAAGGAGGAACGCCGGAGGAAACGCACGACGTGCGTCACGACCCGCCGCAGAATGTGCTGCCGTTCCGTCTTGCCGGCGATACGCGGCCGCCGTCGTTGACGCCGGTCGAGAACAACGCCTTCAACGAGCTCGCCCGCCAATTGTCGGCGCGGCTCGAGAGCGAGGCCGGCCTCACCGCGACGAACGAGAGCGCCACCATGGAAGCGGTTGCCAAAGAGCCGCCCGCCAGCGAACCGCCGCAGGAGGCGGAGGCGCCGCGGCCGCAAGAGATGGTCGCGCAACTGGAGACGCCGGCCGACGCGCCAAAGGCCGGTTGGCTCGCCGCGACGGAACCTGCACCGCGCGGAGAGTCCCGCCGCGACCGCGTGCTGCTCGATCTCTTGCCGGTCGGTATCCTGATCTACCGGCTCGACCGCCTGCTCTATGCCAACCACGCCTTCCTCGCCCGCATGGGCTATGAGAGCCTGCACGCGCTGGAAGCCGCCGGCGGGCTGGACGCGCTCTATGTCGAGCCCGGCGTCTCGCAGGCGAGCAGCACCTCCGGCACCGGCACGCCGGTGACGATCTCCGCGAACCAGAACGCGGACGACGGCGCGCAGTCCGTGTCCGCGGAGGCACGGCTGCACACCATCACCTGGGACGACGATTCCGCGCTGGCGCTGATCTTCTCGCGCACGCTGGACGAAGACGCCGCGATCGCGGCCGCGCTGTCCGATCCGGAGCCCGATCCCGAGCCAGTGGCTGCCGCCGAGCCGGTGCTTGCGCCACTACCGCCGCAGGCCGGCCACGCCGACGCCGAGGAGCTCGGCGCGATCCTCGACACCGCGGCCGAAGGCATCATCATGTTCGATGCCGAGGGCAACATCCATTCCTGCAACCGCAGCGCGGAGGCGCTGTTCGGCTATGACGGCGACGAGTTCGTCACGCATAATCTCGCCGACCTGTTCGCGCCGGAAAGCCAGCACGGCATCTTCGACTATCTCACGAGCGTGAAATCGGCCGGCGTCGCCAGCCTGCTCGACCACGGCCGCGAGACGCTCGGCCGCGTGCGCCAGGGCGGCATCATCCCGCTGTCGGTGACGATGGGCCGCACCCGCGCCGACGGCCCGAACTTCTTCGCCGTGTTCCGCGATCTCTCGCAGACCAAAAAGAGCGAGGGCGAATTGCGCGAGGCGCGGCGGCTCGCCGAACGCGCGGCGAACGCCAAATCCGACATGCTGGCGCGGATCAGCCACGAGCTGCGCACGCCGCTCAACGCCATCATCGGCTTTGCCGAGGTGATGATCGGCGAGCGCTTCGGCGCGCTCGGCAACGAGCGCTATGTCGAATACATGAAGGACATCCGCGCCTCCGGCGAGCGGGTGATCGCGATCGTCAACGACCTGCTCGACCTGTCGCGGATCGAGACCGGCAAGCTCGACCTCGCCTTCACCAGCCAGAACCTCAACGAGATGGTGGAGAGCTGTGTCGCGGTGATGCAGCCGCAGGCCAATCGCGAGCGCATCATCATCCGCACCTCGCTCGCACACACGCTGCCGCCTGTTGTCGCCGACGCCCGCGCGCTGCGCCAGATCACGCTGAACCTGATCGGCAACTCGATCCATCTCGCCAATGCCGGCGGCCAGGTGATCGTCTCGACCGCGCTGTCGGATTTCGGCGAGGTGATGCTGCGCGTGCGCGACACCGGCCAGAGCCTCAACGACAACGAGGTCGCCGCCGCACTGGAGCCGTTCCGCGCGCCGACGCCGTCCGATCAGGCCGGCTCCGGCGGCGTCAGCCTGTCGCTGACCAAGGCGCTGGTCGAAGCCAACCGCGCAAAATTCCAGATCCGGACCGGCGGCCGCACCGGCACGCTGATCGAGATCGTGTTCTCCCACGCCGCGGCGCGGGTGTGAGAGGCGGCCCTGCCCCCTCTCCAAGGGGGTAAACCCCAATGCACTGCGGGAAACTGTCGCGCTTGATCGGCGCGGCACGGCATAAATCTTGCTGCAATTCCGATTGTTTGAAATTCATTATCTTCCGAACCCAGCCCGCTTTCCGGGCATCTGGATCTGGCGGATGCGCTGCCTCGTCGTCGCCGACCTGCATTATTCATTGCCGCAGTTCGACTGGCTGCTGGCGGCCGCGCCGCAATTCGATCTGGTGATCTTCGCCGGCGATGTGCTCAACCTCGGCTCGGCGGTCGATTTCCGCGCCCAGATCGTCGTCGTCACGAAATACCTTTCGCGCCTCGCCGGCCTCACGCGCGTGATCTTCTGCTCGGGCAATCATGACCTCGACGAGCGCAACGCAGAGGGCGAGAAGGTTGCGCGATGGGTCGCCGCGGTCAGGGAATTCGGCGTGGCCTGCGACGGCGACAATCTGACCATCGGCGATACGCTGTTCACGGTGTGCCCGTGGTGGGACGGCCCGATGGTCAAGGCGCGGATCGACGAGCAGCTGCGCGAGGCAGCCGCCATCCCGCACCGCCGCTGGGTCTGGGTGCATCACGCCCCGCCGGCGGATTCCCCGATCAGCTGGGGTGGCAAGCGCTTCTTCGGCGACGTCGAGCTGCTGCGCTGGATCGAACGCCACCACCCGGCGATGGTGATCTCGGGCCATGTGCATCAATCGCCGTTCATCCCGAACGGCTCGTGGTTCGACCGGATCGGGACGACCTGGGTGTTCAATACCGGCCTGCAACCCGGCCGGCCGCCGGTCTACATCGTGCTCGATCTCACCCAGGAGAAGGTTTTCTGGCTCGCCGCCGGCGACGCGCAGATCGTCGATCTCAACGCCCCCCTGCATCGGCCGGCAACGCCGCTCGGCGAGGCGCCGGACTGGCTCACATCCTTGGATCGGATTGCCGATCAGAGCCTGGCGAGACCTGCATCGGCGGCAGGTTGATCATGCTCTGCAGCACTTCGCTGACCATCGCCAGATGGGTGCCGTGATCGGCATATTGATGCATCAGATCGGCAAGATAGGTCGTGGCGACGTGCAGCCGTTGCGCCAGGAGCTGCGCGATCAGCAGCGCCAGCGCAGGCTGCTCCCGCAGGAACGACGCTGCATCGTCGAACTCGTATAGGACGCAGTCGGACGCCGTGCGCACCTTTGCGCTGTGCGGCCTGTCGAGCAGAACACTCATCTCGCCGAACACCGCGCCGGGCTCGTCGATCACCGCGACCAGACTGTCGCCCTTCACGACCTCGACCTTGCCCTCGAGCAGCACGAACAGATGACCTGTCTGGCCGCCCTCCTCGATGAAATCCGTGCCGGCCGGCAGGCTGCGCCTGCTCCCGCCGGTGCAGTGATCAAGGATCGCCCGCATGCTGTTTCGCCTCCGTCTGCTGCCAGACTAGGCGGAGATGTGGCCGAGGTGAACGGGATTAGCCGGGCGGTCTGCCCAAATTGTCGGCAGGCTCGACAAGGGATGAGCGTTCGTACTTCTCCCTTCCGGCGTGAGGGACGCACTGGCCGAAAAGATCCCTCCCCCGCTTGCGGGGGAGGTGCACCGTTTCCGTGGCCCGACCGTCCAGCTGACTACTGCTTGATCTCCAGCGTCTGGCGCTTGCCGGCGGCGATCGAGAACGGCTTTTCCGCCTTCTGGCCGTCGGCATAGGTGGCGACCGCGAAGTAGTCGCCGGCGCCGAGCGCGACGTTGTAGGTCGCCTCATAGCTCACCGAGACGCGCTTGCGCTCGTCATTGATGTCGCGCTCGGCACCGTAGATGTCGATCTCCTGGGCGCCGTCGGCCTTGATCCCGACCACACCGGCGTTGAGGTTGACGTTGATCCGGGTCGGCGCGCCGGACTTCACCTCCGCGCGCGCCGTGCCCTTGGCCTCGCCGACCGTCACCATCACCTCATAGCTGCCGCCCGGCAGATCGAACTTCGATTCGGCGTCGTATTCCTGCGCGACCTTTTCGCCCTCGTCACCGTCGGCCTTGGCCGGCTGGTGCACGGCAACCACGAGGTCCTTCTCGACCTTGGGGCCGCCTTCGGCATAGGTGGTGGTGACGATCAGCTTGCCGACATCGAGGGTAAGCTGGATGTTGCTGGAGTCACCCGCGGCGACCACGAACGGCTTGCTGGTCTTCGACTGCCCCTTGGTCAGGGTCAGCGTATAATTGCCCACAGCGAGCACAAAGCGCGGCACCGCGTCGTACTCCTGCGCGATCAGTCTGCCGCCCTTGTCGGAGACCTGCCAGACCACGTCATCGACCTTGCCTGCGCCGCCCGCCACCGAGCCCTCGCTGGTGACGTAGCCGGCATCGAGGATGACGTCGAGCATCGCCGGCTTGCCGTTCTCGACCTTGAGCGGAAACTCGCGCTTGAGCTGCCGGTAGCTCACCTCCACGATGTAATCGCCGGGCGCGATATTGTCGGCGAACGGCGCACCGTAGAAGGTGTTGACGTGCTCGCCCTTCTCGCCTCCGGCGCGCTTGTAGACGCCCCAGTTGACGTCCTCGTCGCTGATCGGATCGAGCCCTTCGGCGAGCCGTGCCACGCCGCGAAGGTTCTTGCCGAGATACGGATCGGCGGCCGCCGGCTTTGGCGGCGCCTCGCTTGCGACCTTGGTGCCTTGCGTCGCCGCCACCGCCTTGGTCAGTGCGCCGGTGAGGCTCGCGGCGTTGCCGGCATCGAGATAGACGCCGCCGGTCGCGCGCGCGATGCATTGCAGCTGGCTCTTCGCCGCGGGATCGGCGACGTCGAGGCCGATGACGTGGGCGGTGAAGCCGATGCCGGCCTTCTTCAGCTCGGCCGCGGCCGCGCACGGATCCGGCGCGCAGGTCTCGATCCCGTCGGAAACCAGGATCACATTGGCCTTGTTCTCGGTCGAGTGCAGCGCCTCGGCGGCGGCACGGAGCGAATCCGAGATCGGCGTCTTGCCCTTCGGGTTGATGCCATCGATCGCGGCCTTGATCCTCGCCGGATCGAACTTGCTGACCGGCACCATCAGCTCGATGTCCTTGCAGTCACCCTTCGAGCGGTGGCCATAGACCACCACGCCGAGACGATCGGCGGGATTCCATTTCGACAGGATGGCATCGACCGCCTGTCGTGCAGCGGAGATCTTGCTCTGCCCATCGACCAGGCCCCACATCGAGCCGGATGCATCGAGCACGAGAATGGTGTCGGTCCCCTGCGCTGGCGCCTGCGCCTGGGCGCCATGAAGTGACAGCAACGCCAGGCCAAGCGACAGCAGGCCGGCAACGAACGAGCGGCGAAAAACCTTAATCACGGATCGATCCTCGATGATGGAGACAATCGGAGGGCAAAGACGGCTGCGGCGGCGGGCATGTCGTGAGATCATTCGCACCTTGCCACAGCTGCGCCCTCCTTCGATCCGGATTTTGTTTTTTGTTGGCCGGATTGCTGATGCGATACACTTCCGGCGTGCGCGCGACAAAACGCCAAAATGTCTTTGATTGGCGTCACTTGCGTCCGAACATTTGGACTATTGCGACAAGCATTTGGCCTGATGCGACACGCAGATGACGACTAAATTGCTTCCTGAGTTGCGCGCATCGCGCTCGTCGGCGTGAGCGTCATCACAGATGACGCTGCTTTACACGCTGCCGTGCACTTGATCGCACTACTCCCACATGTCCGGCGCGACGCGCCCGGCGAAGGCGCTATCGATGACCCGATCCTGTCGATCACGGTCGACGATCAGTCGCAGCAGGTCCGGGCGCGAGTAGTGGCCGCCGATATCGCATAGCGCCTTGGCGGCGAGAACAACCTCCCGCGATCCGTCAGCGATCAGGATGGTCTCACCTTGCGCCGGCCCCGCGATGATCTCACCGCGTGGATCGATGATCACGCTGTCGCCGCTGTACTCGATCGTCGACAGCTCGCGATAGCGTTCGGGCGTCGCCTCGTGCGACCGCATGCCGCCCACGGCGATGACGTAGCAACCCGCCTGGGACGCGAACGCGCGCGACAGCAGGAGCTGTCGCGGCCACAGCGGCGTGGGTGACGGCGGCGCCACGGCGGGCTCTCGTCCCGGCCACGCGGCGACGTGGATCTGCGTTCCCTGCGCCGCCAGCGCATAGCCGGGCAACATGGTGTTGTGCTCCCAGCAATTGAGCCCGCTGATCCTGCCATAGGGCCGCTCATGAACCCGCAGGCCGACCGCGTCGCCATCGGCCCACACCGAACGCTCGTTGAAGGTCGGCTTGAGCTTGCGATGACGGCCGAGAATCCGCCCCTCGCGGCCAATGAACAGAAGCGTGCAGTAGACCGTGCCCTTCGTTACTGCGTCGCGTTCGGCAACGCCGATCACGACATCGATCCCGGCGCCCTCTGCGGCATCGCAGAGCCGGTCGGTGGCCGGCGACGGAATCTCGACTGCGCTATCGAGATATTCCGCCATGGCGCGAAAGGTGCTCGGACCGGTCGGTGCATGACAGAAGAACGGATAGCCCGGCAGCCAGGTCTCGCCGAACGCGGCGATCGTTGCCCCCATGGCACCGGCCTCGCGGATCAGGCGACAGGCCTTCTCCACCGACGCCTCGCGATCGAACAGTACCGCGGCGGCCTGGATCGCCGCGAGCCTGAAATGCGTATCGATTGCCATCGCCGGGTGCCGCATCACGCGACGCCCTTGCGGGCAGCATCGAGCGCGCCCGCAAGCAGTTCGAGCGCCTTGACGCGCCGTCGCCGTGCAAGGCGTTCTTGGCCGACCTTGCGTTCATGCTCGCCGGCGATGAAGGCCTGAATGTCCGGCAGCAGACGAATGACGCCGCGGCTGCCCCACTGGCCATCCGGTATCTCGGTCGGAAACACCCAGACTTGCGGCGCCACATCCTCGTACGAACCACCGTCAGCGCGTACCACGGCAGCGGTCACGTCCTTCACCAAAGCCGCGCGCGAGGCTTCGGTGTACTGCCCCTCGGGCACCGTCGGCACGATGCGATAGCGTGGCGACGGCGACGGGTCGCCCGCCACATAGACGGCGGCCGGCCGATGCAGGAACACGACGGTGACGCCTTGCGCAACCTTGTTGGCCGGGTCGAAGCCCTCGTGACCGATCAGGATATCGCCGAGCTCCTTGATCAGCCGCGCTTCCGCTGCCGGCTTCAGGGCTCCTTCGGGAATTGTGACGTCGATCATCGGCATTGAGAGACCTCCTGTTGTTGCCAGCATGAGGTCTATGCGCGAGGTGCTTCCGGCAGCAGTGGCAGTATCGCCATTCTCAGGGCAAATTCGGACACGGCGTCGTCAGCCGGCAGGCGCCATGCGCGCCGTGACACGCGCAAACCGGCGCTGGTATTCGCGCGGCGAAAGCCCGGTTTCGCGCTTGAACAGGCGGCGAAAGGTCGACAGATCGTTGTAGCCGACGCGCGCACTGACCGCGTCGAGCTTCAGCCGCCTGGATTCGATCAGGCGCTTGGCCACATCGACGCGCAGCGCCTGCAGATATTGCAGCGGGGCCTCGCCGACCGCGAGCTTGAAGCGGCGGTTCAGGGTGCGTTCGCTGACCGAAAGGTCGCGGGCCAGCCTGGCGAGGCTGAAGCCCCGCTGCAGCGACTTCTCCATCAGGCTTTGCGCCTGCGCCACCAGCGCGTCGGAATGCTGGGTGTCGTGCCTACGGCTGGCATAGGACGCCTGCGAGACGCGATTGCCGTCGATCAGCATCAGCTTGCCGGTCTCGGCGGCCAGATCGGCGCCGGCGAACTTCTCGACCAGCCGAATCGCAAGATTGAGCGAGGTGGTCACCGCGCCCGAGCAGACGATCCGGCTCTGCTCGGTGAGGATCTCGGCGACGCGCAGATCGACCGCCGGGTAACGCATCGCGAAGGTCCGCCCCTTCGCCGAATGGGTGGTCGCGACCCGGCCGTCGAGCAGGCCGGCTTCGGCGAGGATGAAGCTGCCGGTGCAATAGGATGCGAGCAGGGTGCCGCGCTCATGTTGCCGCCGCAGCGCGGCGAGCAACGGCTCGACCATATCGAGCCGGGCGAAGAAGCGCTCGATGTCGCCGACGAACGGTCCGGGGATCACCACCGCATCCGCCGCAGACCGCGCGCTGATCGGTCCATCGACGCCGATGATTTGGCCGGACGCGGTCTGCACCGGCCGGCCATTGAGTGACTCGACGCGCCACCGCAGCTGGGACGGCTTGCCGTTGTGGCGCTGCGGCCGCTTCGCCGCCACCGAATTGGCGGCCGTGAACACGTCGACAATACCCGCAACGCCCGAAGCGAGGATGCCGTCATAGACCCAAATCCGGATGAGTGGCATGGCCATGTCCGATTTTGCACAAAGTGAGGCAATTCTGCCATCGCGCGCGGGAGCGGGCAAGCGACGGGTGCCGCGCCTTGAATGTGACGTGCCATGTGACTGCCCGACGGGCAACTCAGCAAAAACCTGTCAATCCTTGCGCATAAAAATATTTCGCTTTATCAGAAGCGCAACTTAATGTTATGAATTCGTCGTCTCACCCGATCGAGGGGCGCTGCGCATCGTCACGGGTGTTGCGGTGAGATGCGGTGGACGCGGATCATGCCAGCGACGAATGCATGTGAAGCGGACGGCGAAGTCGTGTGGTCCTGACGCCCTAGTGGTAGGTGTCTTCTCACAAGGCGCAATTGCGTCTTGTGAGGGCGGTGACAAGCAAGCCCAGTCTCGCCGGGGAGAGCACGAAATAAGCCGTAAAACCATCGCGCAGGGAAAGCCGGGATGTTCCCGGTTACACCTGTGGTCCTACCTCCCGCGTTTTTTACTACGCGGGACCCATGGGTGCGATCGGCACCCGGCTTTCCCTGCGCCCTCTGTTCTCAGAGCGGCGAAACGAAGAGCAAAGCTCGGACAATCATGTCGCGAGAATGCGTAGCTGTGTTCCATCCTCATCTGTCATCGCCCGCGAAGGCGGGCGATCCAGTACGCCGCGGCCTCTCGGTTCGAGCACAACTGCCTCTGGAATACTGGATCGCCCGGCTT
>NZ_JACMYP010000315.1 GCF_020889705.1 Bradyrhizobium altum | reverse complement strand
GGAGATAGACCTCCGCTTGACCCACTAGAACGCCGTCCCCGCCCGCTTCGGCTTCTTCTCGTCGAGCTCGGCGGCCTCGCGCGGGACGGCGACGATGCGCAGCGCGGTAATGCGGTTGCGCTCGCGGCGGAGCACGCGGAAGCGGAAGCCGTGGAAGGTGAAGCTCTGGCCGCGATCGGGAATCGAGCGCGCCTCGTGGATCACGAGGCCGGCGACCGTGGTCGCCTCCTCGTCCGGCAGGCGCCAGTCCATCGCGCGGTTGAGGTCGCGGATCGGCACCGAGCCGTCGACCACGACCGAGCCGTCCGGCTGGGCGCGCACGCCGGCGACGACGACATCGTGCTCGTCGGAGATGTCACCGACGATCTCCTCCAGGATGTCCTCCAGCGTCACCATGCCTTCGACCTCGCCATACTCGTCGACCACCAGGGCGAAGTGGGTCTTGCGGCGGCGGAACGCCTTCAGCTGTTCGGAGACCGGGCGCATCTCCGGCACGAACCAGGGCGGCAGCGCGATCGCGGAGGCATCGATCGCGGACATGTCGCCCTCATTGGCGCGCATCGCGCGCAGCAGATCCTTGGCATGGAGCACGCCGACGATATTCTCCGGCTTCTCGCGCCACAGCGGGATGCGGGTGTATTCGCTCGCCAGCACCTCGCGCACCAATTCCTCGGGCGGCAGGTCGGCGTTGACCATGGTCATCTCGGTGCGATGGACCATGACGTCGGAGACCTGCAGCTCGCTGAGGTCGAGCAACCCGCCGAGCATGTCGCGGTCCTGCTTCTCGACCTTGCCTTCGTGATGCAACAGATCGACCGCGCCGCGCAGGCGTTCTGTCGGCGACAGGATGGCCTGATGCGCGCCGATCTTGATGCCAAGCAGCCGCATCAGGGCGCGGACGATCCCTTCAATGATGGTGAGAAGCGGGCCGAGCACGAACACCGTCAACCGCATCGGCCGGGCCACCAGCAGCGATACCCGGTCCGGCGCATTGATGG
Organism: Bradyrhizobium altum; assembly: GCF_020889705.1. Taxonomy (GTDB): domain Bacteria; phylum Pseudomonadota; class Alphaproteobacteria; order Rhizobiales; family Xanthobacteraceae; genus Bradyrhizobium; species Bradyrhizobium altum. The sequence goes on along the minus strand of NZ_JACMYP010000315.1, from coordinate 8,090 downwards.
CGACGGTCTTGGGCAGCACTTCCGCGAAGATCACCACCAGCACCGTCATCACACCGGTGGCATAAAGCACGCCGACATCGCCGAACCAGGCGGTGAAGATGCCGGTGGCGAGCGCGGAGGCGCCGATATTGGCGATATTGTTGCCGAGCAGCAGCGCGCCGATCATCCGCTCGCGCATCGCCATCAGGCTCGAGACCACCGTGGCTTCGCTGTTGCCCTGCTTCGACAGCCGCAACATGCTGGCGCGCGAGGCGCCGGTCAGCGCCGTCTCACTCGCCGAGAAGAAGGCGGAGACGAGCAGACAGAGCAGCACGATCGAGAAGGTTAACCAGCCCACTGGCTTGATCCGTGGTTTAGGCCTTCAGCTTGGCTTGCAGGAAGTCGCGCACCGGCTGAGGCTCGACATTGTTGGCAATCACGGCGCGGCCGACCGCCTCCAGCAGGATGAAGGTGAGCTTGCCGCGCTTGACCTTCTTGTCCTGCGCCATCAGCGCCAACAGAGCGTCGGCATCGGCAAGCCCTTCCTGCGTGAAGCCTGCGATATCCTGCAGGCGCGTCGGCAATCCTACCGCGGAAAGATGACGCGCGATGCGGACCGCATCGTCGGATGAAATCATGCCCAGCTGCGCGGAGAATTCCGCCGCGAGCACCATGCCAACCGAGACGCCCTCGCCATGGAACAGGCGGTCGGAGAAGCCGGTCGCGGCTTCCAGCGCATGGCCGAAGGTGTGGCCGAGATTGAGCAGCGCGCGCTCGCCGGTCTCGCGCTCGTCGCGCGAGACGATGGCGGCCTTGGCGCGGCAGGAGGTCGCGATCGCGTGCTCGCGCCCCGCGCCGCCCGAGAAAATGTCGGCGTGGTTCTTTTCAAGCCAGGCGAAGAAGGCCGCGTCACCGAGGATGCCGTATTTCGCGACCTCGGCGTAGCCGGCGCGGAACTGGCGCGGCGACAGCGTGTCAAGCACCGAGGTGTCGGCAATCACCAGCACCGGCTGGTGGAATGCGCCGATCAGGTTCTTGCCCTGCGGCGAGTTGATGCCGGTCTTGCCGCCGACGGAGGAATCGACCTGCGCGAGCAGCGAGGTCGGCACCTGCACGAAATCGACGCCGCGGCGCAGGATCGCGGCCGCGAAGCCGGCGAGATCGCCGACCACGCCGCCGCCGAGCGCGATCACCAGATCGTTGCGCTCGATCTTTGCCGCGATCAGCGCCTCGCTGACCTGCTTCAGCGTGGCGTAGCTCTTCGAGCCCTCACCCTCCTCGACAACGATCCGCGACGTCGGGACATCAGCGGCAGCCAGCGACGCCTCGGCCGGCTCCAGCCAGTGTTTCGCGACGGTGCGGTCGGTGACAACAGCAGTCCGCACGCCGGGCCGCAGCGCCGCGACGCGCTCGCCCAGCGAGGCCAGCACGTCGCGGCCGATGACGATGTCATAGGCGCGATCGCCGAGTGCGACGTCGACGGTAACCGAGGCGGAGTGTTTCAAGGGCGCAGTCATGAGGTCGCGTTCAATCCATCAGATGGTGGCTCGCCGGCCGGACGCACGCCGCACAGATGCGCATGCAGGGCCTCGAGGCATTCGTCGACGATGCGGTCGTGCGGCACGTCGCGCGAGGCGATCGTCAGATCGGCGTTCTGGTAGACCGGCTCGCGCTCGCTGAGCAGCCGGTTGACGGTCGCCTCGGGATCGGCGGTCTGCAACAGCGGACGATCGGCGCGGCGGCGGACCCGGCGCATGATGATATCACTGTCGGCTTTGAGCCAGATCGAGATCGCCTTGTCGCTGATCCGTTTGCGGGTTTCCTCACGCATGAAGGCGCCGCCACCGGTCGCCAGCACGATCGGGCCGCTGTCGAGGATGCGAGCGATCACCCGCGCCTCGCCGTCGCGGAAATAAGCCTCGCCATGGGTCTCGAAGATCTCCGGGATCGTCATGTCCGCCGCCGCCTCGATCTCGGTGTCCGCGTCGGTGAAGGGCAGCTTGAGCCGCACCGCGATCCGCCGGCCGATGGTCGACTTGCCGGCCCCCATCATGCCGACCAGCACGATCGACCGCGTCCCCAGGGCGGCCGTGATCTCGGCCTCCAGGGTCGGGTGGGTCGGCGCCGGGACGGCTGCGTCGGACATCAAAAAGCTCGGATATTGGGACGAATTGTTCAGAATTCGAGCCACCTATACTACCCCGGGCGACACCGTTACCAGCGACTCTTGCAACGGCGCGGGGAACATGTTGGATGATTTCATTGGTTAATTCGCTGCCTGAGTCGCCTCCATGCCCAGCCTGTTCCGCTTCCTGACGGTCGTCGCCGTGATTTTCGGGATCGGCTACGGCATCGTCTTCGCGCTGGCCAATTTCGTGCATCCGAAGCCGCGGGAAATGAGCGTGACCATCCCTCCGGATAAGTTCCTCAAGAAATAGGCGCTATGATTCTGGCATGCCCGCTGCTGCCAAGACCCAAGCCAGGACCCCTGCCAGGTCCTCCGACGCCAAGCTGACCGCGTTGTTCCTCGACATGCTCGCCGCGGAACAGGGCGCCGGCGTCAACACGCTCGACGCCTACCGGCGCGACCTCACCGATTTCTCCGATTTCCTCGCCCATGCCGGCGCCGATTTCACGAGCGCCGACACCGAGGCGCTGCGCGGCTACCTCGCCGACCTGGACACGCGGGGCTTCAAGTCGACCAGCGTGGCGCGGCGGCTGTCGGCGATGCGGCATCTCTACCGCTTCCTGCTCAACGAGCGGATCCGCGGCGACGATCCGGCCGCGATCCTGTCCGGCCCGAAGCGCGGCCGCGGCCTGCCCAAGGTGCTGTCGATCGCGGACGTCGACCGCATGCTGACCCGCGCCAAGGAGCTGACCCAGACCGACGTCTCGCCGGCGCAGCGGCTGCGCGCGCTGCGGCTGTATTGCCTGCTCGAGGTGCTCTACGCCACCGGCCTGCGCGTCTCCGAACTGGTGTCGTTGCCGGTCTCCGCGGCGCGGCGCGATGCGCGGATGATCGTGGTGCGCGGCAAGGGCAACAAGGAGCGGCTGGTGCCGCTCAACGATGCCTCGCGGCAGGCGATGGCGGATTACCTCGCGGCGCTCGAAGTGATGCAGCCGAAGGCGAAGAAGGCCGCACCGCCGAAATGGCTGTTTCCGTCCTCCGGCGAGAGCGGCCACCTGACCCGGCAGCATTTCGCCCGCGACCTGAAGGAGCTCGCGAGCGCCTCCGGGCTCGCGCCGCGGCTGGTATCGCCGCACGTGCTGCGCCACGCCTTCGCCAGCCACCTGCTGCACAATGGCGCGGACCTGCGCATCGTGCAGACCCTGCTCGGCCATACCGATATCTCCACCACCCAGATCTACACCCATGTGATCGAGGAGCGGCTGAAGAGCCTGGTCCGCGACCTCCATCCGCTGGCGGAGAAGTAAGTCCGGCGCCCGCCAGACATCGATACCTTCACCTGATCCGCCTTGACTTCCGCGTCGTCTCCGCAGAAAGAGCGTCACCTGCCTGCGATCCCGAAGCGTGCATTCCGCCCGAATGCGCGTTAACCGATTGAAGTTACGAAACTTCTCTTGCCACCGCCAAAACCGCTTCGCCCCTCGCATTGTTCCTCCCTATATTGAGTTGATGCCCGACCCGATGCGCAGCTATCTCGACTTCGAAAAACCCGTCGCCGAGCTTGAATCCAAGATCGACGAGTTGCGTGCGCTTGCCGCGAGCGGCAGCGACATCGGCGACGAGGTCGCGCGGATCGAGGACAAGGCGGCGCAGGCCCTCACCGACCTCTATGCCAATCTGACGCCGTGGCAGAAGACGCTGGTGGCGCGGCATCCGCAGCGGCCGCACTTCACCGATTTCATCGGCGGCCTGATCACCGAATTCACCCCGATGGCCGGCGACCGCAAATTCGCCGACGACGAGGCCCTGATCGGCGGCTTCGGCCGCTTCCGCGGCGAGAGCATCTGCGTGGTCGGCCAGGAGAAGGGCGCCACCACCGATACCCGCATCAAGCACAATTTCGGCATGGCGCGTCCCGAAGGCTACCGCAAGGCGGTGCGCCTGATGGAGATGGCCGACCGCTTCGGCATCCCCGTGCTGTCGATCGTGGATTCCGCCGGCGCCTATCCCGGCATCGGCGCCGAGGAGCGCGGCCAAGCCGAGGCGATCGCGCGCTCGATCGACGCCTGCCTGTCGCTCGGCGTGCCCAATGTCGCGATCGTCACCGGCGAAGGCATGTCGGGCGGCGCCATCGCCGTCACCACCGCCAACCGCGTCCTAATGATGGAGCACGCGATCTACAGCGTGATCTCGCCGGAGGCGGCATCCTCGATCCTGTGGCGCGACGGCACCAAAGCGCAGGAAGCCGCCAACAGCATGAAGATCACCGCCCAGGACATGCTCCGCTTCGGCGTGATCGACCAGATCCTGAAAGAACCCTCCGGCGGCGCTCATCGCGACCCCGCCGCGATGATCACGACCACGGGCGATGCCATCGCCCAGGCGTTCAACGACCTACGAAATCTTGATCCGGACGCGATTCGCAAACAGCGGCGCCAGAAGTTCCTGGATATCGGCCGCAAGCTGGGCTGAGCCGCCCAAATCGCCGGATTTTTCGACCAAATCAGCCGATTTTGCCGTAATTGGGCCCCGAGCCGGGTCTTTAACGTTCCTTGAACCATGCCTGCTACCGTGAAGGCCGTCAGCCTCGGTTCAGGTTGCGAGCAGGGGTCGTCGAAGGCTAATATTTTACACAATGGCTTCAGGGCATATTCGCCGTGTTGGGGTCGCGAAAATCGCCCGGTGGGTGTGGAGCTCGGACTTGACTCATCGCACGCTCGTACGCGCGCTTCTGACTTCGGCGGTCCTCGCCGCGGGTGTCATGCTCGCCGGCTGTGACAGCGACCAGATCTCGCTCGCCCAGAACGCCAAGGCCAACCAGCCGGTCCCGCCAAAGCTCGTCGCTGCCATGACCGAGAAGGACATGGACATGCAGTCGCCGATCCTGGTGCGGCTGTTCAAGCAGGAGGCCGAACTCGAGGTCTGGAAGCAGACCCGCTCCGGCCAGTTCGCGCTGCTCAAGACCTATCCGATCTGCCGCTGGTCGGGCGATCTCGGCCCGAAGGTGCGTGAGGGCGACCGCCAGGCGCCCGAAGGATTCTACTCGATCAACCCGAGCCAGATGAATCCGCAGTCGGCCTACTATTTGTCGTTCAACACCGGCTATCCCAACGCGTTCGACAAGGCGCTCGGCCGCACCGGCTCGCAGCTGATGGTGCATGGCGACTGTTCCTCGCGCGGCTGCTACGCGATGACCGACGAGCAGATCGCCGAAATCTATTCGCTCGGCCGCGAGTCGTTCTTCGGCGGCCAGAAGGCGTTCCAGCTGCAGGCCTATCCGTTCCGGATGACGCCGGTGAACATGGCCAAGCACCGCAACAATCCGAACATGCCTTTCTGGAAGATGATCAAGGAAGGCTACGATCATTTCGAGGTGACGAAGCAGGAGCCGAAGGTCGACTTCTGCGAGAAGAAGTACGTGTTCGACGCAGTGAAGGCGCCGAATGCGACGCGCGATCCGGTGTTCGACGCCTCCGCGAAGTGCCCGGCCTATGTGGTCCCCGAGGAGATCGCGAGCGCCGTGCGCGAGAAGGAGCAGCAGGACGCCGCCGAGACCGCCAAGCTGGCGTCCAAAGGCACGCCCGTCGCACGCCTCAACACCGGCATCGACGGCGGCATGAACGCAATCTTCGCCTCCAAGATTCCCGAAGGAAACACCGGTCTGTCCGAAGGCGGCGACAGCCAGGCGCTGCAGTCGATGTCGCTGGCGCGCGCGCCCGGCACGATCCCCGGCACGGTCAATCCGCCCAAGCCCAATCTCGCGGTCCAGCAGGAAGAGCCTGTGGTGGCGACGACGTCGTCGACTGCCCGCGTCGCCTCGGCGAACACGTCCGACAAGTCCGAAGGTTTCTTCTCGAGCTTTGCCCAGAAGGTCGGTATCGGCGGCACCGCCGACGCCAGCAAGACGGCCGCACCGCCGCCGGCTCCGGTCGCTGCTGCGCCGGCCAAGCCGAAGGTCGCCGAGGCCAGGCCGCAATCGGTGGTTCGCGTCGCACCGAAGGCCGAGCCGAAGCAGGCCGCCAAGCCTGTGCCGAAGCCGCAGGTGACCAGCACCGCCGCAGCCGCGCCGGCCCCGGCACCGTCGACCCAGCTCGCCGGCTCCGCACCGGTCGTGCAGACCAACTCGTTCGACACCCGCTTCTCCGCGGTGAAGTAGGCGCGGCGCGGCTGCGCACAGAGAGCTCGCTGCCGCTCGTCGCAATGCTGCTGTAACGCAAACTATCTCCAGCCGTCGTCCCTGCGAAAGCAGGAACCCATAACCACCGGGTTGTGTTGTTGAAGAGAGCTGTGGCCCCAGCGTCGCGCAACAATTGCCATTTGTGGTGATGGGTCCCGGCCTTCGCCGGGACGACATCGAGTGTGTTGCGCTGCTTGTGAGTCATACATCCGCGTTCTCGCGACATGATCTGCCCGAGCCTTGCTCTTCGTTTCACCCTCCTCTCGCAGAGGGCGTAGGGAAAGCCGGGTGCCGATCGCCCCCATCGGGCAACTCAGTGATCAAGGACGCGCGCCCTGCCCCTCGTCATTCCCCGGTGCGCAATTGCGTACCTGAGGGCTCGCGAAGCGAGAGCCCGGAATCCATTCATCCACGGAACGTGCGGCACGATGGATTCCGGGCTCGTGCTTCGCACGCCCCGTAATGACGGCGGAGAGGTAGCCGCCTTCACCACCACATTCCTCTTGCCAATCACGCATTGACAATCGTCAGATGATGCACGGGGCACAGCCGGGAGATTGCGATGGATGATAGAACCGTGCGGATGGCGCTGGAGCGCCATTGGGAGGCGTCGGACGCAAGCGATTTCGAGCGCGAGCACGACATCTATCGCGAGGATGCGGTGCTCGACTATCCGCAATCGGGCGAGCGAATCCGCGGCCGGCGCAACATTCAGCAGAGCCGGACGGTGCAGCCGAACAAGAAGCGCTTCACGATCCAGCGCATGATCGGCGCCGGCGATCTGTGGGTTACGGAGTTCGTGCTGACCTATGACGGCATCCTGTCCTACACGGTGAGCATCATGGAATTCCGCGACGGACAGGTCGTCCATGAAACGCAGTACTTCGCTGACCGGTTTGAGCCGTCGCTGTCGCGCGCGCACCTTGTCGAGCACGTCGGCGGGACGCCGTCGCGCTAGGCGGGTGAGCAGAGCCGCGACCGCATCGGCTGGCGACGGTTACATGCCGTGGCTCTCAAAGACCTTCTTGCAGCTTGAACTCAGGCTGGCCCGCTTCATCTGAAGGCAATTCTGTACGGCGCCGTCATTGCCGAGGTCCTTGCGGCAGAAGCGCTGTGCATCGCGTGAGCACGCGGATTGTTCGGACTTGGTGCCCGAATGCTGCGCCAGCGCGGCACCGCTGCTCATCGTCGCGGCAGCACAAAGGACTACAATTGAAAGATAGCGCATCTTGAAACTCCTCCCGCTGCCTAACGGCAGTGGGGGCTCTTCGTTCCTGGAGAACCACCACCCTTTGCACGCGCCATTAGGACCCATGCCGCGGCTGCCGCGTTGGAGGGGAACCTGGTTTCGAGGACCATGCGCACCACCGCTGAAAGTCGAGCACGCCGCCGTCGAGCGCCAACCTTTCCGATGACTGTTCGTCCGACCGCGGCGGACGTCATGATCGCCCATGCGATCGCCCGCAACACCGCGCCCGCGCCCGAAGAAATCGCCCGCGGGCTGACATGGGGTGCCGACGAAAAGGTGCTGCTTGTGCTCGCTGCCGCCGGCTGGTTCGCCTCGCGCGGGCGCGGCGCCGCTCTGGAGCGCGCCGGCAATCATGTGCTGCTGGTGACGGTCGCGGCGTCGCTGCTGCCGCACGGCCTGAAATTGCTGTTCAACCAGACCCGCCCGGACCGCCTGACCGTGGTTGGCCACGTCCACGGCATCTCGATCTCCGGCAAGCGCGACGACGCTTTTCCGTCCGGCCACGCGCTGCACATGGGCGCGCTGGCGTCGGCGGCCGCAACGCTGCCCGCCGGCGC
>NZ_JACMYP010000314.1 GCF_020889705.1 Bradyrhizobium altum | reverse complement strand
GGCTCTGCCTGGCAGCAGCGACGTCAGGGCCTCGACCTGGGGCACGTAGTCGGCCACCACCTGCTTGACGCGATGCCCGTAGTGTTGCCACGCCGCGGTGCCCATGGCGCCGGCGATCGCGAACACGAACCAGAAGGCACGGATCGCCCATTTATTGGTCGGACGCGGCGCGCGTTCCAGTCTGATGTCGTCCAGCCTGCCGTCATGGCTTGCGGCGCTGTACTCCGGCGCGGCCGGCGGCGCCGTCACCGGTATCGGCGTCACCGGCGGCACCGAGGTGACCGTGGCGGCGGGCGCGACCTGTGGCGTGGACGAGGGGGCGAGGCTCGGGCCGAACCAAGGCTCGCGTTGCCCCGCCGCTCCCTTGGCGGCGGGTGCCGGCGCGGCGGCATTGTCCGGGCGGGTTGCAGTGAAGCTAGGTTCGATCGCGAAAATATCGTGCGGATCTGCGTCTTTCAGTGTCGATTGCATGGCGGTCCCCGTTTCAGTCCAAGGTCAACCGCAAATGGGCGGCCGGCAATTTGAGCTCTGTATCGACCCCAGGCCCTGACCCCACGACTCCAGTCCGGTTTGACCAAAGCAAGGCGAGAGGGTGGAGAGGTTGGGGAGTTTCGGGAACCGACGCTGGGAGCCGAGGACGCTAGGAATCCTTGGACGCGCGCGGAGAGCTCCGGGACGCATTTCCGGGTGAACCTCCCTGGTTGTGTGGCGCATCCACCACACCCGAGGGGAAATCGGTTCGCCTGCGGCCCGTCCGACCGCGCTCCGCCACCGTTCCGCCCCGATTGGATTCGGCCATGCGGGTGTTGGATTTTCGGCTTGGGCTGGGGCGCGAGTTGGGGATGCAACATGTCACGCGACGATGCAGTCATTTCGTACGTCGACGTCAAACGCAGCGCGCGCGGTGTTGCGCCCGCAATTGCATTGGCTCGTGCGCCAAAGCCGCTGCGGCTCTGCGCCATCGTGATCGGCGCCGCGTCGCTTGCGGCCTGTGCGCAGTCCTCGGTCGTCAGCCAGCGCTCGCAGGCGCTCGCGAGCCGGCCAGCATCGGCCGAGCCGATGCGGGCTGCGTCATCGGCGACGCGCACACATGTCGCAACCGCGCGCAAGCACACGCCGTACGCCTCACGCAAGGGCGGCGAGACCAGGATTGCGTCGCAGGGCGTCGCGAGCTTCTACAGCGACGAGCAGGACACCGCGAGCGGCGAGAAGTTCAACGCGCACGAACTGACTGCCGCGCATCCGACCTTGCCGTTCGGCACCAAGCTGCGTGTCACCGACGTCAAGACCGGCCGCTCGGTCACCGTGCGTGTCAATGACCGCGGCCCCTACGTTCCCGGGCGCATCGTCGACGTCTCGTATTCCGCCGCACAGTCGCTCGGCATGATCGGCAAGGGCGTCGCGAATGTCAGGCTCGACGTGGTGCAGTGAGCGGCGGCGTAGGCCGGTTCGGGATTTTTTGCCGGACGGATCGGGAAAAAGTCCCGGCGTTGCGCGCGCTTTAATTCCTGTTGTCCGAACGCTGGCGACAAATAGAATTGATGCCGCTACTTCCCGCGCTCTCCTTTTCCAGGCGCGTGGATTTCAACCCAATGAACCTTCCCCGCCTTGGCGTCCCACCGAGGCGGGGTTTTTCTTTGAGACATGTGCGCCGAGAGCGTTCACAGGGTGGGCCTGAGCCATCAGCGGCAAGACCACATGTTGGATATGCCGACCTTGATGGGTAGGTTGAGCTGCCGCGACCGCACGTTGCGCTCTGCCGTATCCGGCGCCTGTGCTTCCACCAAATTGTCATGCTCCCGGCGAATTGCGGCCCAACGCCGCTGCCAACACACCGCCGAATGGATGACGTCGGCGAGGGACAAGCATTGGCCTACAAGATGATCGCAGAACGCGAGAACGAAACGGTCAGGATCGAGCGGGAGAGCACCTTCATCATCATCGCCAAGGCCAAGGTCTGGGCGAGCGAGGGATGGCAGGTGGTGATCACCGACAAGGACGGAAAATCATACCCGCCCGAGGAATTCGAGAAGCTGCTCGCGGCGTGATGTTAACGCTGCGCTGACACCAGCATCATCATCGGCCGTTCCAGTTCGTCGGCCAGTTCGGGCACAGCCTTGATCTGCTCCCGCGTCGGGGAGAATTCCTCGACGTGGCGCAGCGTGAAGCCAGCGCCGATCAACGCATTGAGCGTGGTGCCGATGGTGCGGTGATATTTCAGCACGCCCTTCACATACCAGTCGGTCCGGCGTTCGCCTTCGATAAAGTAGCGGTTGACCGGCCAGGTCTTGCGGCCGTCCGGGTCCTGTCCCCAGCCGGGATGGGCGGCGGCCATGTAGATCGGATGCTCGATGGTGAAGACCAGATGCCCGTCCGGGACCAGCGTGCGATACAGCATCCGCGCCAGGCGATCGAAATCCCTGATGTAGTGGAAGGTGAGGGCACTGTAGGCGAGGTCGAACGTGGCCTTCGGCAGCTCCAGCGTTTCGAGGTCGGCGATCTCGTAAGCGACGGCCGGATCCTGCGTCATCGCCGCGGCGCGCGTGATCATGTTCTGCGAGAGGTCGACGCCGAGCACGCCCGAGGCGCCTTGCTCGCACATCCAGCGCGACACCCAGCCGAAGCCGCAGCCGAGATCGACCACGCGCTTGCCTGCGATGTCCGGCAGCATGGCGCGGATCGCGGGCCATTCGGGCGCGCCGAGCAGCCCGCGGACCTGCCGCGGCAACTGGCTATAGCCGGCGAAGAAGCCGGGATCGTCATAGATGTTCTGCGCCATGGGTCCGGCAACTCGGGAAGGAGCGAGGTCCGTCTCTCTGTATCCGCCGCCGCGGCGCGTGGAAACCGTTGATTCCATCGCGCCGGCCGGTCTGCTGGAACCAGACGCGGCGTTCGGCCGTTTTGAAGTCAGTCCGCGGGACGCGCGGTCACGGCTGTCCCTGCGGCGTCAGACAGCAGAGGAGTGCGCCATGATAGCCGAGATGCAGATCCACACCATCGCGCGGCAGATGCTGGAGAAGCACGGCCTGCAGGCGATTGCCGAGGCGGCGCAGAACGCCATCGCCTGCGAGAGCAAGGGCGAGACCGAGGAGGCCCGCGAGTGGCGCCATATCGAGGACGCCATGAAGATGATGCGCGGACCGCATCAGAGCTGACCGCGGGGAGCCCGCGATGCCTGACCGAATGATCCGGCGCTGGGCGCTGGACCATTCGACTTGCGAATCCCCACGGCCGCTTGCCTTCGTCGGAAATTCCGGGAACTCTGTTCCGGCAAGCATCAGACAAATTTTCTATCTGGGGGAATTCGCCATGACCTTTTCACTCTACGACGCGACCGTTGCCAACTATCTGCAGATCCTCGGCGCCACCTCGGGCTTTCTCGACAAGAGCCTCGCGCATTTCAAGCAGAACGGCATCGATCCGGCCGAGATCGTCGAGACCCGGTTGTTTCCGGACATGCTGCCGTTCCGCTTTCAGGTGGTCTCGCTCGCGCATCATTCCCGCGGCGCGATGGAAGCCGCGAAGAGCGGCGTGTTCGTCCCGCCGTCCGGCAAGCCCGATCTGGACTACGCCGCACTGCAGGCGCTGGTGAAGGACGCGCTTGGCGAATTGTCGGCGCTGACGCCGGATGCGGTCAACGCGTTGCTCGGGCGCGAAGTGATGTTCAAGCTCGGCGAGCGGTCGATGCCGTTCACGGCCGAGGGATTCCTGATGTCGTTCTCGCTGCCGAACTTCTTCTTCCACTCGACCACCGCCTACGACATCCTCCGCCACAAGGGCGCGCCGCTCGGCAAACGTGACTTCATTGGCCGGTTGAACATGAAGAAGTGATCGGATCGCACGCCGACTGGTCTTGCTGAGGCGGCAACACCGGCCGCCCCGCACGCAGCAAGATCAAGACCGCGCGCGGATTGGCGCGGTCAACAGCGTCCAAAGCCTGCCGGCGCTAGCCGGCCCTGCGCCAGTGCGGCACGGGGTCGAGCGGCGTCCGGTAGAGCTCGCGCCGGTCGATGTCGGTGACGCGCACGGCGCAGCCGCGTGCCTTCAACTCCGGCTTGACCTGCGACAGCTCATTGGCGAGCTGATCGGCGCGATCTGAGGCAAGGCTGATGTCTTCGAGGATGATCGTTCCTTGATTCCGGAACTCGTCCCCCACCACGAGATCGAAGGTGTAGTACGGCATCCGAAGTTCTCCGTTTCGGTTTGCATCACAGGGTAACACTGAGTCGTGCATTCCCTAAGATGCATCGCGCAGAATCGTCGGGCGATCGGCGCAAAAACGATGTGCAACGCATCCAGCACGATGAACGACTAGACGCGCGGCACGGCGAAGGAGTCCTGTCATCCAGCTCACCGCCATGCCGTTAAGATTTGATTAAAACTGTCATCGCAAGCTTGGGACCTGGTGGAATTGCGGCGGAACCGGACTCCGGGAACCGGCAGCCGCAGGAGAAGGCCGGTGGCGTAACGCCCATCGGCCTTTTCTCGTCGCTCAAACCCTCGGACTAGTCGCGCAGCGTGGCCTGCCGCCTGGCGCGGCATTTTGGACCCGGCCCGCGCATGTAGTACAGCTCGGGGCGATAGGGGTGGATGACGCCCTCGATCAGCGCGACGCAGCGCTGAGCGAGGCTGGTGAGGTGACGCCGCAAGGCCTGCAGGGCGAGTTCCATCGAATTCATGGCGTGCCCTCAGTGCAATTCGCCGAGGACGGCGGTGAACGGCAGCTCGAAGATCTCGGTACCGATATCGTCGGTGACGTGGACCGCCCAGTTGCGCCAGTCCTCCACACTCGGTGTCATGACAAAGCTGCGCGCCAGCTGCTCCGCATGCACCCGGACCTCCGAAAAATCCATCGCAGCGCCGATGCGATCCAGGATGACGTGCTTGTCGTCGGAGCAGTGAAAGAAAACTGCAGACATCTTCCGATTCCCGTGCCGAAGCGATTCTCGTGCGCTGGAATAGCAGCGCGCGCGGGCACTTAGAATCCGGGTGATCCCCCATCGGTAAACTACGGGGAATCCAGACGATTTGAATCACGCCGCCGTGATCGGGGCGGGTCGTCAGAAGATCGGCTCACCGATCGCAACCTCGCTGCGCGGGCCGAGCACGATTACCTGGCCGCCGGCATCCTTGGCGCCCAGGATCAGCAGTTCCGAGGTGAAACCGGCGATGTTCTTCGGCCCGAGATTGCAAACGCACACCACGAGCGAGCCGATCAGCGCCGCCGGCTCGTAATTCGTGATCTGCGCGCTCGACCACATGATCCGCCCGGCGCCGACATCGACGCCGACCTTCAGGGACGGGTTGCGGGCGCGCGGAAACGGCTGCACCTCGACCACCTTGCCGATCCGGATATCGAGGCGGGCGAAGTCGTCATATGTGGCCTGCGGCTTGAGCGGAGACATTGGTTCTCCGGTTTGGGTCCTCACGATTTGGGTCCTCATGGTTTGCGCGAGCGGCCGGCGAACAGGTCTGCATCGAAGGTCTGGGGATTGACGGGATCGTAGCGCGACCAGTCCATCGACGGGTCGTTGCCATAGCGCGCCTGCCACGCCGCATCGATCTTGAGCCCCCCGATGACGGGGGGCCGAACCTCGAAATGCAGCACCTTGCGCGGGCCGACCTCGCCGATCTCGTCCTGCTTCCGGATCTTCGCGCCGATCGCAACCGGCCGGCCATCGGCGCCGACGATGCGGCCGAGCTGGGCATAGCGGCTGAAGACGACGTGTCCATTGGGATAGGTGTGCTTGACCACGACATAACGCCCGCAGTGTCCGATGTTGAAGGCGTCCACAGCAGCCTGGTCATCCGGCTCGATCCGGATCACGACGCCATCGTCCATCGCCGCCACCGGCGCGCCTTCCTTGTCCGACGTCATGTCGACGCCGGGATGAAAATCCGCCGAGCCGCATCCGCAGGGTGGCTCTGTTGCTTCCTTGGCGGCTGTGGCTGGCGCGGCTTTGAGGGTCTGGAATTCATTGACCAGCAGCCCGGGTCCCTCGTGGGCGGTGAAGACATGGATCGAGAACAGGGTCAGGCGGCTGCCAAGCGGCACTTCGCGGGGCAGGAAAGCGCGCACCACGTCCTGGATGTAGAGGATCGCTTCCTTTCCCTTCGCCGAACGCACCTTGATGCAGCGCGAGACCTGGGTGCCGTCGATTTGTTCCTTCGTGAAGCCCTGCATCCGCATCGTCGATTCGAGCGATTGGATCGCGCATGTTTCCTCGTAGGAGACCAGCGTGACCTCGAGCCGCAATGGTTTCGAACCGTTGAGGTCGAAGCCGGTCTTGGGCCGCGGCTGCGCCAGCACGTCGTCGAGATCGGTTTCCTTGTAGCGCGCGTAGTCGAACGCCAGCGCGGGGGCGGTGAGCAGCGTCGCAAGCCCGGCAACGATGATTGCCGCCGCGATGCGCGATTTCAGGCCGGCCCCGATCATGTCTCCCCCTCAAAGTCTTTGCGGCTCAGCGTTCCTGAAACGCGAGGCGGATGCCGAGCGCGATGTAGATCGTGCCGACCACGCGGCCCTGCCACTGCCCGATGCGGCGATGCCGCCGGATCCACGGGCTGATCTGGCCGGCGGCGAGCGCGAGCAGCGAGGTGTAGGCCGCGCTCATCGCGACGAAGATCAGGCCGAGGGTCGCGAACTGCGCGACGGCGGAGCCGTGGCCGGGATGGACGAATTGCGGCAGGAAGGCGAGGAAGAACAGCGCGGTCTTCGGGTTGAGCATCTCTGCCCAGATCGCCTGCCGGAACGCGCGCCGCGGATCGACCGGCTGCGATGCCGGCAAATGCAGGTCGTCATTCTTCTCGAACAAGGCGCGGACGCCGAGCACGATCAGGTAGATCACGCCGGCATATTTGACGATCGAGAACGCGAGCGCCGAGGTCATCAGCACGGCCGACAGGCCGAACGTCGCCATGGCGGTGTGGACGAGGTCGCCGAGCGCGATGCCGAACCCGGTCGCGACGCCGACGCGCGGCCCGCCGGTGACCGAACGCGCGAGCACGAGCAGCACGGCTGGTCCCGGGATCAGGAACAGGCCGAGCACGACGGCGGCGTAGGTGAGGAGGGTGGTGATGTCGATCATGAAACGTGTCCCGAATGTCAGGATGCAGGGATGGCGACCGCCGCGAAGCGCGGCTTCGGATCAAGCATCAGCTCGGCGCTTTCGACAATGCGCATTTCATCGGTTGCTCGCTCCGCCGTGCGCACCAGCACGCCGTGGATGCCTGACGCGGCGTGGCTGAGCGCCTCCGGCGTCGCCAGGCCACGCACGCGGGCGGCGACGAACAGCGCGGCGAACAGGTCCCCGGTGCCGGACGGGCTGATCGGCACGCGCGGGGTGCGCACGCGCCACGCTCCCGTGTGCTCGATCGCCAGCGTCTCGATCTCACTGTCGGGCGTGCCGGCAAGCTCGGCGCTGGTGATGACGATGGTCGCAGGCCCCCGCGCCATCAGCATGCGAGCCTGCGCGATCACGTCATCGGTCGTCGTCACGCGCGCGCCGCAGAGGAATTCAAACTCGAAATGGTTTGGCGTGATGATGTCGGCCAGCGGACAGAGCTGGTCGCGCACCAGCGGCGGGATGTCCGATCGCACGAACATGCCGCGGTCACGGTCGCCGAGCACGGGATCGCAGCAATAGAGCAGGGCCGGGTTTTCCGCTTTCGCGCGGGCGACGAAGTCGGCGACGTCAATCGCGATGTCGGCCGAGCCAAGATAGCCCGACAGGATCATCCGGGCGCTTTCGATCGCGCCGCGCTCCTCGATGCCGCGCAAGAGGTCGGCGACCAGCTGCACGTCGAGCACCCGTCCGCGGATCGTCGGATAGCCCGGCCGGTTGCTGAGCAGCGTGGTCGGCACGGCGACGACGTCGATGCCGTGCAGCTGGATCGGAAAGGTGGCAGCACTGTTGCCGACATGGCCCCAGGCGACCTGTGACTGGATCGAGATGACGGTCATGTCGTCCGCATCAATCGAACAGCGCGGCGTAGATCACGTAGAGCCAGCCCAGGATACCGTGGATGATCGCCCACAGGATCGAATGGTTCTTGGTGTAGGAGATCGCAATCGCCAGTGCCGAGCCGAACCCCACGCCGTACTTCGCGCCCTCGACGCGGACGCCATAATATCGATTGCCGTTCATGGTGATCCTTCCAGCGAGAGGGCGCGATTGGCGACAGCGTAACCCGCGAATTGCAGCGAGTTCAACGGCGGATGTCAGCCTTCGAGCTTCGCGATGCTCTATGCGTCCGTCATCCTGAGGTGCGAGCCGAGCGAGCCTCGAAGGATGTGCGGCCCCACTCTGGCCGATTCATCCTTCGAGGCTCGCCGAAGAGGCTCGCACCTCAGCATGACGGGGATAGAGCGCAGCACTCGCCAAGCGGAATATTTTCTTAGTGCGGGCTTGACGCGTTTTGCTGAGTTGCCCCTCGGGTTGTCTTGTCGCAGCTCTCGCAACCGGATTTGACTTCCGCGCCGGCAAACTCGGTTGCGGCCGCTCGGGCCTCCGGTCCCGGCGGTCACGCTCCGATCAATCGAATGTGTCGAACCGAGCCGCCGGACAGGCAAATTCGCTGCGTCGTCGCGGAATAATCAGGTGGCGCCGCCCGTCATGGTTCTAGCGAAAACGCTTCAGCAGGCCGGCGACATGGTCCCATCCTGTTGAATCCAGCAGGAGACGCTCGTGACCACGATCAAACACGTCGCCGCGGGCTTGCTCGCCCTCGGCATGCTGACGACATCGGCCATGGCGCGCGAAGTCCCGGCCGGCCCATCCGCGTTCGTGAAGGGACATGCCGCGGCCGCCAGCCGCTGGGGCGGCGGACCGCCGCGCATGGCCGTGCCGCGCTTCGGTGAGTTCGAAACGCTGCCCCGGGATCAGCCCGGCGGCGTCTGCGACCACGGCGACAACGCCATGATCTGCTGAGCCGGACTGTGCATGGCGGTGATCTCCGGCAAAAGTTGCGCTAGCTTCGCTGGGTCGTCTCCCTCCAGCCGCGAGCGCCGCCGCCATGCACATCCTCCGTCCCCAATTTCGCATCGAGGACGACCACGCGCTGGCCTTTGCGGCGGCGCGCGGCTTCGGCGCCATCGTCGCCGCCGATGCGCGCGGCC
>NZ_JACMYP010000313.1 GCF_020889705.1 Bradyrhizobium altum | reverse complement strand
CTTCCTGACCGGAGCCTGCACGGCGCGCGGCGCGGGAGCCTGGGTCTGGGCCGGCGTCTGCGCCGAGGCATCGAGCGGCGCAACGAAAGCCGCAACGGCGGCGGCGAGACCGATCGACCGAAGCGGCTTCACGATAGTGGCGGTCGTCATGGATTCACCTTCTGATCGAGGAATTTGTCCTGGCTTTCCTGCAGCTGATTCTGGATTTCGACGCGGCGCTGCTGAATCATCGGCTCGCGCGAGACCACGATCTCGCCGATGGTCAGGTCCTTGTAGCGCTGCACCATCTCCTTGCCGGCCTTGATCAGCTGGGTGTTCTTGGCGACGCAGCTCTTGGTGCTGGCCTTGTAGGCGGTGGCCTCACCTTCGAACTTGGCCCGCTCGGCGTCCTTGGTGCGAGCGACCGTGGCAGCTTCTTCGTAAGCCGACTTCCACTTCTCCAGCGTCTCGTCGCGTTCGGCGAGCCGTTGATTGAACTCGTCGACGGCGTCGCGATGTTCCTTGTCGGCCTTCTTCAGCTGCGCCTTGAGGTCGTCGACCTCCTTCTTGGCCGCCGCCTTTTCGCGATCGGCGTCGGCGACCTTGGCCTGCAACGCCGTGCGCTGGTCTTCCAGCGCACGGGTCTGCGCCGTCGCGCTGCGCAGGGCGTCGCGCAGGCGGTCGGTCTCGGACTGGGCGAATGCGGTGCCGGAGCTCAATGCTCCGATCACCATCATCAGGACGAAGAGTGCGATGCGCATGGTCAGAACTTCGCGTTGAGGTCGACTTGCAGGACGTCGACGGCATAGGGGCTGCCGGCGATGCTGTTGGCGCTCATCCAGCGCAAGGTCGCCCAGACATTCTCGCCGAGACCGATATTGCCGCCGACGAAATAGCCCTTGAGGTTGGTGCCGCCGAGACCGAAGTCGGAGTCGGCGAAGGCGTCGATGGTGGCGTCGGATTCGAGGTATTTGTAGCCAGCGTGGACGTTCCAATCCCAGAGATGCTTGATCTCCCTGTTGCCGACGGTGACGCGGCCGAGCCAGCCCTGATTGCCGCCGTTGAACGCGCCAGGCGTGGTGCCGCCATCCGGGCTCGGCCCGCGATTGTTCATCAGCACGCCGTAGGTTGCCGCAGCCGCGTTCATGAAGGAGCGGCTGAACGCGGTGTTGTAGACATACTCGCCGTCGAGCACGATGTGGGTCGGATGGAATTGTCCGAGATCGAGCTGTCCGCTGACGACCACCGGCCGGTACTGGCTGACCAATCCGAAATATTCGAACTGGTTGATCGTGCCGCCATTGTTACCGGTGCCCGGAGGATCGGCGATGATGTTACGCAGCGGGAAATAGGTATTGCCCTTCTGCGCGAAGGACGGCCGGGTCAGGTCGGTGTCGCAGACGTCGGATGCGGACGAGACCCTGCAGGGGCTCGAGAACTGGCCCTGAACATTGTCGAAGTCGTAGAAGGCAACGCCGAACCGGAATGAGTATTCCGGGCTGAACCGGGCATTGAAGCCGACCTGGCCTCCGAACAGCCACTTGTCGTGGCTGGCAAACTTGCTGGGCGGTGAGTTCAGGTTGCTCGGATCGGCCGGTAGATTGCTGCCGGCATTGAAATCGGTGTTGTAGATCGGGAACGCACCGCCCACCGCAAACGGCGTGAAGCCTTCCCACACCTCGTGCTTGGCCTGAACGGCGAAGCCGTCGAAGCCGAGCTCCTTGTACCAGACCAGATCGGTCGGCGACCAGAATGGATTGTCGATGCGACCCGCGGAGATCCTCAGATCGTCGCCCCAGGTCTGCCAGTTGATGTAGCCGCGATCGAGCCAGACGCCATACTTTGAGAAGTTGCCGCCACCGCCGCCAAGGGTCTGGTTGGTCGACACCGGCGAGCTGTTCTCGCCGGTCGCAATGCGCAGGCCGGCAGTGAACCCGTACAGCAGGTCGGCTTCCATGCCGAGCCGGCCGCGGAAGCGGAACTGGTTGCGATCCTGCGTGGCGTCGTAGGTCGGACCAAACGCAGTGCTCGAAATGTCATACGGCGATCCGGTATTGATCGCGTTATAGTTGGCGGCGCCGGCCTGGTCGTTGCCGGTCGGGAAATAGGCACCCTGATAGCGCACGCGCGCATCGCCGTAGAAGCGGATGCGTTGCGCCCATTCCGGGTAGGTTCCGGGCGACGCCCAGTTCTCTTTCTGCGCCTTGGCCATCACCTCCTGCTTAATCTCTTCCCGTAACTGTCTTTTGACGACTTCGGGAACGTAGGTCACGTGCCGCGTGCCGGGCGGCTGCGCCGCCGCGGCGGCGGCGGTTGCGGCCTTGGTGGCGTCGTCGGCCTTGGTGGTGGCGTCCTTGGCGGCCTGGCGGGAGACATAGGCCTCGTCCTCGGCCTGCTTGATCAGCGCCTGGGCCTGCTCCTCCTTGAGGACACCCTGCTGCACCAAGAGATTGACGAGGTTGACGGTGGCATTCGACGATGTCGGCTTGGTGCTCGACACCTTCGGCTTCTTTGCGTCGGTCCGCTTCGCCGCGGCGGCGGGACCCTGCTCGGCAGCCTGGTCCGCGGTCTGGCCCACGGCCGGCGTTGCGCAGGCGAGCGCGCTCAGCGACACCGCAAGCGGCAACGCGCGCCATTCTGCGTGAGCTCGTTTCTTAAACATCAGTCCCCCAGTTCTCACTCGCACATTGAATTTCGAAGGTTGGTCGTTCGTCAGTCGGTCTCGTCAGCTCGGCCGTCGCGCGGTGACGCGCGTGACCACCGGCATCGGCATGTCCTTGGGTGGCGGCTCGCGCAGCGTCAGGCTGCCGATCACCTCGTTGCGAAGCGCCGCATCGATCTCCGGATTGCCGGAGGACGGCGTCAGGACGACGCGGGTGACGTGGCCGGAGCCGTCCACCCACAGCCGCACCTGGATTTGCGTCGCCATGTTGCGGGTCTTCGGATTGGCGCGGATCGCCGCCTCGACCTGCGAGGTGATGATCGTCGTGTACCAACCCCAGCGGCTGCCACCTCCGCCGCCTCCGCCATACGGGTTGCCGCCGGGCTTGCCGCCGAGATTGAACAGATCGCCGGGTCCCGTCGGCTTGGCATCGAGCGACAGCGGACCGGGCGGCTCGTCGTTCTTGGCGTCCTTGGCCGGCTCGTCCTTCGGCTTGTCGACCGGCTTCTCTTCCTTGAACTCGGGCTCCGCCATCTTGGGCTGCTCGATCATCTTCTGCTCGGGCTGCGGCTGTGGCGGCGGAGGCGGAGGTGGCGGCGGCAGCGTCACATTGACGATGGTGAGATCGCGCACCTGACGCGGCGGCGGCAGATCGTCGTGACCGAGAAAGAAGTAGACGATGCCGCCAAGGAACAGCGCGACCACCGCCACCACCGCGCCGTAGCGCAGCAGCGCACTGCGCTCGCCCTTCCGGGCGGCCGTGTTGCGCGCAGCCGTCGGCGGCGCCGCGGCTGTTGCGGGCGCGACGGCAACATCTTGATCGTCGGCTGACGGCGCGGCACGCGCGTTCTGGTCCCGCATCGGCGCGTTCATGGCGCGGCCTCCACCGAGGCGCGGTCGAGCAGCCTGTCATTGACGTATTGCATGACGAAGCTGGCAAGCGCGTCGAAGTCCGTGGTCTTCAGGATGACCTTGGTGTCAGGGCCTGCTTCGATCGCTGCGTCGAAGGTCTCAACCTCGCTCAAATAGTCGACATAGGCCGTCGCGTCGATCGACAGGCGGGCCCACGGGCATCGCGAGATTGTCAGCCGCAGCGGGTTGTCGGCGGGCTCACGGCCTGCGACGTGCCGGCGCAGCACATCCGCGAGCTTGACCAGCAGGGCCTCGCCATGAACGGGAAATGCCACCACCTCGCCGCGCGGCTCTTCGCGCACGTCCGCGGCGACCGGTACCACACCGAGTTCCGCACCAATACCGGCGCGGATCGGCACCTGCGAAACGGGCTCGGCGCGCGTGACGTCCGCGGCGCCGCAGCCGTGATCGAATGATCGCATCATGCCGCTCAGCCACGACCGCAGCGTCCTGCGCTCGGTCAGCGGGAAAGGTGATGGCTGCGTGATCATGGCGCCGCTTTCCGACTGGCTCACTTCACGAGCGGCTTGGTGGCGAGCCCGACCTGGCTCAGCCCGATACGGCTGAGCAGATCGAACACATCCATCACGCTCTGATACTGCGCCTGCGCATCGCCGCGCAGCACCACGGGAAATTCCGGCGTCAGCGCCTTCTGCTGGATCAGCCGTTGCTCGAGTTCGGCCAAGGTCACCGGTATGGTGTCGAGAAAAATCTTGCCGTCATTGGCGACCGTGATTGCCTTGGTGGTCTGGGTCGCAAGGCTCGGCGCCGCCGAGGCCTTCGGCAGATTGACCTTCTGGCCCTGCACGGTCGCCGTCGTCATGATGATGAAGATCACCAGCAGCACGTAGGCGAGGTCGAGCATCGGCGTGATGTTGATGTCGTCATAGGGCTTGGAGTCGGCCTGGATCTGCATGGCCGTTACTCCGCAGCGATGCGGTGTTCGACCGGGTCCGGCCGGTCGGCGGAATAGAATTCCGCCATCTTGGTCACGAACTCGTCGACGAAGACCTGAATATCGTTGGTCAGGTCCTTGATCCGGGAGATCAGGTAGTTGTAGCCGAACAGTGCCGGGATCGCGACGCCGAGACCGGCGACGGTTGCGACCAGCGCCGCGGCGATGCCGGGTGCGATCGCGTTGACGTTGACGTCGCCGCTCGCCGCGATCGCCGCGAAGGTGATCATGACGCCGACCACGGTGCCGAGCAGGCCGAGGAACGGTCCGCCGGAGATCGCGATGGTCAGCACCACCATCAGGCGGTTGAGGCGCTGCATCTCCTTGACGACGCCGCTATCGAGCGCCGCGCGGATCGCCGCGATCGAGACCGCCGAAAGCACCGGAGCGCGCTGCGAGTTGCTGAAGCGGTGGCGGATTTCCGCGGCGCCGATGTGGTAGATGCGGTAGAGCGAGGACGATCGCATCATCTTGGCGTCGGCCTCGGTGAGGCGTCCGCCCAGCGTCGAGATATCGTCGGCGTCGCCGCGATCCAGCATGGTGAGATCGGCCGCGATCTCGCGGAACCCCTTCATGAACTGGGCATTCGCCTTGGCCTGCTTGCTGAGATACGAGGCTCTGTCGAACATCACCACCCAGCTGACCGCGGCCATGATCAGCAGAATGCCGATCACCACCCAGCCGTCGAGCGTCACCGACTTCAGGATCACAGCGAAGTAGCCGGACAGCCAGCTTGCGGTCTCCTCGTCGACGCTGAAGGCCATCAGCTTGGCCTGGTCGGGGCCCTGCCCGATCGCCATCACCTTGATCAGTCCGGCGGGGCGCGCGACCTTGCTGATTTGCAGTTCGTCGATGTCGCCGACGAAGCCGGCCATCGCGACGGCTACAGGCGCCGGTGCCGGCGTTGCCGCCGCATCCGGCGTCGCCGCGGGCGCGGCGCCACCGTCCGCAGCCGGCGCATCAGGGGGCACTGATGGTGTTGCTGCGGACGGGGCCGTCGCAGGCGCGATCGGAGAGGCACTGGAGGTCGACGAGTCTCCTCCGATCAGGCCAACGGTATTGAGGGCGGGCAGGCTCGCGCTGAGCGCGGCGTAGGATACGCCGTCGAGATAGAGCGTGACCTGGCCGTTTCCGGCAACGACGGCGACATGATGCCAGCTGCCGGCCGCCACCGGCGCTCCGGCGCTCGAGCGCTGCACGGAGCCCGGGTTGGTGACTTCGACAAACGGACTGCCGTTGTCGACCCCGACCACCAGTGCGTTGGCGCCGTCACGCCGGCTGAACAGCGCGGCGTTGGGCTGCAAGCCCGCCGGCTTGATCCAGGCCGACCAGGTCAGCGCAGCACCATCCGGCGACGCGAGCGACGGTGAGGCGGGCACGGTCACCGGCGTGCGACCGTCGAGCCGCAAGCCGGTCCCGATCAGCGAACCGTCCGCCGGCTGGCCGACGCTTTGGGCGTTATTGGCCCACACCGAGGAATCGATCGCCGGCGTACCGCGTTCGTTGAAGTGATAGACCGTCAACGTATCCGGATCGTAAGTGCCCTTCGGATCGCTGGTCGCGAGCGCTTTCTTGTTGCCGTAATAGAGCCAGATATCGGTCCGCGCGCCCGGCGCGATGTTCGGCACCGCGACCCAGACCAGGCCTTCGCCGAGCAGCGAATCGAACTTCTCGATATGATGCTTCAACGGCGTCTTGTCGTCACCGGCGACGAACCGCAGATCGCTGCCGTCGTCCTTCGCCGAGCTGAAGCGGAAGTTGCCGACATGCAGCCGCACCAGCACCGGCACCCCGCCGATCGGATCCGTGACGTTGGCACCCGACGCGCTGACGTCGACGGTGATCTTCTTGCGCAGCGACCATTCGTCGTTCCACCACGCATTGGCCGGCGCGAGCGACCCCACCAGGGCGACGAGCCCGAACAACAACGCCGTCGCGACGTTCGCAACGCCTCGGCGCAGCGCCGCCCGGCGCGTGCGTCGCTCGAGAGTAAGATCTACCGCCATCAGAATTCACCCCAGATTCGGAAGTTCACGCGCGGACTGTTTGCGTGCGTGTATTGTTGAGCGACCCCTGGCACCGAAAGCGCGACCATGCCGTTGAAATATTCGAAGGTCTTGAATCGCGTGCCGAGGCCGTAGCTCCATGCGACGAATGACGATTGCTGATCAGGTAGCGGCTGCTGGATCGACGCGTAGCCGGCATCGAAGAACGTGAAGAAGCGCCAATCGTTGAAGGTAATGAAGCGCGGCTTGCCGTCGCCGGTTTCGCTCTTGAGCTCGCCTTGCAGCATGCTGCCGACATTGGGTGTGCGCAGCTCGAAATTGGCGACCGCGCCGTTGTCGCCGAGCACCTCGGATTCGAGGTAGCCGCGAACGGTATCGAGACCGCCGAGGCTGAACTGCTCGCTCGAGACCAGCGGGCCGTCGGCAATCTGGCCCTGCACCTTGCCGTAGAGCTGAAAGCCTTCCGGCAGCTCCTGGGTATGCGAGACGTCGAGGTTGAGGTGGGTGAAGCTCGGCGAAGCCTTGAAGCGCTTCGCGTCGAACTCGTCCCACGGGCTGCTCAGCGTCCGGATGTTGTAGGTCACGCCGGCATTGAACTGCGTCGTGAACTTCTCTTCTTGGAACGTCGCCCCATAAGTCGCGACGACGGGATAATAAGTGACAGGTGACGAGAACCCGTCGGTGCCGAGCTTCACGGTCTGGTCGAAATGCTTATAGTCCATGCCGACCGACAGCGTGTGGAACAGGCCCTCGCGCGTCGGCAGCGTGATCACGGCGCGCTCGCCGATGATCGTGCCGGGACCGACCACATTGGTGCCGCCGATCGTCGCGACATTGCTGTTCGACTTGACGCTGTAGAACAGCAGATTGAGCCAATCGGCGTTCGGCACGCGCGCCATATACGAGCCGGAGAACACCTCGGCATCGCTCGGCCGCTCCGGCGCAACCTGATAGGTGAAGCTCAGGGAATGCCCGAGCTGCCACAGATTGTCGTAATGCACGGTGGCGGAGACGCGACTCGCCGTGGTGGACGGCGATTGCCGGTTGTTGACTTCGAGGCTGGCGTGGAACGGCGCCTTGTCCTCGACATTGAGATCGACGTCGACGGTGCCCGGCGCCACGCCGGCACGCAGCGCCGGAGTCACACGACGATCCGGCCACTGGTTGAGCGACACGATGTCCTTGGTGACGTCACCGAAATTGGGAACGGTGCCCTCCTTCAGCGAAGGCGCGCTGTCCTTGATCCGGTCGAGATCGAAATAACGCGAATTCTTCACCCGCAGGCGCCCGACCTTCAGCTCAGTCACCTTGAGGGTGACCACACCGCCGGTCACGTTCTGCTGCGGGACCGCGACGCTGACGGTCTGGAAGCCCTTGTCGTGATACGCCTTCTCCAGCGCGGCCCGCGCCTTCTCGACGTCATCAGAGGTCTTGCCCGGACCGAGGAAGGGATAGATCGCCTCCTCGATCTCGACTTGCGGCAGCTTATCGGCGCCCTGTACGGCGAAGTCGTCGATGTCGAAGCGCTGCAGCGGCGCTGACGGCTTTTGCGCCGGTGCATTCGCCTGCGCCGACTGCTTGTCCGCCGCCGGCGCTGCGGCCGTAGCCGCAGCCGCATCTTTCGCTGCTTCCTTCGCCGCACGCGCCGGAACGATGGCCGCCACGGAGCCAACCACGGTGAGTGCCGCAGCCGACACGCGCAACCCGATCCGGCATCGCTGACGATGCCCGAAAACCCGATGATCTCTTCGACTACGCACAGACGTCCCACTTACTTCGCGCAGACGCGCGCCATCGCGACAGGAAGGCCGCGATGACGACGCCTTACTCTGAAGACGACTGGGCGAACGCAAACCCGCAAAAGAATCTGCGGCGGCGCAAAAGAAATTTTTGGTTTGTTAGGAAATCGAGCGCGCAGCGCCGATTCGTTCGATTAGAGCACCGTTCCAATCGAAGCTGAACGCGGCTCTCGATCTTTTTGACGCGTTTTCTTCACGCGAACCGGTATCCATCCCGCATCAAGTGCGGGACAGGCTTCGCTCGAAAACGCTCCAGGTCAGCTCATCAACACCACACCGCCGGGCAGCGATGTGATCCGCGCGCCGAACAGTTGCTCGACCTGGGCGACGAAATTGTCGAGCTTGTCGACCTGGAATGTGCCGTTGACGAGCCGGCGTTTCAGTTCCGCGTTGGTAATGATGATCTTTCCGGCGCGGTACCGGTTCACTTCGTCGACGACGCTCGCCAGCGGCCGGTCGCGGAAGATCAACAATCCGGTCTGCCAGGCCGCGACCTGCTTGGCGTCGACCGGAAGCGATGCCTGCAGGCCCGCGCGTGAGTAGGTGACCTGTTCTGACTTGCGAAGCTGCACGGAACGGCCGTCCTGCTCGACAGTGACGATACCGTCGAGGCACGTCACCGAAACCACGCCATCGAGGCAGCGCGCGTTGAAATCGGCCTGCAGCGCGCTGATGCGGCCGTCGCGCGCCAGCATCACCAGCGGCGTCGACGACGACCTGCGGGCGACCACCGAGGCCTCGCCCGAAATCAATTCGACCCGCGTCTCGTTCGCCGCAGGCCGCAGCGCCAGGCTGGTCTGGGTGTTCAATTCAACCGAAATGTCGGGCGCCAGCATCACCTTGCGCTGTTCGCCCTTTCCGGTCCGGTAGTCGGCCGAGAGTTCCTCGATCGACGGCCACATGTCGAGCGGCGGGCGGATCATCACATAGCCGGCTGCGGCTGCGATCGCTCCGCCGAACACGATGCGGCGCGTCAAGAGGCGTGATGGCCGGGGCGGCAACGCCACCACGGGGGCCGCG
>NZ_JACMYP010000312.1 GCF_020889705.1 Bradyrhizobium altum | reverse complement strand
CGGCCTGCTCATCGGCGAGTTCCTTTGCCGCGGCGCTGGCGCTGCGGAGCAGCCGGGCAGCCGCCCTGAAAGCATCCTCGTGGTCGGGACTTTGCGCGCGCCAGCGTTGCAAAGCGTCGACGTCGGCGCGCGTCGGCGCGCCGGCTTTCAGCCGAACTACCCAGTCAAGCGCCTCATCCAGCAACGGATCGGGCCCGGAAGTGCGGGTCGGCTCGGTCACGACGGATCGCTCATCACCCTGCTCGCCAAACCTCAACCTCCCGATCGCGTCGAGCACATAGCGAAGGTCGCTATATAGACGATTCCGACGGCAGCAGGGCACCGCAATCGGCCGTTGCGCACAACGCAGGCAGAAACATCCGGTAATCGCAGCTTGCTCCGGGTCGCGCGCCGGGAGGCCGCGCGGCGATCGCATGCCGGGCCGATCAGGTCTGTACGTGTTTTCAAGCGGCGCAACACTTCCGGCGAACCTTTCCCAGGCACCCAAACGGTCCTTATGAGATCGCTCTCTACCCTATAGACGACGGAAAGCCCGCTATCCCGCAGAACAGAGGTTGAAAATCCTGCAGCTTGTGCCCCCTGATTTCAGGTCAAGCGCCTGCAGTTGTTGGAAATAGTTCCGGCAACAAATTTCGACGGCCGGCTCCGCGTGACGGCGCGCGTCGCGGCCGCGGCGAATGCGATCACGTACGGGGACGAGGACCGCCGAGACGACGGATCAGAGTATAATCGAGGCAATCGGCACAATGGCTCAGGGCCAACTTCAAATCGCTTTCCACCGTTCGCACGCTGACACCGAGGCGGGTTGCCACATCGCTCGGCGTCCGTCCCTCGATCGTAATGCTATAAAGCACATCGCGCGGCCGCTCCGGCAATTCGGCCAGCGCCCGCTTGAAGGCATCAATATCGGAGCGCGCCTCGACGATTCGCGCCGGGCTCGGTCCGTCGTCGCTGACGTCGAGCAATGAATCGATTTCGGCCGCACTGACGCGCAGATTCTGCGCCTTCTGGCGATCCCGGGCGATGTTGATCGCGATACGGAAGATATAATCGGCGGGGCTGCGGATCGGCACGGCGTCAGTGACCCGCTCCAGCCGCAGGAACGTCTCGTGCAGGGCCTCGTAGGCGAAGTCCGACGATCCCAGACGGCGGGTCAATTTCTTGACCAGGCCGTCGTAGTTATCTGCAAGCTGGCCCCGCAGCCGCACTCGATTGATTTCAGCCACGTTCCGCGGCCTCCCAGACACCAGCCCGATATCCAGATTGAATTGTTCTTGAAGCTGCCCATCTCGTAACGGCCGCGCACAACACATTTATGACGGCAACAAGTCGACACCGAACGACACGCAAGCTGGTGCATCGCGGTCACATCCAAACAATGAACTGCCGCTCGCGCTTGCGAAGCCGAACGCGACCGCACAATTGAATCAGGCCGGGTCGAAGACCAAAGTGATCTGAATATTGAGCCGGTCGGGCAGCGCCGACGGGATCAACGGCAGCGGCTGCGCCCGCCGGATCGCGTCGACCGCAGCCTTGTCGAGCACGGCCTGTCCGGAACTGGTCTTGACCCAGACCTCGAGCAGGGTGCCGTCCCGCTGCATGGAGAACAGCGTCTCGACCGCCCCGTGCAGCCGACCGAGCCGCGCCGCGTTCGGATAGCGCTGGTAGCGTGCCACGTGACGAAGCAGCGCCTGCTGAAATTTCACGGCGACACTGTTGGGCGGCGCATCGGCGGGCGACGGCGTCGGACGCAGGCTCGGCACGGTTGGCTCCGCCGGCATCGGCTCCCGCGCCGGGGCAGCGGTCAGATTGTCGAGCGGCGGATCGGAGCTCTCCAGCGACACCTCGGTCCGGCTCGCGAGGGTCGCGGTTTGCGGCTGCGACACGGGCGCAACCGGAATCGGCGCAGGCGACGGGCTCGGCAGCAACCGAACCTGGACGATCGAGCTCTGCTCCCGGCTTGCCGGTCCAGCCGGAGGCTGCAACCGGATCCAGTAAATTCCCCCGACGAACAACAGGGCCGCGATGGCCGGCACCAGGAGCAGACGCAGCACCTCGCCCGAGGTCCACGCGCTCGGATCCTCGGGATGAAACAGCAGCGTCATCGGCCTCAAGCCGCGCACGCCATCCGCTCCGCTGGTGTCGTTGTCAATCATTGGAACGATTTCACCCGGATCGCGATCCGCACCGGCTGCGACGCATTCGCGGGCGTCGTTCGGCTGACGGTCAATCCTTGCAGCGCCGCGGTCACGGCGGCATCACGGTTCTGATCGCCGGTCGATCTCAACAGCTGGGTTCGCTGGATCGTGCGCGAGGGATCGATCCACAGATCGACAACGAGCTGATAGCTGCCGCCGCGAGACCCGATATTCTTCTGTAACGCTTTCTGAAGGTCGAGCTGCAGGCTTTCGCTGTAGTCGCGCAGCGCGCCGGTATCGTTGCCGTCACTGGTCGCCCGCACCTGAAGCGTGCCGAGCGACAGATCCGCGGTCGCAAGCGGGCTCGCCGGCGGATGGTCGGCGCGCGCGGCGCGCGAAGCAAGCGTGATGGCATCCGGACGAATGTACTGGACCTTCAGATCGGTTCCCGTCAGCAGCACATTCAATGCATCCTCGGGCGTGAGGCTGCCTTCGACCGAGGTCGACTTCCGTCCCGTCGCAGAATTGCTCTCATAGAGCACCTGAACGCCGGTTCGTTCGCCATAAGCCTGCAGCGCGCTCGCAAGCTGCTGGGCCGGAATGTTGAATTCGATCGCTGCGGATGCCGTGACGGTGTCGCGCTGCTGCGCGGCAACCGCGCAGATGCTGCCGATCAGCAGCGCAGCACAAATCCCGAACAGATACCGCGACGTTGCGGAGGCTCCCGGAGCGTCGGCGCCGATCGCAGCGCCCGCGCGTGCACTATATGATCCAACTGCCGTCATAACCTTGCTTCGGCCCAAAGTGACCGTGGGTGAAATTCGGCCAGCATGTCTGTGCGGGTTGACCTTCCGGCCAGCGAGCCTGCGTTCTTTATATCTGGAATGTGACGGCCGTCTAACCGGCAACGTGATCGGCCGGAGTGCCGGGAATTTGTGCTGACCTTTCAGCGCGAAAAGTTCCCGAACAGCGCCGGAGCGGCGCCGAACTCCAGGCAAGCGGCGTCGGGCCAAAAAACGAGCGAGCGCTCTCTCAGAAAAATTGATCATCCCCCTTTTCCGAACGGCGGTTCGTGGGCTAGGAATTAAGCAAGGGCGCAAAGCCCGGCCCGGATCGGCAACCAAATGAATGGTCCGGGGACATAGCCAGGGAGGCAACGTGGGTCTCGCGCGTCAGCGGCCGGGGACGAATGCGTTCGCGATGGACGTGCTTTGCGCACGCATTCTCGAACGTCATCGGGATTCCATCCGGGTCCAGAAGCCGCATCTCGCCGTTCCGAACCTCACGCGCATCATCGGCGCGACGCTCACGCTGTCCAACAAGCACGGCTTTCACGCCACCACGCTGCGCCAGCTCGCGGAGGCGTCCGGCCTCAGCATGGGCGGCCTCTATACCTATTTCGACAGCAAGCCGACGCTGCTGTCGATGATCCTCGGCGAGGTCGCCCAAACGGCCGCCGAGGTCCTCACCGCACCGCCCGGCAGCGTGAAGCAGGATGCACGCAAGCACCTGCACTGGATCATCGCCACCCACGTTCGCATGAGCGAGGCGATGCAGCCCTGGTTCGTGTTCTCCTTCATGGAAGCAAAGTCGTTTCCGCCCGCGGAACGCCAGCGCGCCATCGAGATGGAGGTGATGACCGAGAAGATCATCGCCGACGTCCTCAAACAAGGCGTCGCCAGCGGGATGTTCGCCATCGACCAGGTCACGCTGACGGCGTCGCTGATCAAGCCGCTGCTGCAGGACTGGTACGTCAAGCGCGCGAAGTACCGCCGACGCGGCACCTCGATCGAGGCCTACATCAACGCCGTCGGCGCCTTCGTCGACGCCGCGGTCGCCGGCAGGACGCGGCCGAGCCGCGTCACGACCGGCTCCCGCACGAGATCCAGGCCGACGGCGCAGCCATAGCAGCAGGAAGGACGAGGAATGAAGCGATTGCGGTTCAATCAACAGGAGATCGTCTTCGCCGTATTCGCCGTGCTCTTCCTGGCGTTCTCGATTTTCCTGCGCGGCTTTCTGACGCCGGAGAACATGCTGACGCTGCTGCAGAACGTGGCGGTGCTCGGCATCCTCGGGCTCGCCATGGCGCTGGTCGTGATCGGGCGCGGCATCGACATCTCGCTGATCGCAGCGCTCGCGGTCCCTCCAGGTCTCGTGCTGCAGATGGTGCAGAACGGCCACTCGCTGCCGGCCTCGCTGCTGACGGCCGTGCTGCTCACGATCGCCTTCGGCCTGGTCAATGGCTGGCTTATCGCCTACGCGGAAGTCCCTTCGCTGTTTGCGACGCTGGCGACCGGCCTGCTGCTCGCCGGCCTCGGACAGGCCGCGCTGTTTCAGCTCGACGTCGTGCAGTGGAGCGACGGCATGCAGGGCTTCGAGCGGCTCGGACAAGGCACCATCCTCGGTATCCCGACCTCGATCGTGATGTTCGCGATCGCCTGCGTGGTGGTCGCCTTCCTGCTGCGCCAGACGCGCTGGGGCGCCTACATCTACGCGATCGGCGACAATCCCTATGCGGCCCGCGTCACCGGCATCCCCTCGCGGCCGATCATCGTGCTGCAATATGTCGTCGCGGCCCTGATCGGCTGCTTTGCAGGCCTGGTGATGGCGGCGTCGGTCAACTCGATGCCGACCCGCGTCTTCAATTCGACCCTGATCTACGACGTCATTCTCGTCGTCGTGCTCGGCGGCATCGGGTTGTCGGGCGGCCGCGGCGGCGTGCTCAACGTCATCATCGGAACGCTGCTGATCGGCACCATGCTGAACGGCATGACCATCATGGACATCTCCTACGCCGGACAAAACCTCGTCAAGGGCGTCGTCCTGCTGCTCGCCGTCATCACCGATTCATTCCTGAATCCGCGCAACGAAGAAACGGCACAGCAGGGCGACATCTGAACCAAGCCACAAAAAGATCAATCACGACCAAGGAGGAAGCAATGAAATACGCTGTCAGGACTGCCAAGGTGATCGCCGCAGCGCTCGGGCTCGCGGCCATCGCCGCACCGGCTCTGGCCCAGCAGGGCCTGGACGAGCCGTTCCAGAAGCCGTTCAAGGAGGCCCTCGCCGGCAAGACGGTGGCCTATGTTCCGGTCGCCATGAACTTCGACCTCACCGAAGGCTGGTACGCCGGCATGAAGAAGGAGCTCGAGCCGCTCGGCGTCAAGTTCGAGATCCGCGATCCCAACTGGAACACCAATGCCGGCGCGCAGGCGGTGACCTCGCTGATCTCGGAGAAGCCGGCCGTGATGGTGATCCACAATCCGGACGTGCAGACCTACGCCAAGCTGCTGCAGCGGGCCGAGAACGAAGGCATCTACGTCATCCAGATCAACATGGGATCGGCCTATCGCTCGTCGGCCTTCGTCGGCGCCAACTGGATCGAGATCGGCGAGAAGGACACTGAGGCCGTGGTCAAGGCCTGCCAGGGCAAGTCGAACAAGATCGCCATCGTGCAGGGCGCGCTCTCGGCGGCGGCCAGCGCCTACACGCTCAAGGGCGTCGAGAACGTGCTCGCCAAGCATCCCGAGATCAAGGTGGTCTCGAGCCAGGCGGCCGACTGGGATGCGGCAAAGGCCAAGGCGATCACCCAGACGGTGCTGAAGCAGAATCCCGATCTCTGCGGCATCGTCGGCTTCTGGGACGGCATGGACATCGGCACCGCGGCCGCGGTGAAAGAAGCCGGTCTGACCGGCAAGGTGTTCGTGGCGACCTCCGGCGGCGGCGAGCGCAAGGGCGCCTGCGAACTCGTGAAGTCCGGCGCCTTCGACCTCAACCTGAGCTACGACGTGCCGACTCAGGCCGCGCAGATGGCAGGCACCATCAAATGGCTGCTGTCGTCCGGCGCCAAGGCCGGCTCGATCAAGGGTTCGGAATACACCACCCTGATTCCGATCACCAAGGAGAACGCCGACAGCCAGACCGCGTGCTGGAATCTCAGTGACCTGAAGAAATAGCGCGGCCACGTCCGCTTGACGTCCCGGGTGCACCCCGCCCCGGGACGTCGATCTCCCGAAATCCAACGCCCTGCTGGAATGCCGATGCGCGACACCCTGACGAGCCTGCGTTACCGCTACTGGCCGGATCATCTCCTCGGCGAGATCCTGTCCAAGCGTTGGACCGAGACCGCCATTCCGGTGATCCTTCTGCTGATCGTCGGCTTCGCGCTCAGCCGCTCCATCGATCACTTCCTGTCGCCGGCGAGCCTTGCCGACACCGCGCGGCAGGCCGGCGAGATCGGCTTCATCGGACTCGGCATGGCGCTGGTGGTCATCGTCGGCGGCATCGATCTGTCGGTCGGCTCGATCTTCGCGCTGACGGACTTCTGCGCGCTCTATCTGCTCGACGTGCTGAACTGGCCGGTGCCTGCGGTGGTGGTCGCCACCCTCGCCTGCGGCGCACTGCTCGGCGCCGTCAACGGCGTCCTGATCGGATACTTGAGGCTGCGCGCCTTCATCACCACGCTGATCACCTTGATCATCTACCGCTCGGCATTCGACCTGCTGATCCAGCGCTACTCCAATTCGATCGCCGCGGCCTTTCCCGACATCCCGTCCTGGAATTTCATCGGCGGCGGCGACGTGCTCGGCATTCCGAGCGTCGCCCTTGTCTACATAGCGATCGCGATCTTCGGTCATATCTTCATGACCCGGCTGCGCCCGGGCTGGCACATCACCGCGATCGGCGGCTCGCGCCGCTCGGCCTACAATTCCGGCATTCCGGTTCGCCGCACCATCGCGCTGTGCTATGTCGCGAGCGGTGCGCTGACCAGCATCGCCGCGCTGTTCTTCGCCGCAAGGCTCGGCACCGTCGGCGGCGACATCGGCGTCGGCCTCGAGGTGATCGTGCTGACCGCAACCGTGCTCGGCGGTATCACGCTCGGCGGCGGCAAGGGCTCGGTCGCCAAATCGCTGGTCGGCGTGCTGATCGTGCTCTTGATCACCAACGGCCTGACCACGCTCAATGCGCGCGGCGGCATCAACCGCATGGCGCTCGCAGGCATCCTGCTGATCGCCGCGATGGTCGACATCCGCTGGCAGAAGAACCGCACCCGCATCATCAGCAAGGTCTATGTCGCGCCGACCTATCACGCATTGCCGCCGCCCCCGGCCACCGAGATCGGCCAGGGCGGCCCGTTCGAGCAGAACGACAAGCTGCGCGACGTCGAATTGATCGGTCTCGGCCGCATCGAGGCGCCGGAGGACGTGATCCTCGACCGCAACAACAATCTCTACGCCGGCTCGCGCCATGGCGACATCATGCGCTTCTTCGCGCCCGACTATCAGCGCATGGAGGTGTTCGCCCATATCGGCGGCCAGCCGCTCGGCATGGCGTTCGACCGGCAGGACAATCTCTATGTCTGCATCGGCGGCATGGGCCTGTACCGGATCACGCCGGACGGCACCGTGGAAAAGGCGACCGACGAGACCAATCGCAGCATGCATTCGGTGAACGACGACAGCCGCCTGCGGCTGGCCGACGACCTCGACATCACCGATGACGGCCTGATCTTCTTCTCCGAAGCCACCGTGCGCTACGAGATGGACGAATGGCCGATCGACGGGCTCGAGGCCCGCGGCAACGGCCGCATCATCTGCTACGACACCAAGACCGGCGCCACGCACACTGCGCTGCGCGGCCTCAAATTCCCCAACGGCATCTGCGTCGCCAGCGACGGCCAGTCGATCCTGTTCGCCGAAACCTTCGGCTGCTCAATCAAGCGGCTGTGGTTCGCGGGGCCGAAGAAGGGCCAGGTCGAGGTGGTGATGGACAATCTGCCGGGCTATCCCGACAACATCAATCTCGCCTCCGACGGCAATTACTGGCTGGCGCTGGTCGGCATGCGCAGCCCCTCGCTCGACCTCGCCTGGAAGATGCCCGGCTTCCGCCGCCGCATGGCGAAGCGCGTCCCGGTCGACGAATGGCTGTTCCCGAACATCAACACCGGCTGCGTGGTCAAGTTCAACGAGCAAGGCAAGATCCTCGAATCGTTCTGGGACCTTCGCGGCGAGAACCACCCGATGATCACCTCGATGCGCGAGCATCGCGGCTACCTCTATCTCGGCGGCATCATGAACAACCGGATCGGCCGCTACAAGCTCGACAATGTCGATCCGAACTTCGTGCAGTATGACAAACGCTGGGGGAAGCTGTCGTGATCGCGGCCGTCAGGGAATTCGCCAACCGCTTTCTCGGCCGTGGCGAGGCCACCATCACCGTGCCGTCGTTCGACGGCGCGCTCAAGCCGAACCAGAAACTGGAGGCCGCGACCACCCTGCTGGAATGCGAGGCACCCGAGGATCTCGCGACCGATGGCCGCAACCTCTATGTCGCCGACGGCCGGCGTCTGCTGGGCCTCGACGGCAGCACCGCGACCGAGTTGCGCAGCTTCGAGCGGCCGATCTCGGCGCTTTGTGCGCTCGCCGACGGCGGCCTCGCGGTCGCGCTCGGCGGCCGCGAGGTGCGCCTCTACGCCAATCCCTCATCGGGCGAGCCGAGCGTGACGTTCAGCGACGCCGCCTTCAATGCGATCAACGCGTTGACGCTGGCGGACGACGGAGCGTTGATCGCGACCGACGGCTCGACGACCTGCGGCGTCGACGATTGGGCGCGCGACCTGATGGAGCTCAACCGGAGCGGCCGGGTGTTCCGGCTCGATCCCAGGACCGGATCGGTGAAGCCGCTGGCCTCGAAGCTCGGCTACGCGTTCGGCGCCTGCGCGCGCGGCGATGGCGTGCTGGTCAGCGAGAGCTGGCGGCATCGTCTCGTGCTTGTTGCGGATGGCACGCCGCCGCAGATCGTGCTCGGCCACCTGCCGGTGTATCCGTCGCGGCTGTCGAAGGCCACCAGCGGCGGCTATTGGCTCACGGCGTTCACCGCACGCACCCAGCTGATCGAATTCGTGCTGCGCGAGCCGGCCTATCGGCGCCGCATGATGGCCGAGATCGAGCCGGCCTATTGGGTGGCGCCGCGGCTGCGCTCGGGCTTCTCGTTCAAGGAGCCGATGCAGGGCGCGCACATCAAGACGATGGGCGTCATCAAGCCGTGGGCGCCGCCGCGTTCCTACGGCCTCGTGATCCGGCTGGGCGAAGACGGCAAGCCGCTCTATTCGCTGCACAGCCGGGTCGACGGCATCAATCATGGCGTCGTGGCAGCACTCGAGCTGGGCAGCGACCTTGTGCTGATCGCCAAGGGACCGGGCCGCGTGCTGAAACTGCCCCTCGCTGGGCTTGCCGAGGAGGTCGGCTCA